>NZ_JBEXQA010000015.1:0-160451 GCF_040612395.1 Streptomyces sp. NPDC006430
CCCCGTACGGGGGCCCGCATCCGCCGGGGTCGTGCCGGGCGCCGCGGGCCGGTGAACCTTTGAGGTCACAGCACTAGACCGGCTCCAACCGCCACCACTGTGCCGGTGAGTCCGTGTCCTCGCACTGGCGGGCCAGGCCCTCCTGGTCCGCCTCCAGCGGTAGACCGCTGATACAGGCGATCAGGGAGACCACACCGGGATCGTCGAGGTGCTCCTCGACGATCCACTCCTGCGCGCCGAAGGCGTTCGGCCGCCACACCTGGACGCGGGTACCGCTCTGCGTCGATGCGTTCGCGACGTCCAGCCGCTTGTCGTTGTGGACGCTGACGATGTGGACGATCCCGCCCCCGCTGTGGACGGGGGAGACCCGCCACTGCCGGGCGGCCGGGGGCGCGGGCGGGGCGTCGGCGCCCACGCCCACCCGGGTGCTGCCCTCCAGCCGGAGCAGCAGACCACTGGCTACGTTGCGGATCCGGTAGATCCCGTCGGGGACGCTCATCCGCGGCTCAGACGTCGAAGACGGCCGGGTCCGGCCCGATCCGACGGGCCGAGGGGCCGCGGCCCAGGGCGTTGAGCGCGGCCATGTCGGCGGCGACCAGCTCGAAGCCGAAGACGTCCATGTTCTCCCGGATGCGCGACGGCGTCACGGACTTCGGGATCACGACGTTCCCGAGCTGAAGGTGCCAGCGCAGCACCACCTGGGCCGCGGACCGCCCGTGCTTGGCGGCGACCTCGGTGACCGCCGGAAGCGTCAGCAGCTCCTTGCCCTGGCCGAGCGGCGACCACGCTTCGGTCGTGATGCCGAGCCGGGCGTGCAGGGCGCGCAACTCCTCCTGCGGGAAGAGGGGGTGCAGTTCGATCTGGTTCACGGCCGGGACGAGCGGGCTCACGGCACCGAGCCGCTCCAGGTCGGCCGGGCGGAAGTTGGACACGCCGACGGCGCGGGCCCGTCCGCTCGCCGCGATCTCCTCGAAGGTCTTCCAGATGGTGAGGAAGTCCTCGCGCATCGGGCGCGGCCAGTGGATCAGGTACAGGTCGATGTGCGTGAGGCCCAGCTTGGCGAGGGAGTCGTCGAAGGCGCGCAGCACGTCGTCCCGGCGCCAGGTGCGGGACGGCCCGTTCCACAGCTTGGTGGTGACGAACAGCTCCTCGCGCGGCACCCCGGCCGCCGCGATGGCCTTGCCGGTGCCCCGCTCGTTGCGGTAGATGGCCGCCGTGTCGATGCTCCGGTAGCCCGCCTCCAGCGCGGTCCCGACGGCCCGTTCCGCCTCGTCGTCCGGTACCTGCCAGACTCCGAACCCGAGCTGGGGCATGAGCGTGCCGTTGTTGAGCTTGATGGCGGGGACCTGGTTCACGTCGTGCCGTTCCTCGGATGGTGGTCGGAGCGCCTACGGAAGTACGGGGTATGGAGTACGGGGTGCCACAACCGGCCCGTCGGCCGACGTATTCCCGCCAACCGGGGACGGCTCGCGGCCAGCCGTCACGACGTACCCAGATAGGCCTGCCGCACGAGCGGATCGGCCCGGACCTCGGCGGGCGTGCCCTCGGCGAGGACCGTTCCGAGGTCCAGTACGACCACCCGCGCGCAGAGGTCCATCACGAAGGCCACGTCGTGCTCCACCAGCAGCACTCCGCACCCCTCCTCTACGGCGAGCCGCCGGACGACCGCGGCGAGCTGTTCGCGCTCGGGGGCCGCCAGCCCGGACGCGGGCTCGTCCAGCAGCAGGACCCGCGGCGGATCGGCCACGGCCCGGGCCAGTTCCACCATCCGGGCCTGACCGACCGGCAGTCTGCCGGCGTACGCAGTCCCCAGTGCGCCGATCCCGCAGGACGCGAGCACCCGCGCGCCCCGCTCCCGGCGCTCCCGCTCCCGCCGGCGGCGGGCCGGGAACCCGATGAGGTCGGCGGCGAGGCCACCCCCACCCCCGCGCCACTCCTGCGCGACGAGCACGTTGTCGGCCACGCTGAGCTGCCCGAACAGCTGCTGCCGTTGGAAGGTCCGGCGCATCCCGTGCCGGGCCCGCCAGACGGGTGAGCGGCGGGTGATGTCCGAGCCGTCCAGCAGCATCCGCCCCCGGTCGGGCCGCCGGATGCCGGACAGCACGTCGAACAGCGTGGTCTTCCCCGCCCCGTTCGGCCCGATCAGCCCGCACACCTCGCCGGCCCGGACCCCGAGGTCCACCCCGGTCAGGGCCCTGACCCCGCCGAACCGGACACTGATCCCGCAGGCCTCCAGCACGTAGCCGCTCACGTCGCTGCTCACCCCGCCGCTCACCCCGCCGTCCCCAGGTAGGTCTCGGTGAGCCGGTCGACGTCCACCTCGGAGCGCGGACCGCACCAGGACACCCGGCCCCGGGAGAGGTAGGCGACGGTGTCGGCGATGCCGAGGATCCCCGCGGCCTTCTCCTCCACCAGCAGCAGCGCGGTCCCGGCGTCCCGGAGCTCGCCGAGCAGCCCGTACACCTCGTCGGCGATGCGGGGCGCGAGACCGAGCGAGGGTTCGTCGGCGATCAGCACCCCGGGCGGCCGTTGCAGCAGCGGGGCGAGCGCCAGCAGCTGCTGCTCCCCACCGGACAGGGCCCCGGCGGCCACCCCGCGCCGCTCCCGCAGCCGCGGGAACCGCGCGTACACGGCGTCCCGTTCGTCGGCGTCCCTCAGGTACAGCGCCAGGTTCTCCTCGATGCTGAGCGAGGGGAAGATCCCCCGCCCCTCGGGAGCGAGCAACACCCCGTCCCGCGCCCGCCGTACGGGCCCGTCCCCCGTCACGTCCCGCCCGCCCACGCAGATCCGTCCGCCCTCGACGGGCAGCAGCCCGGCGGCCACTCGACAAGCGGTGCTCTTCCCGGCCCCGTTGGGCCCGAGCACCGCGAGCAGCTCCCCCTTGCGTACGACGAGGTCCACTCCGTGCAGCACCGTTCCCCCGCCGTACCCGGCCCGTACCCCCTTCAACGCGAGGGCGACGTCCGTCCCGTGCGGCGTTCGGAGCGCGCGGGTCCGGGCGTCGGCCGTCGTGGCCGGGGTCCGGTGCCGGGCCCCGCCTCCGGTAGGGGCGGGGGCGGGGACGGGAACGGGCCGCGCTGGGCCCGTGGCCGTGGCCCGCCGCCCGGTGATCCGCGCAGGAACGGCGGCGCAGTATCCGTCCGGATCGTTGGCCAATGCCAAGCCCGCCCATCCGAAAAGGATCACCGGCAGGTACGCCGACCCCGTCACCCAGTCGGCCAGCAGCCGCGGAGCCACCGCGTACACCACCCCCGCTACCACCGCGTACTGCGGCCTGCGCACCCCCGCGGCCACCACGACGGCCAGCCACACCAATCCCGTCATCGCCGTGAAGTCCGTCGCCGTGATCCGGGTGTTGTACGAGGCGAGCAGCACGCCCCCGAACCCCGCCAGCCCCGCCGACAACGTGAACAACATCAGTTTCGTGCGCAGTACGGACACGCCCGAGGCCATCGCAGCCGCCGGCGCCGACCGTACGGCCAGCATCGCCCGCCCCGACGGCGAGTTCCGCAGGGCGCTCAGTCCCGCGGCCACGGCGGCGACGAGCACGACCAGAGCCACCCCCAGCGCCCGGTCGTCGCCCAGGTCCACCGGTCCGACCACGGGCCGGGGGATCGACCACCCCGAGTCCCCGTTCCGCAGCCACCGCAACTGGAAGAGGACCTGGTCCGCCAGGAAGGCCAGGGCCAGCGTCGCCAGCGCCAGCGACCTTCCCCCCAGTCGCAGCGCCGGCAGGGCGACCAGCGCCCCGAGCAGCGCCGCTCCGCACGTCCCCACCGCCAGCGCGGCCACGAACGGCCAGCCGTGGCTCATCAGCAGTCCGGCCACCAGTGCGGCCCCCGTCACGAAGGTGCCCTGCGCCAGTGACACCATCGCCCCGAGCCCGGTGACGACCGTGAAGGACATGAACACCAGGGCGACGGCCATTGCCTGCGCGAGCAGCCCGCTCCAGAAGGGCGTGGTCACGGTGTAGAAGGCGACGCACAGCAAACCCGCCGCCGCTGCCCACGCTCCCCACCGCCGCGCCCACGAGGCACCGGCCAGGGGATCGGCGGGTGCGTCGTCCGCGGCTGCGGTTCCCGCCGTCCGCGCCCGCCGGGTCAGTACCAGCAGTCCGCCGAAAAGGATCAGGAACGGCACCGCCGTCCGGAACCCCGTGATCCGTTCGGCGAACGACGCGTACCCGGCCACCAGGTTCTGCAGCACGCCCAGTCCCAGTCCGCCCGCGAACGCGAGCGGCACGGACGCGAAGCGCCCGATCACCGCGGCCGTCGCCGAAACGAACAGGAACAGGGTGAAGTCGTGCGCCGACAGCCCCAGCAGCGGCGTTGCCAGGACCCCCGCCAGGCCCGCCAACGCGGACGCGATCACCCAGGCCACCGATGACAGCCGGTCGGCGCTGATCCCGCGCAGCTCGGTGAGGGTTCGGTTGTCGACGGCCGCCCGCAGGTGCAGCCCCAGCCGCGTGTGCCGCATCAGTACCCACAGGGCCACCGCCACCAGCGCGGTGACCAGCCAGGTGATCAGCTGGTCGGAGTCGATGCCGACGCCCTCCGCGAGCTGCCAGGACCGTGCGGGGCTCGGCCCCACGCCCGGCAGCCCGAACTGGTTCTCCGCGGGCTTAACGGGCACGCCCGCGTCCCCCAGCAGTTCCACGGCCCACAGTCCGGCCGCCGGCAGGGCCACCAACAGTCCGATGGTGGCCACGATCTGCGCCGTCTCGCCGACGCGTGCGAGCCGCCGGAACATCAGCCGGTCCAGTCCCCAGCCGAGCCCGGGTGCCAGTACGCACACCACCAACAGGGCCGCCCAGAGCGCCGGCCACCCCAGCCCGGAGTGGACCTCGTAGAAGGTCAGCGCACCCAGGTAGGCGGTGGCCCCGTGCGCGAAGTTGAACAGCCCGGACGCCGAGTACGAGAGCACCAGCCCGGTGGCGAGCAGTGCGTACAGGGCGCCGGAGACCAGGCCGCTCAGGACGAAGACGAGCAGATCCCCCATGGCGCTGGCCTTAGGCGAAGGGGATCGGCTGGCGGCACGCGAAGGGGACGGAGACCTCGTACGCCCCGTTCCTCAGCTGGACGAGCGCCCCGCAGCCGAAGCTGTCCTTCTGGCCCTTGGGCTCCGCCCGGTCGCCGACGAGGGTGCCGGAGTCGGAGTAGGTCTGGGCGGCGGCCTGGAAGGACTCGACGGTCAGTTCCTTGCCCGCCTTCTGCGCGATCGAGACGAACAGGTCGGCCGACATGTATCCGGTGAGCGTGTGCATGCTGAGCGGTACGTCCTTTCCACCGGCCGCCGCCTTGACGTCGGCCTTGAAGCGGGCCATCTGCGGGTCCGTCGACTCGAAGGGCTGGAACTGCAGCAGGACGTGCACCCCGTCGAGGGCCTGCCTGGTGGCGTCCTTGGCGAGCAGTCCGGGGTCGTAGTCGGTCGGATCGGTGAGGAGCCCCCGGTAGCCGCTGCGCTTGAGCGCGGTGAACAGGCCGATGTTGTTCGGGGTCTGCATGACCGAGACGACGGCGTCGGGGGCCTTGCCGTCGTTGCTCTCCAGGATTTCCTTCACGTACGCGGACCAGTCGCTGGGCACGGCCGTTGCGGGTACGGAGGCCTTGGCGTAGGCGACGTCGAACCCAGCTCCGGCGAAGCCCTGTTGGAAGGTGCGGATACCGAACTTCCCGGCGTCGCTGTCGTTGGCGATGATCGCGACCGACTTGCCCCGCGCGCCGCCGAGGAGCCGGCCGATGCCCTCGGGCCAGGTCTGGTTGAGGGTGCCCCCCGGGGAGGGGACCAGGCAGCCGTTGAAACCGTAGATGTATTTGGGGCCGCAGAAGGACGGCAGGGTGCCCCAGCCGAAGGTGGGGACCTTCTCCTGCTCCAGGAAGTCGGCGCCGGAGAAGGTGACCGAGCTCATGGGGGAGACCGCGAAGACCTTGTCCTGTTGGACGAGCTTGCGGGCGGCGGCCATGTTCTTGGCGGGGTCCTGCCCGTCGTCCTCCGCGCCCAGGTAGTCGATCCTGCGGCCGTTGATCCCGCCCTCGGCGTTGGCCCGCATGTACCGGGCCCTGGCGCCGAGATCGGTGTCCTTCTTGCTGTACCCGCTGGCCGAGGTCATGGAGACGATGCCGCCGACCTTGATCGAGTCGACGGTCACGCCGCGGGAGTTCCCAGTGGCCCCGGAACCGCCCCCGACGGAGGAGCGGGAGGCGGAGTTGCAGGCGGAGACGAGCGCGAGTGCCGCCGCCACGGTGGCCAGGGCGCGGGTCGATCGCAACATGTGTGGGATCCCCTCCGGTCGGAATCCCCGCATTCTGTGTGCGACCTGACGCATCGTCAATATTGCTGACAGAGGTTGGTTGACGGAGTGTCAGTTCTCTGTGTGGGGGGCGTCAGGGCTGGTAGAGGGCCGCCACCTCGTTCGCGTACGCCTTCTCGATCGCCCGTCGCTTCAGCTTCAACGAGGGTGTCAGCAGGCCCCGTTCCTCCGTGAACTGTTCCGGCAGCACCCGGAAGGTGCGAATCCCCTCGGCCTGTGAGACGAGGGTGTTCGCGGCGACCACCGCCCGTCGGACCTCGGCGGTCAGGTCCGGGTCGTGGATCAGCTGCGCCGCCGGTAGCTGCGGGCGTCCGCGCATCGACAGCCAGTGCGCGATGCCCTCCGGGTCCAGCGTGAGCAGGGCCGCCACGTACGGCCGGTCGTTGCCCACCAGCACGCACTGCGCGACCAGCGGGTGCGAACGGACCCGTTCCTCAAGGGCGGTCGGCGAGACGCTCTTGCCGTTGGAGGTCACCAGGATCTCCTTCTTGCGCCCCGTGATGGTGAGATAGCCGTCCTCGTCCAGTCGCCCCAGGTCCCCGGTCGCCAGCCAACCGCCGCGCAAGACCTCCTCCGTGGCGCGGGGGTCGTTCAAGTACCCGGCGAAGACGTGGCCGCCGCTCAGCCAGACCTCCCCGTCGTCGGCGACGTACACCGCAGTGCCCGGGATCGGCCGGCCCACCGTGCCGTACTTCGTCGCGCCCGGCGGGTTGGCGGTGGCCGCCGCGCAGGACTCGGTCAGGCCGTATCCCTCGAAGATGGTGATCCCGGCCCCATCGAAGAACAGCCCGAGCCAGCGCGACATCGCGGACCCGCCCGACATGGCGTGCCGCACCCGGCCGCCCATCGCCTCGCGGACCTTCCCGTACACCAGCTTCTCGAAGAGCTGGTGCTCCATGCGCAGCGCGGCCGAGGGGCCGGGCCCGACACCGAACGCCTTCTCCTCCCGCGCCTGCGCGTACCGTACGGCCGTCTCGACCGCCCGCTCGAAGGGGCCCGTACGCCCCTCGGCCTCCGCCTTGCGGCGGGCCGCCGCGAACACCTTCTCGAACACGTACGGGACCCCCAGCACGAAGGTCGGCCGGAACGCGGCGAGGTCCGGCAGCAACTCGGCCGCCGCCAGCACCGGCTGGTGCCCGAGCTTGACCCGCGCCCGGACCGCCGCCACCTCCACCATCCGCCCGAAGACGTGGGCGAGCGGCAGGAACAGCAGGGTGGACGGCCGTTCCTCCGGCCCGGCCTGGAAGACCGACTCCCAGCGGGCCACCATCGTGTCGGCCTCGTACATGAAGTTGCCGTGGGTGAGCACACAGCCCTTGGGACGTCCGGTGGTCCCCGAGGTGTAGATGACGGTGGCCGTGGCATCGGGGGTGACCGCCCGGCGGTGCCGGTGCACCAGGTCCTCGGACACCCCGCGGCCGTCCGCGACCAGCGCATCGACGGCCCCGGCATCGAGCTGCCACAGCCGCCGCAGGTGCGGAAGCTGCTCGATGGCCGACCCGACGGTCATGGCCTGGTCCTCGTTCTCGACGACACAGGCCGCGCACTCGGAGTCCTGGAGGATCCACTGCACCTGCTCGGTGGAGGACGTCGGGTAGACGGGGACGGGCTCCGCACCGATCGCCCACAGGGCGAAGTCGAACAGGGTCCACTCGTACCGGGTACGGGACATCACGGCGACCCGCTCCCCGAACCGCACCCCCTGCGCCAGCAGCCCCCGGGCGAGCGCGAGCACCTCGGCGGCGAACTCCCCGGAGCTCACGTCCCGCCAGACCCCGCCCTCCTTGCGCCCGAGCACGATCCGGCCGGGGTCCTCCTGAGCGTGCCGGAAGACGGCGTCGGCGAGTCCGCCGACAGGTGCCGCCGTGACGACGGGTGGGACGGTGATCTCGCGCAAGCCCCGCTCCTCTCCGCGCAGCGCGGCGACGCTACCCCCACGCCTTCCCGCGGCCGATCACCACGAGAAGACCTCCACAAGACCTCCCCAGGCCTCCCGGCGGAGCCGAGGACGGGCGGGGCCCCCCCCGGGGCTCTGCCCGCGACGCCGGGCGCCTCAAACGCGCCGGCCCCCGGCGGGACGGGGCCCGCGACGGCCTACCCGCCCGGAACGAAGGAATCCAGAGCCGCGTCGAAGTGGCTCCTGGCCTCGGCGAGCCGGCCGACGGGCGCGGACACCCACACGTCGTACATGCGCCCCTCCTCGTCCCAGCAGACGTCGAAGGTGTGCCGGGCGCCCTCGGAACGGGTGAAACCGTCCCAGGTGAACTCCCAGAGCGCGGCCGGCAGTCCGTTGTGGGTGGTCGCGACCACCGTGCCGTCGCGGTAGCCGGGGTTGGTCGCCGGGCCGTTCGCGTCGGAGAGCTGCATGACGCCTACCGGCCCGCCAGACACCTTCGGCTGCACCTTGATGCCGATGCGGAAGGCCCCGTCCGGCGACACGTAGAAGACCCGCTCGTCGTCCGTGGTGCGCTGGAAACCGTTGGGCACGGCGAGCCGGAAGCCCTGCGGGTCGGACGCAAGTCGGTACCCGGCCGGCGCGGGCGCGGGCTCGGGCGCGGACCTCGGCGGCGAAGGCGCCGGTGCGGCGGGGGTGGGCTTACCCGAGGGATTGGCGGCCCGGGCGGCCGGAACGCCCGTACCCGCCGAGTCCGAGGCGGCGGGCCCGCCGGACGTCGTCCCCCCGGCCCGGTCCGCCGTCCGCTCACCGAATCGCAGGGTGACGGTCACGGCGCCGGCCACCGCGACGACGACGAGCGCGACGATCAGCGCCGCGCGTACGGCCGGCCGGAGCTGCTCGGCCCCCACCCCAGGAGTGCCGGCCGGCTGGGTGACGTGTTCGGTCGGCGCGTAGCCGGGCGGGACCGCGCCGGCTCCGGTGGCGGCGCCGGACGCGGTCCGGGGCGCCAGGGGTGGCGGAGCCGGCGCGGTCGGCGCGGTCGGACCGGTCGGACCGGGAATCCGGTCGGTGAGGGGGACCCTCCCGGTGGCCATGTACGCCGAGAGCAGTCGTTCGGCCTCTGCGGCCCCCATCCGCCGTGCGGGGTCGCGTTCCAACAGCCCGCGGATGACCGGGACCAGCGGCCCTGCCTGCGCCGGCGGCCGGATCTCGTCGTACACCACGGCGTGCAGGACTCCACCGAGTGAATCGCGGTGGAAGGGCGACGTGCCGGTGAGCGCCGCGCACAGCAGCGTTCCGAGCGACCACAGGTCCGATGCGGGCCCCGCGACGGCTCCCTGCATGCGCTCGGGCGAGGTGTACTCCGGCGAGCCAACGAAAGCGCCCGTCTCGCTGATGGTGGTGGCCCCGGCGAGGCGGGCGATGCCGAAGTCGGTGAGCACCGCCCGGCCGGTCGCCGCCTCCAGGAGGACGTTGGCCGGCTTGACGTCGCGGTGGAGGACTCCGCGGGCGTGGGCCGCGGTCAGCGCACCGAGCAGCGCGAGCCCCATCCGGGCTGTCTCGGCGGGCCCCAGCGGTCCTTCGGAGGCGAGCCGGTCGGCGAGCGAGCAGCCGTCCACGAGTTCCATCACGATGTGCGGGCGCCCGTCGTGCTCCACGACGTCATGGACCACGACGACGTGCGGATGCTTGACCTGCGCGACGGTCCGGGCCTCCCGCAGGGCGGCCGTGGTGTTCGACCCGTCGTCGACGTGGAGTTCCTTGACGGCGACGGCACGCCCCAGCAGTTCGTCGGTGGCCCGCCAGACGGTGCCCATGCCCCCTCTGCCCAACCGCTTTTCCAGGCGGTAACGCCCGGCGATCACGGTGCTGTTGCGCAGCTCGTCGTGCGACACGTTGCTTCCCCTCCGAACCGTGGAGGCCATGATGCCGCACAAACGCACCCGTCCCCGGCGCCGTGGTTGCCCCTCCGACGCCACGACGGCCCCACGACCGGCCCATCACGCCCCGGAAACGCGAAAGAACCCCCATCGAAATGGTTCGGACCACTGTTGGTGGACCGGCACCCTGCTTGTCCATGGCGGGCGAGCGGAACGGGTTGCCTTCGGCGGGGGTTGCCCAGGGACCGGGCGCTGCACCGGCGCCGGGCGGTAGGTGTCCATCGCGATGACCTGAGGTGCGCTGCTTTCCCTTGCGGTCCGCTTCGCCGGTGCTGACTCCGTGCTTTGGGAACTGTCACCATTGGTCACGCCGCTGCCCAGAAACGCAAAAAACCCCAGATGAACTGGGGTTCCTGCTGGTGTCCGAGGGGGGACTTGAACCCCCACGCCCGATAAAGGGCACTAGCACCTCAAGCTAGCGCGTCTGCCATTCCGCCACCCGGACTAGGTGATCGGCCCCGGTCTCCCGCGGCGACAAGGACAACAATAGCAAAGGATCGGCGTGCTTCCGACCAGGTATTCGGCCCGGGCCGCTCGCTGACCTGCGGGCATGTCCCCGATGGTCGGGCGAGACCCGGCGTCTCGTAGCTCGGCGGCGCGTTGCGACGCGCTCGCCGTTGAGCCGGTCGCCGTCGCGCTGACATGCGTACGGGTGTAGTACGGCCCGCAGCGCGCGGTGGCTTCCCCACCCGGGCGCCGGCCGGGCCGATACGGCCAGCGGTCGTAACTCCGGCTGGTGCTGGTGCTGGTCGTCGGCCGGCTGCGCGCGCTGGCAGCCGAGGGCCGTCGCAGCCCGGGCTGCACGGCGACTACGGGCAGCGGATGACCTGGCCGGCGTAGGAGAGGTTGCCGCCGAACCCGAAGAGGAGGACCGGGGCGCCGGAAGGGATCTCGCCGCGCTCGACCAGCTTCGAGAGGGCCAGCGGGATGCTGGCGGCGGAGGTGTTCCCGGAGTCGACGACATCGCGCGCCACGACCGCGTTGACCGCGCCGATCTTGGCGGCGAGCGGCTCGATGATCCGCAGGTTCGCCTGGTGCAGGACGACGGCGGCCAGCTCCTCGGGGGTGACACCGGCCTTCTCGCACACCTTGCGGGCGAGCGGCGGAAGCTGGCTGGTGGTCCAGCGGTAGACGGACTGGCCCTCCTGGGCGAAGACCGGCGGGGAGCCCTCGATCCGGACAGCGTGGCCCATCTCGGGGACCGAACCCCACAGGACCGGGCCGATGCCCGGCTCCTGGCAGGCCTCGACCACGGCCGCGCCCGCACCGTCGCCGGTCAGCACGCAGGTGGTGCGGTCGGTCCAGTCGGTGATCTCGGTCATCTTGTCGGCGCCGATGACCAGGGCGCGGGTGGCGGAGCCGGCCCGGATCGCGTGGTCGGCGGTGGCCAGGGCGTGGGTGAAGCCCGAGCAGACGACGTTGAGGTCCATGACGGCGGGGCCGGCGCCCATGCCCAACCTGGCCGCGACTCGGGCGGCCATGTTGGGCGAACGGTCGATCGCGGTCGAGGTGGCCACCAGGACGAGGTCGATGTCGTCGGGGGTCAGGCCGGCACTCGCCAGGGCCTTGCCGGCGGCGTGGTAGGCGAGCTCGTCCACCGGTTCGTCGGGACCCGCCACGTGCCGGGTCTTGATGCCGACCCGGGAGCGGATCCATGCGTCGTTGGTGTCGACCATGGCCGCGAGGTCCTCGTTGGTGAGCACTTTCGCGGGCTGGTAGTGCCCTAGCGCCACCACTCGTGAACCGGTCATGGGCGGGGTCCCCCCTCGTACGACAGTCAGGATTACCCAGCCTGACCGGCTACCGGTGGGTACAGGTGCACGTAACCCAACAGGATTACCTGCCATGAATTTGGAGATTCCGGAGGATCCTGCTGCCGGGAGCGTCACGGAGCGGCAATCCGCGAGAATGGGCCCGTGAGCTGCACGACGGAGTGCGCGACGAGAACGGAACGGGCGGGCTGATCAGCATGGGACGGGTCACCGAGCGCCGTCGTGTCATCCGGGTGCGCAACGGGGTGACCGGAGTCCGCCCCGACACCCTCGTCACGGAGGAGCCGCTGGAGATACGTCTGGGCGGCAAGCCCCTCGCCATCACGATGCGCACCCCCGGTGACGACTTCGCGCTGGCCGTGGGCTTCCTGGTGAGCGAGGGTGTGCTCGGCTCCGCCTCCGACGTGCAGGCCGTGACCTACTGCGAGGGTGCGACGCAGGACGGCTCGAACACCTACAACGTCGTGAACGTCCAGTTGGCTCCGGGGGTTCCGCTGCCTGACATCACGCTCGAACGGAACGTCTACACCACCTCCTCGTGCGGCCTGTGCGGGAAGGCCAGCCTGGAGGCGGTGCGCACGGCGACCCGATTCCCGCTCCCACGGACCACAGCCGGGGCCGGTGCCGGGGGTGAGGCCGACACCGGTGCCCTCCGCATCCCCGTGGGGCTCCTCGGGGAACTGCCGGACCGTCTCCGCGCGGCGCAGAAGGTCTTCGACCGTACCGGCGCCCTGCACGCCGCAGGACTGTTCTCGCTCCAGGGCGAGCTGCTGGACCTGCGCGAGGACGTCGGTCGGCACAACGCCGTGGACAAGATCGTCGGTCGGGCGCTGCAGGCCGGCCGCCTCCCGCTGAACGACGCCGTCCTGCTGGTGTCGGGCCGGGCCTCCTTCGAGCTCGCGCAGAAGGCCGTGATGGCCGGCATTCCGATCCTGGCCGCCGTCTCGGCCCCGTCCTCACTGGCGGTGGACCTGGCACTGGAGTCGGGCCTGACCCTCATCGGCTTCCTGCGCGGGCCGAACATGAACGTCTACGCCGGCGAGGACCGCATCGTCTTCTAGCCGGGCCCGGTCGTCAAAGCCTCGCCCGGCTCCACTGTGACGGCGGGGCCTAACGGCTCCGGCGGTTTCGGCGTCCTGCGGTGGCCTTGGACTTCGGCTTCGGTTCCGGTTCCGGCGGATCGATGCGGTGCAGGTCCAAGGTGGCCGGGACCGGGGTGACGCCCGGTCCGCCGGACTCCGCCCAGGCGATGACCTCGTCCGTCGCGGTGTCGTCCAGGGCCCAGCCGAACCAGGCCGCGCGGGCACCTCGGCGGCGCGCCTCGCTGGTGGGCTGCACCACGATGACGTTGGCCTGCGCGCACGGGCCGAGGCAGTCGCTCGTACGGACGGCCAGCCGGCCTGCCGAGGCGGCGGCGGCCTCGCGCAGCCGAGCCAGCTGACCGGCGTGGTCGGAGCCGGGGTTCTTGCGGGGGTCCCCGCAACAGCAACCGCGGCAGACCACGAGGGTGCAGGGGCGTTCGGCGTGGGCGGCGAGCGGGCGTATCCAGGTCACCGCCGCACGTTACCGGGCCTGCGGGGCGGGGTGTTGGGCCCCGGGCGAGACCTCCACCACACGTCCGGTGCAGAGTTCGTCGCCCGCTCCCGGCCCGGCGTCCCGCGCACGACGGCGCGCCAGCACCGCGCACACCATCAGTTGCATCTGGTGGAACAGCATCAGCGGCAGCACCGCCAGACCCGCCTGGGCCCCGAACAGCACGCTGGCCATGGGGAGTCCGGCCGCGAGGCTCTTCTTCGACCCGGCGAACTGGATGGCGATCCGGTCCGCACGACCGAACCCGAGCCGCCGGGCCCCGTACCAGCTGACCAGGAGCATGACGGTGAGAAGGACGGCTTCCACCACCATCAGGGCGCCCAGGCGCGGGGCGCTGACCTGGTGCCAGATCCCGGCGGCCGTGCCCGCGCTGAAGGCGCAGTAGACGACGAGCAGGATCGAGCCGCGATCGACGTGACCCAGGACCCTCTTCCTGCGGACCAGGAATCCGCGGACCCGGGGGCGCAGTGCCTGCCCCAGCAGGAAGGGCAGCAGAAGCTGGAGGGCGATCTTGAGGAGGGAGTCGGGGGAGAAGCCGCCCGCACGGTTGCCGAGCAGGCCGGCGGCGAGGAGCGGGGTGAGGACGGTGCTGGCCAGGCTGGAGAAGGAACCGGCACAGATCGCCGCGGGGACGTTCCCGCGGGCGATCGAGGTGAAGGCGATGGAGGACTGGACGGTCGAGGGGACCAGGCACAGGAAGAGCAGCCCGCTGTAGAGCGGGGGCGTGAGGAACCAGGGCACCAGACCCCCGGCGGCCAGCCCGAGCAGCGGAAAGAGGACGAAGGTGCAGACCAGCACGGTGAGGTGGAGCCGCCAGTGGCGCAGGCCGTCCACGGCCTGTCGGGTGGAGAGCCGGGCGCCGTAGAGGAAGAAGAGCAGGGCCACGGCCGCGGTGGTGACGCCCTCGGCGACAGAGGCGGCCGGGCCGCGCGCGGGCAGCAGGGCAGCCAGACCGACGGTGCCGAGGAGGGCCAGGACGTACGGGTCCAGGGGCAGCCGGGCGGGGAGGTACGGGCGACGCATGCGCGGGGGCTCACTTGCTGCTCGGGTGGATGGGTGGATGGGTGCACGGGTGCAAGGGCTCTCCGGTGCGCCGGTGCTGTTCTCATCGTCGGGGTCCCGCCGGTGATCGGGAAAGCCGTATACCGGACTTACTGCCATCGCATATCTCGATAACCGTGCCACGATGGGAGCCATGAGAGTCACGGAGGTCACGGAGGTCACGGGAGTCACGGGAGCCATGTACGACCCCGCCCAGTTGCGTACGTTCCTCACGGTGGCGCAGACGCTCAGCTTCACCCAGGCCGCGGGCAGGCTCGGCGTACGGCAGTCCACGGTCAGCCAGCACGTGCGACGCCTGGAGCAGGTGACGGGCCGGTCGCTCTTCCTCCGGGACACGCACAGCGTGGAGCTGACGGAGGACGGCGAGGCACTGCTGGGCTTCGCCCGGACGATCCTGGAGGCGCACGAGCGGGCGGCGGCCCACTTCGCCGGGACGCGGCTGCGCGGGCGGCTGCGGTTCGGGGCGTCGGAGGACTTCGTGCTGACCCGGCTGCCGGAGATCCTCGAAGACTTCCGGCACGAGCATCCAGAGGTGGAGTTGGAGCTGTCGGTCGAGCTGTCCGGGACCCTGCACGAACGGCTGGACGCGGGACGGCTCGATCTCGTACTGGCCAAGCGCCGCGGCCCGGGGGACGAGCGGGGCCGGCTGGTGTGGCGGGACAGGATGGTGTGGATCGGGGCGGAGGGGCTGCGGGTGGACCCGGACCGGCCGGTGCCGCTCATCGTCTTTCCGCCGCCGGGGATCACCCGGGCCCGGGCGTTGGAGGTGCTGGAGCGGGACGGGCGGGAGTGGCGGATCGCGTGCACGAGCGGAAGCCTGAGCGGCCTGATCGCGGCGGCGCGGGCAGGGCTGGGCGTGATGGCCCACACGCGAGGGCTGATCCCGCCGGGGCTGGTACGGGTGGCGGGCCTCCCGGACTTGGGGTCGGTGGAGTTCGCGTTGCTGCGGGGGGAACGGGTGCCGGCGGCGGCGGAGGCATTGGCCGCAGCGATCCTCTCGGGCGCGGACCGACTCACCCGCGCGGGCTGACTCCCCGCCACCCGCGCGGGCGTTGTGCACCGTTGGCCCAGCTCCGGGGAGCGTGCCCCCGTCCGGCGAGCGCGCTCGTCCGTCGCCCACGCCCACGATGAGGCGCGTGGCCACCACTGAAGGCCGGAAGCGCGCCAGTAGGCTGCGACCGGACCACCCGCCCATGGCCGAGGAGCATCTGCATGACCTACCGACTGAGGACGATCGGCCGCGACGAACACTTGGCGTTCGTCGAAGGCCTGCCTTCGGTGAGTCACATGCAGGTTCCGTCTTGGGGTGCGGTGAAACCGGACTGGCGCGCGGAGAGCCTCGGATGGATCGACGAGGCGGACCAGATCGTCGGGGTGGCCCTCGTCCTCTACCGGCCGCTGCCGAAGCTCAAGCGCTACCTCGCCTACCTGCCCGAAGGCCCGGTCATCGACTGGTACGACACCGACCTCGGCCGGTGGTTGCGGCCACTGCTCGCCCACCTCAAGGCGCAGGGCGCGTTCACGGTGAAGATGGGACCGCCCGTCATCGCACGCCGCTGGGACGCGCCCACGGTCAAGGCCGCGATCGCCGATCCGCAGGCCCACCGACTCGGCGAGGTTGAGGCCACCACCCAGGACCCCAGGGCCTTCGAGCTCATGGAACGACTGAGGGGCATGGGCTGGCAGCAGTCCGGTGGCAGCAGCGAGGAGGGATTCGCTGCCGGTCAGCCGCGCTACGTCTTCCAGCTCTCCCTCGCAGACCGCTCACTGGAGGAGATCCAGAGCGGCCTCAACCAGCTGTGGCGCCGCAACGTCAGGAAGGCCGAGAAGGCGGGTGTCAAAGTCCTGCGGGGCGGATACGACGACCTGGCCAGCTTCTACGAGCTCTACGCCGAGACCGCTGTCCGCGATCAGTTCATCGCCCGCCCGCTGGAGTACTTCCAGCGCATGTGGAAGGCACTGACCGCAGAGCACCCCGACCGCATGCGCCTCTACCTCGCCGAACACGAAGGGGACGTGCTGGCCGCCGCCACCATGCTCACCGTCGGCCAACACGTCTGGTATTCCTACGGAGCCTCCACCAGTCGCAAGCGCGAGGTCCAACCCAACAACGCCATCCAGTGGCAGATGATCCGCGACGCCCACACCCTCGGTGCGAGTGTCTACGACTTCCGCGGTACCACCGACACCTTGAACGAGAGCAACCACCTGCTCGGCCTCCTCCGCTTCAAGGTCGGCACCGGCGGACAGGCAGTCGAGTACGTCGGCGAGTGGGACTTCCCGCTCAACAAACTGCTGCACAGAGCCCTCGACCTGTACATGGCACGGCGCTGACGACGTCCCTGCGTTCCGTGCGCGACGCCGGCTGACGCGCGCCGATCACGCGACCCCTTCGGGGTGGGTCAGGTGCTCAGGATCACCAGGCCTTCGCCCGTGGGGAGGCTGCCAGGGGTGAGGGGGCCGAAGGTGAGGGGGAGGGCGAGGCGGGGCGGGCCGGTTTCCGGGAGGGGGTCGAAGAAGTAGGCGGCCTCCGTGGTGGTGTCGCTGACCAGGTGGGGGCCGGCCGGAGAGGCCGTGGAGGCCGTGGAGCGGGTCAGCGGGGTGCGGAAGAGCCTGCGGAAGTGGCGCAGGGTCTCCGGGGTGACGTGGGACCGCCGCGGCGCATGGGTGACCACCGGGGCATCCCGGCTCTGCGTGGCATCCGGTGCGTCCGGCGGGATCACGCCCGACAGGAGCAGGGCGAGGAGCACCGGGACGGCCTTGCGGCGCAGCGCCTCCATGGCTTCGGGCAGCCGGTGGGCATGGGGTGCGGGCAGGGACAGTGCGAGGCTTCCGGCGGCGTCCCCGGTGGTGATCGGGACCGCCGAGCACACGACGCCGGGGGAGTATTCCCGCAGGTCGAAGACTGGTGCGCCCGGAGCCAGCGCGTCGAGGGTGGTGAACAGGACCTGGCTGTCGGTGATCGTCCGCGGGGTGAGCCGCGCCGGCCGGTGGGAGGCGACGTGATCGCGTCGGCGGTCGGGATCGAGCCGGGTCAGCAGGCATGTGCCGACGGCGCTGGCGTGCGCGGTGGCCTTGAAGTCCACCCACTCCTGCACCGGCGGTGTCCCGGGGCCGTCGGCGTACCCGCTCAGGTACACCGCGCCGCCGGCGCCCGCGCTGTCCCGGGCCAGGGCGAGGGCGCTCTGGAGCTGGGTGGCCAGGCCGCCGCCGGGGGAGCCGAGCCTGTCGAGGGCGGGCCCGCGCGCGTACACGCCCGTGCCGGGCCGGTAGGCGTACTCCTCCTCGCAGAGCATCGCCAGCAGCGGTCGCAGTTCCGTTTCGGCCAGGTCGGCTTCCCTCCGGAGCTGGCAGGCCCGCACGCCCAGCGGATGCCTTTCGAGGATCCGTACGACGGCCAACGCGCGCCGCGCCTGCGCCAGGGCCTCGCCCGTGCCGGAGCGGACGGTGCCTGGGCGCGCTGCCGCGTGCGACGTCGGGCGCGGCACCGGGACCGGGCCGGCGGCCCGCTGCACGGGCTCGGCCGGTACCGGGGGCGGTGGTCGGAACTCGGCCAGTACCGCGGGCAGCCCCGGCCTCGGCAGCGGCACCGGGCCCAGATCGGGGTCGTCGGGCTGGTCGACGTAGCGCAGGACGGCTGCCTGTGTGCACAGCCGCACCTCGCGGAGGTCCCGGTGGCCGCTCGGGCGGTAGCCGCGCCGGCCCAGTTCGCGCGCCCAGACCCGGGCGTCGTGGTGCTCCCCCCGACGGGAGTGGTCGAGGAAGAGGCAGTACGCGGCGGGCGCGGTCCGCGTCCGCCCGGAGCCGGCGGCGAACTGCCACCAGAAGCGGGCACCGTCGCGCAGTCCGGCCACGTGCAGCAGGCAGCCGAAGACGACGGACCCGGCCAGGTCGGTGTGCCCGCTCTCGATGAAGGCCGTGAGCTGCGGCTGGGCCGCCGGGGCGGACACGACGGCCAGGCAGACGGCTTTGAGGTCGTGGCGGGCCCGTTCGGAGTCGAGCGGGCAGTCCCGTGCGGGGTCGCTCCAGGCGTGGGCCCGGCGTCGGGGGGGCGCCGGGAGGGCCTGGAGGCGGGAGGCGCGTACGAGCCGGGCCTCGGCAGCGCCCAGGTCGTAGTGCGGGTACCGGTCGCGGACGCCAGCCCGGGCGAGGAACTCGGCAAGGGAGCGGCGGGTGGCGTCGTCGCCGTGCTCCTCCTTGCCGTCACGCGGCCTCATGATTCGGCGGAGGTTTCGAGCAGGCGGGCGAGGCGCCGGTGGGCTTGGCCGAG
Source organism: Streptomyces sp. NPDC006430 (assembly GCF_040612395.1). Lineage (NCBI taxonomy): Bacteria > Bacillati > Actinomycetota > Actinomycetes > Kitasatosporales > Streptomycetaceae > Streptomyces > Streptomyces sp. NPDC006430. Next base: position 18,845 of record NZ_JBEXQA010000015.1, read on the forward strand.
CTGCGAGCGGACGGTGGCCTCGTCCACGCCCATGACCGAGGCCGCCTCACCGGGGGTGCACTGGAGTCCGTAGCGCAGGAGCACGGCGTCGCGCTGGCGCTCGGCGAGCCGGGAGACGGCGGAATAGAAGCGGATGGTGTCGGTCAGCACGGCGTACCGGTCGGCGTGGGCTTCCTTGAGGGCGGCTTCGAACGCGCTGATGTCCATCGGTCGGGGCCAGGTGCAGCGCCGATGGGCCCGGTCGACCAGCCGCTGCTTGAGGATGGTCCACGCGTAGGCGTCGAGCCGGTCCATGTGGAGCATGCGTAACCACTCGTTCATGATCGAGTCGAAGGTGGCGTCGACCGCGTCCTCGGCAGCCGCGTCGGAGCCCAGCTGCAGATAGGCGAAGCGCATGTAGGAGGGCCGCCGGTTGGCGTGGAAGGCCCAGTACGACAGGCGTGCGGTCGGGGTCCACTGACTCATGGGCGTCGGCTGCCGCCGTCGGCTGGGCAGTCCCACGGCCCCGCCGGACTCCTCTGGTCCGCCATCGCTCACCGCTCCACCTCACCTCGTCCCTGTGCGCGCACAGCCTGGCAGTGCCGGCGCACTCGGGGAACAGGGAAGAGAGACGTCGAAAGATTACGTTCGGTGATGATCGGCACGTGACAGACTTCGACCGCGTACGGGCCCAGTGGGTGCGTACGCATATGCCGGCGCCATGCGGGGCCGCTGTGCACCGGCGGACGCGGTACGACCAGCCAGGATCGCAGCCCCGCAGGCCGGCCCGCCACTCGGTCCAACGGTTGTTCGGGGAGCGTTCACCCGCCCGACCCTGCCCGACCGGCCGCCCGCCCCCGCCCGCCCGTGGGCTTCCGCCGACGGTCAGGCGTCCCTCCCGGACCCGTCCGGCGTCGCTGCCGGAGGGGCCGACCGGCCGAACCCCGGACGGCGGTCCGGGGTGATCCGCTCCCGCTGTAGCATGGGCCCACTGCGAGGGCCGTGACGGAGAGGTCACTTCCCTCGCTTTTGCGTTACGTCCACCCCAGACAAATGCGGCGCGTGGCCTTTCGGCGGTTCGATACGATGAACCGCATCACAATCCGTCACGTCACGTTGTCACCGCATATATGAAATGGAGCATCCGAGGATGGCTCGACACCTGGTCACCAGCGCGCTTCCGTACATCAACGGGATCAAGCACCTGGGCAACATGGTCGGGTCGATGCTTCCGGCGGATGTGTACTCCCGGTACCTCCGCCAGCGCGGCCACGACGTCCTGTACATCTGCGCCACCGACGAGCACGGCACTCCCGCCGAGCTCGCCGCCAAGGAGGCCGGCCTTTCGGTCTCCGAGTTCTGCGCGCAGGCCCACGACGCCCAGAAGGCGGTCTACGACGGCTTCGAGCTGTCCTTCGACTACTTCGGCCGCAGCTCCTCGCAGCAGAACGCCGAGATCACCCAGCACTTCGCGCGTCAGCTCCAGAAGAACGGCTTCATCGAGGAGCGGGCGATCCGGCAGGTCTACTCGCCGGTCGACGGCCGCTTCCTGCCGGACCGTTACGTCGAGGGCACCTGCCCCCACTGTGGCTACGACAAGGCCCGCGGTGACCAGTGCGAGAACTGCACCCGTGTCCTGGACCCCACCGACCTGATCGAGCCCCGCTCGGCGATCTCCGGCTCCACCGAGCTGGAGGTCCGCGAGACCAAGCACCTCTTCCTCCTGCAGTCCAAGCTCCAGGTCGAGGTCGAGGGCTGGGTCGCGCACCACGAGGAGGAGTGGCCGCAGCTGGCGTCCTCCATCGCCCGCAAGTGGCTGACCGAGGGCCTGCACGACCGTGCGATCACCCGCGACCTCGACTGGGGCGTCCCCGTCCCGGCCGACACCTGGCCCGAGCTGGCCGCCGAGGGCAAGGTCTTCTACGTCTGGTTCGACGCCCCGATCGAGTACATCGCCTCCACCAAGGAATGGGCGGACGCGGACCCGGCCGGCCGCGACTACAAGTCCTGGTGGTACGAGGCCGAGGACGTGCGCTACACGCAGTTCATGGCCAAGGACAACGTCCCCTTCCACACGGTGATGTTCCCGGCCACCGAGCTGGGCACCCGCGAGCCGTGGAAGAAGGTCGACTACGTCAAGGCCTTCAACTGGCTGACGTACTACGGCGGCAAGTTCTCCACCTCGCAGAAGCGCGGCGTCTTCACCGACCAGGCGCTGGAGATCCTCCCGGCCGACTACTGGCGCTACTTCCTCATCGCGAACGCCCCCGAGTCCGACGACTCGTCGTTCACCTGGGAGCACTTCACCGCCACGGTCAACAAGGACCTCGCCGACACCCTCGGTAACTTCGTCAACCGTGTGCTGTCCTTCTCGCGCAAGCGGTTCGGCGACGACGTTCCGGCGGGCAACCCGGCCGGCGAGGTCGAGGCCAAGCTCGGCGAGCAGATCGCCGAACTGCTGGCCGAGTACGAGGGCCACATGGAGACGCTCCAGTACCGCAAGGCCGCGGCCGCGCTGCGCGCCCTGTGGTCGGCCGGCAACTCCTACCTCGAGGAGAAGGCCCCCTGGCTCGAAATCAAGACCGACCCGGAGGGCGCGGCACTCACGCTGCGCACCGCGATGAACCTCATCCACCTCTACTCGGTGGTCTCCGAGCCGTTCATCCCCGCCTCGGCGCGCGCCATGCGCTCGGCGTTCGCGCTCGCCGACGACACGGCGACGTGGGTCGCCCCGGAGCAGGCCCGGTCGCTGGACGCGGTTGCGGCGGGGACGCCTTTCACCGTCCCGCCGGTGCTCTTCGCGAAGATCACCGAGGAGGACCTGGAGTCCTACCGCGAGCGCTTCGGCGGTTCCGAGGCGGGCTGACGCCGGGAGCCCGCACTCCGGGCCCGCCGCGAACTCCGTGAGGGGCGCGACCTGTAGGGGTCGCGCCCCTCACGCGTACCTCGGACAGGCCGAGTCGTGCGTCGCGGTCCGCCCTCCGCGCCCACCCCACCCCACCCCACCCCACCCCGCCTCGCCAGCGGGCTGGCTGGTCGTCCTGGTCGGGGCGGCCCTGTTCTTCTTCGCCCCCGCGGGCCATGAGCTGGGGTTCGTGGCCACCGGCCCGGCCCTCTCCCCGAGTTGACTTCCGCCGACCCTGAGGCGCGTGCAGCGTATCGAAGCGCCGTCGTGATCGTTTCTTCCATTGGAACCCTCACACCCCCCCCGCTACCGCTGGGGGTGCCCCGGCGGAACGGGAGGACGCGCGGTGACCGCTTGGCAGTACCTCGCCGGAGCGGGCCTGACAGCGGTGCTGTGCCCGCTGCACGGCCACGTGGCGGTCGCGGACGACGGCAGTGGCCACGGAGGCCGGGTCGACGTCTGTGTGCCGGCCGGGCGGCCGGGGCCGCCCGCGGCCGTCCCCTCCGCGTCCCGGCCCTCCGTCCGGGCCGTCGTGCCCGGCGCCCAGCGGCCCACGGTGCACCACCCCGGGCGGAGCCCGGCACGGGCCGTCGCCGACCTGCCGGTGCCGACGCCGAAGGCGAGGGCCGCGGGACCGGAGCCCGTGGCGCCCGCGCCGGGTCCCGGAGCGACATCGGGGCCGGTGGCGGCCGAAGCGACCGCCCCGCCCCGAGCCGTAGCCGTGGCCGCGCCCGGGACCGCCTTCCACGTGCGCCCGTACCACTCAAGGGCCCTGGAGCGGCACGGCCCGGGCGGCCTGTCCACCGTGATGCTCATGGTCGTCGTCACCACCCCGGCCGTGCTCGCCGCCGCCGCCCTGCGGCCTCGGTCCAAGAGCTGCGGCTGACCCCCCCCGCATCCGTCCACCGATCCGTCCACCGATCCACCAACGGGAGAACCCTCGTGTCCGAATGGCTGGTCCTGGCCGTCGCCATGGCACTCGTCTGCGCCCTCGTCCTCGCCTTCACCGCGCTCCGGCACCGCCGGGTCGCCGAGGACGAGGACACCAGCGAGACCCCCGACGTCATCGAGTACATGACGATGATGGTGGGGGTGGTCTACGCGATCGTGCTCGGCCTGGCCATCGCAGGTGTGTGGGAGGCGCGCGGCGCCGCCGAGGACAGCGTGCGCCGCGAGGCCCAGTCGCTGTACGAGGTCACCCAGCGCGCCGACGTCTACCCGGGGCCCGTCCGCGACCGGATCCGCGGTGAGGTGGACGCGTACGTCTCCCACACCGTCGCCGTGGACTGGCCGCGGCTGACCTCGGGTGAGGGCGCGTCGACCGAGGGCGCCGAGCTGCTCGGCAAGCTGCGCAGCGACGTCACCCACCAGAGCCCGGCCAACGAGCTCCAGGCGCAGGCCTACCAGCCGCTGCTGGACCACATCGCAGCCGCCGACGACGCCCGCCACTCGCGCATGCAGGCCGACGAGTCGACCCTGCCGGGCGTGGTGTGGTTCGGACTGCTGGTCGGCGGGGTGGTCACGGTCGGGCTGATCTTCACGCTGCAGATCCGCCGATCCGGCCGGGAGCTGCTGTTGGCCGGGCTGTTCAGTGCGCTGATCGTGTTCCTGCTGTTCATGGTGTGGAGCTTCGACGCGCCCTACGGCCGGGAAGGAATCGATTCCGCGGCCCCCTTCCAGGACCTGTTCCCCAAGGTGGCGCTCGCGGCCGGACACTGAGGGCTTGAGGGACTGGTGGCCGGGCGGGTCGGCTCGGTTCACCGGTCTCGGTTCACCGGTCTCAGGCCGGTCCGCTGCCCGACAGGGCCACCTGACGTCGTACGGCCTCGACCACCGGCGAATGGCGCAGCGCGTGCGAGATCCGTACGAGGTCGCGCGGGCCTCCGAGCGTGTCGAGCACGCTCTCCTCGCTGGCCCCGATGACCGCACCCTCGGGGTCCGCCGAGCGGGCCTGGACGGCCGCCGCGACCATCGCCGCGTCGGCCACCGCGCGCGCGTCCTGATCCTCGGCCCCACTGGCGAGGGCGCGCGCGTGGGCGTCCTCGCGCAGGCTCAGGTCGAAGTAGGGGCCGAGGTGCAGGAATCCGTCGTGGATGTCGGACTCGCGCTGGATCACCCGGAGCTCGGCCGGGGACCACCAGGACATCTGTACGCAGGGGGTGCCGCTGGGGGCGCCGATCTGCACCTCGTGCCAGAGCGCCCCGAGCCGCCGGTACGTCGTCCAGGTCTGCCAGTTGTCGGACAACCGCTGGCACAGCAGGGGGAGCACGAAGCCGATCGCGCTGATCAGTGCCCCGACGGAGGCGAGGGGCGGGGCGATGTAGGTGCTCAGGTCGTCGAGGTCGTGGCCCGCCCAGCGGGCGACGACCGCGGAGATCTTGGTGGCGTCGTAGCTGAGGTTGAAGACGTAGCCCGAGACGATGATCATCAGGCCGATCCGCAGCCAGCCGTGCACCTGGAGGGACCAGCGCCAACACATGGCCACCATCACGACGGCCGCGACCAGGTGCGCCGTGAGGTAGAGGGCGATCATCTGCTGGATGTACGGGGTGTTGGCGTAATAGGTGTCGAAGTCGCGCAGCCGCTGGACCGGGGCCTCGCCCAGGGCGAAGAGCACGATGAGTACCACGACCACAGCGCCGTAGCCCAGGATCCAGCGGCGCGAGATGCGGCGGGTCAGGTCCGGTGGGCCGCCGCGCCAGTTCACGATCAGGACCAGGCAGGCGGCGCTGAAGAGGGTGATCAGGCAGTAGACGAGCGGGGCGGAGATGTTGGCGATCCCGGTCCAGCGGTTGACCGCCTCGATGGTGGGGGGAGCGGCGAAGGTGAACACCGATCCGGCCAGGATCAGCAGGGCGCACACCGATCGGAGCAGCGGGTCGCGCCAATTGTTCCGTAGCGCCGGCAGCTTGAAGGCGAGCGAGACCGCCAGGGCGGCGGCCGGTATGTAGTAGTCCTGGCCGTTCAACGGTCGTTCCTGTGCCCCCGGTATCCGAGCGAGGCCTCGATGCGGCCCGCCAATTGGTCACGCTGTGCGGGCGCCCGATGGCTGGCGGACCCGGCGAGCCAGGTCCGGCACCGGCTACCCAGCAGTAAACCGAAGGTCTCCGCTTCCGTCTCCTCCTGGACGTCCGCGCGCGTGCGCGCGGCGACCCGCCGGACCGTCTCGCCGAGATCGGCCTCGTCGGACAGCAGCCGTGCGGCGACGGCGGCTCCGTCGACGTGGTGGCTGCAGTGGCCGGCCTTCATGTGCCACAGTTCGTGGCCCAGGATGACCAGCTGGTGGCCCGGTGCGGTGCGTTCCTCGATGACCACCAGATCGCGGTCCGCCATGTCGAGCCACAGGCCGCTGGCCGTCCCCGGCGGGAACGAGGCCATCCGGAAGTCCACCCGGCGGCCGCGGTGTCTGCTCATGCCCTCGCAGAGGGCGGCGTAGAGGTCCACGGGTTCCACGGGCGCGGTCAGCCGCAGGCCGGCCACCAGTTCGCCGCACAACCGGCGCTGCTCTCTGCCTATGCTCACCGTTCTCCCCGTCGGCGCGGATCCGGATCAGGACTCAAGGATCAGACCCAGACTTTCGACTGGGTCAGGATTCATTCGGTTTTACGCTTTCGAGAAGCATGTCCAGCCATTCCGTCACCTTGTCCCGGTGTTTGTCGCTGGGCAGTTGGGCGGCGCGCCAGGCGATGCCGCGGACGCCGTGGTTCTGCAGGAGTCTTGCCAGCGGATCGCCGGTCGAAGCGGCCGGGGCGGGTACGGTTTCGCGCGTGCGGCCCGCATAGTCCTGGAGCAGCTGTTGTTCGGTCCGCTGGAGCGCGTCGGTGAGGGCGTCGGCGTCGTGCGCGGTGAGGAACCCGGCATGGACGCCGAAGAAGCGCTGGATCGCGTCGCAGTGCTCCATGGTGGGCCGGCGGTCGCCGTTGATCAGGGCGCCGGCCTGCTGCCGGGACATGCCGGCGCCGTCCGCGATCTCCTGCTGCGTGTAGCGGCGCCCGTTGGGTTTCAGTCGGGTGCGCCGGAGCAGGTCGAGGCGCTGGAGGAAGCGGGTCTGTAGGCAGGGCTCGCCGGCCGGCCGGCCGTCGAGCAGCGTCTTGACCACGTCGGCGGGGACGCCGGAGGCCTCGGAGAGGCGACGCAGGTCGAAGACCTTGTTCAGGTCGTGGCCCATCTTGCCCGCGAGTTCGGCGACGCGGGTGACGGTGGCTGCCAGGGGCGCGTTGGCCACCGCGACGGGAGCCGGGAAGCCGTCTGTCACCAGTGGTTCTCCTAGATCGCGGCGAGGTCGGTACGGGCACATGGTCGGCTTTTGGAATCTAGCCGCTCTGTCGCTGCAGGGCCAGAACTTGCCACAGCTGTGGCGGGAATGAGCTGTCAAGAGGCTGGAATTGCCACGATAGTTGACACTCGAATGAAGTCGGTAGCAGGATCGCCAGAGGAAATTGAAGATCCAGACCGTGAAGAGGGGGAGCTCTCGGTGCCACATCTCGCAGCGGTGGGCCCGTCCGATGGCCTCGCCCGAGCCGGTGAGGAGCGCCTGGCGGGCGAGGACTCCGCACGCGGCGCAGTGCGGTCGGAGCGACGCAAGGAGATTTTGCGCCAGCGCCGCGAAGAACTGGGCCTGAGCCAGGAAGACCTCGCCGCCCGGCTCCGCATCAGTGTCCGCGCCTACGGGAACTGGGAACGCGGCCTGGTCAAGGAGTGGACGGACCGCAAACTGCTCGCCCTGGCCGAGGCCTTGGAGATGAGCGAACGCCAGTGCTTCTGGCTCTTCCGCGTCATGGTCGACCGGGACCCGCCGCCGACCTGGCGGGCGGCCGAGGAGAGCCGGCTGCCCGAGGACCCCGCCCAGCGCGACTACCTGTGCGACTACGCGGCCCTCATGGAGTCCGTGCCCTACCCGAGCTTCCTCGTGGACCACCGCTGGGACGTGGCACTCACCAACTCGGCCTTCGACAAGCTCTTCCAGTCGGTGCGCCCGCACCCGACCGCCCTGCCGGACGACAACTTCCTGCGCTTCGTGCTGTTCCACCCGGACGCGGCGGCAGTGCTGGAGGACCACGAACCGGCCTGGTGCGTGCCGTTGTTGGCCCAGTTCACGAACGCCCTCGCCGCGGCCCCGGAAGACGAGGGGCTACGCAGCATCCGCCAGGAGGTGGCTCGTGACCCGTTCATGGAGGCGGCCTACCGCTACGGGGTGCCGCACTGGCTGTCCACCCACGGGGCCGACGCCGCCGAGCGCGACGGGGCCGTGCGCACCGTGCGGCACTGGGACCCGCGCTGGGGACTCGTACGCTGCCGGCTGGTGGCCGAATCCAGCCGGATGCTCGACGGGATGGGCCTCACCCGGATCACCATGATCCTCTCGGCGCCGCCGGGCGCGCAGACGGGTCCGGTCCCGGGCGGCGCCGCCGCCCCGCTCCAGCAGGGGCCCCGGCTGCGCGCCGTGCCGTCGCTGGAGGACTGACCCCAGCCGGCCGCCCAGCAGGGGACACTGGAGCCCTCAATCGTGTGTCGCGGATCGGGTGCCACGGATCGTGGCACCGAACGTGGCACGGGCGAAGGGCGGTAGGAGCGTGCGGCTGACCATCCTCGGCGGGGGCGGATTCCGGGTGCCGCTCGTCTACGGCGCCCTGCTCGGCGACCACGCCGAGGGTCGGGTGTCCCATGTGACGCTGTACGACGAGGATCCCGCCAGGATCGGCGCCATGGTCCGGGTACTGGCCGACCAGGCAGCCGCCTCCGGGGCGCCGGACGCCCCGACCGTCACGGCCACCCGGGATCTCGACGAGGCGCTGCGCGGGGCCGATTTCATCTTCTCCGCCATCCGCGTCGGCGGCCTCGACGGACGCGCCGCGGACGAACGGGTCGCGCTGGCCGAGGGTGTGCTGGGCCAGGAGACGGTCGGCGCGGGCGGGATCGCGTACGGCCTGCGGACCGTGCCCGTCGCGCGGGAGCTCGCCCGCAGGATCGCCCGTACGGCCCCGGAAGCCTGGGTCATCAACTTCACCAACCCGGCCGGCCTGGTCACCGAGGCCATGGCCGAGGAGCTCGGGGACCGGGTGATCGGGATCTGTGACTCCCCGGTCGGGCTCGGCCGGCGCGTCGCCCGACTGCTCGGCGCCCGCCCGGAGGAGGCCTGGATCGACTACGTCGGCCTCAACCACCTGGGCTGGCTCCGCGGGCTGCGCATCGCAGGTCGTGACGAACTGCCCCGGCTGCTGGCCGACACCGCCGCCCTGGAGTCCTTCGAGGAGGGCCGGCTCTTCGGGGCGGACTGGCTGCGCTCGCTCGGCGCGATCCCGAACGAGTACCTGCATTACTACTACTTCAACCGTGACACCGTACGGGCGTACGCGGAGGCGGAGCAGACCCGCGGCGCGTTCCTGCGCGACCAGCAGCGCGGCTTCTACGCGCAGGCGGGACGCCCGGGGCAGCCGGCCGGGGCGGCGCTGGCCGCCTGGGACCGGACCAGGGCCGAGCGGGAGGCCACGTACATGGCCGAGAACCGCGAGGCGGCGCAGGTCGGCGAGCGCGATGCGAGCGACCTGGAGTCCGGCGGGTACGAGAAGGTGGCGCTCGCGCTGATGCGGGCCATCGCCCGGGACGAGCGGGCCACCCTGATCCTCAACGTCCGCAACCGCTCGACGCTCTCGGTGCTCGACGCCCGGGCGGTCATCGAGGTGCCCTGCCTGGTCGACGCGAACGGCGCCCACCCGGTGGCCGTCGATCCCTTGCCGCTGCACGCGGTGGGGCTGGTGACCTCGGTCAAGGCGGTCGAGCGGGAAGTCCTGGCCGCCGCCGCGAGCGGCTCCCGGGCGGACGCGGTCAAGGCCTTCGCGCTGCACCCGCTGGTGGACTCCGTCGGCGTGGCCAGGCGGCTGCTGGACGGCTACGCGGCCGCCCACCCGGGCCTGGCCCACCTCCGCTGATCCCGCCTCGACGGACCGGGCACCGGCTCCGCCTCCCCGGTCACGGAGAGACCAACCGGAGAAGGACCGCGACCGCCCGCGGAGCCAGGATCGTGGGGCCCGGCGGGCGCGTGGCGCGCCGATCGGCCGGTCCACCCCGGGGTCAGTGCCCTGCCCGGCCGTCGGTGCTCCCGGTGATGCGGCCCCACAGGGACCGGGTGGCGCCGAAACCGCTCTCGTGCACCCACACGTGCGTGCAGGACGGGCACTGCAGGTGCAGCAGGCTTCCGGTGTTGGACAGTAGGTAGCGCCAGTGGTCGGAGCACGTGCGCCGCTCCTCGCACGGGACACACCCGCGGCTGTCCTCGCAGCTCGGACAGGCCACCCAGGCGCGGCGCCCGATGTCCGCCTGCGGGTCAAGCGGCAGCACGGCCGTCTCCGCGCGGGGCGAGCACGCCGGCTGCGACCAGGTCGTCGTACACGCGCTGCTGCTCCTCGTCGAGACCGGAGTACAGCAGGTCGTACGCGGCTTCCTCGCCGCGCAGCACCTCGATCGGGTCCCAGTCGGGGCCGAGGGCTTCCATGACGTGTGCCCGCCGCAGCACCTCTTGCGCAGTGAGGTCGACGGTGAACTCGACCGGCTCGGGGACGCCCGGGTCGGTGGGGCGGGTGGGGGGTGTGGGGGGTGTGGGGTGGTGTGGGGCCATACGTATGAACTTAGGTATGCCTTCCTTCTCACGGCAAGAGGGGGTGGGAGAAGTCACAGCCCCCCGCGAGCCGTCGTCGTCGGGTAGTCGTACGACGGCACGCGCGGGAGGGTCGGAGCGAGCTCGGGGCGCCAGGTGCGCAGGACCACGGTCGAGGGGGCGTAGAGGGCGTCCGGAATCTCGGACGGGGCGAACCACTGCCAGCGCACGATCTTGTGGGGTTCGGTGACCTTGGGAGTTCCCTCGGCGGCGGTGGCGACGGCAGCGGCGGTCAGGCGGGTCACCCCGGAATCCGCGGAGAGATGGACGGCGAGGATCCGGATGTTCTCGGGAACCGCCCGCAGATCCGTTTCCTCGGCCAGTTCCCGGGCCGCGGCCTGCTCGAAGTCCTCTCCGGGGTCGACCTTCCCACCGGGCAGCTCCCAGCGGCCGTCGTGTGCCTGGCCGAGGAGCACCCGCCCGCCGGCATCGGTCACCACGAGCCCGACGCCGACGACGGCGTTCGGCTGCGGGAACGCCCGCTCGGGGCGCGTGCCGACCGTGGGCTCGGGCTGCTCCTGCGGGCGGCTCGTCGGTTCCATTACGGTGCTCCACTTTCTTCCGGGTCGGGCGGTGGGTCTGGCGCGCACCGGGAGCCGCTCGGAGCCCGCGTGCGCCCTCAGGTCCGGTGTGGGCGGCGGCGGCCCGTCCCGAGCCGCGGGCCGACGGCCGTGAGCGCCCCGGCGGGTTCCTCGCCGTCCCGGCGCTGGGACTGCTCCTAGACGGCCGTGCCTCCATTTGCCGGTTCGGCAAGAACATTTGTCAACCGGTCGGGTCTACCCCCACCCTCACCGACATGGACGATACGAGCGACCGGACGAACGGTGACGCGAGCGACGGTACGGGCCGCAGTACGAGCGTGGAGATGAGGGACGAGGCAGTGGACACGACACTGACGGGTCCCTTCGACGTGGTGGTCGTGGGCGGCGGGAGCGCAGGCCTCGCCGGGGCGCTGACCTTGGCCCGGGCCCGCCGCTCGGTGCTGCTGCTCGACTCCGGCAGCCCCCGCAACGCCCAGGCCGCCCACCTGCACGGCTACCTCGGACGGGACGGGGCGGGCCCGGCGGAGCTGCTGGCCTCGGGTCGGGCCGAGGTGGCCGGGTACGGGGGCGAGATCCGGTCCGGGGCGGCCGGGACCGTCCTCGCCGCGGACCGGCTGCCCGACGGGGGTTTCGTGGTCCGGTGCGCCGACGGCTCGACCGTCCGGGCCGGCCGGCTGCTCGTCGCCACCGGCCTGCTGGACGAGCTGCCGGACCTGCCGGGGCTCCGCGAGCGCTGGGGGCGGGAGGTGCTGCACTGCCCGTACTGCCACGGCTGGGAGGTCCGGGACCAGCCCGTGGCGGTGCTGGCGACCGGCCCGTTCGCCGTGCACCAGGCACAGCTGTGGCGTAACTGGAGCGACCGCGTGACCCTGCTGTCCCACACCTGGCAGCTCACCGACGAGGACCGGGAACTGCTGTCCGCCCTGGGCGTCGCGGTGGTGGAGGGCGAGGTGACCGCCCTCGACGTCACCGGCGACCGGCTCGCAGGGGTGACCCTGACCGGCGGCACGGCCGTGACGTGCGCGGCCCTGGTGGTGGCCCCGCGGTTCACCGCCCGCTCCGGGGTACTGGCCGGCCTGGGGCTTCCCGTCGTCACCGTGGAACGGGCCGGAGCGGTGATCGGCACCTGCGTGGAGGCGGATCCGGCCACCGGGGCCACCGCGCTGCCGGGCGTCTGGGTGGCGGGGAACGTGACCAACCCGATGGAGCAGTTGGCGGGCGCGGCGGCGGCGGGGGTGCGGGCCGCCATCGCCGTCACCACGGACCTGATCGAGGCGGAGACTCGGCGGGCCCTCGCGGCCCACCGTGCGGGCGGGGGGCCCGGCGGTGACGGTCGGGAGCAGGGCGGGGCATAACGTATCGGACAAGTGTGCGGGTTTCGGCCACGGTTCGTTCGTGCAGGCTCTCAGCGGTCCGATCTTCGTACGGTTCGTCGGCTGAGGGACACGGGGGCACGCCATGGCACATGTGCTGGTCATCGGTGGAGGGGTCGGGGGGCTGGCGACCGCGCTGCTCGCGGCGCGCCACGGACACACCGCAGAGCTGTTCGAACGGGACCCGCGCGTGCCCGGCACCGCGCTCGACCGGGACTTCTTCGGCTGGCGCCGGCCCGCGGTCCCGCAGGCGACCCAGCCGCACGTGGTGCTCGGTGCGGCCCGCGCCGTCCTGCGCGACGAACTGCCCGACGTCCACGCGGAGATGCTCCGGCTCGGCGCCCGGGAGCAGCACGAGCTGGACTGGTTCGAAGTGCGCCCGCCACAACGGCCCGGCGACGAGGACCTCGTCATGCTCCAAGCCCGGCGCATCGTGCTGGAGAGCGCGTTCACCACCGCCCTGCGCGCCGAACCGGGCGTGGTGCTGCGCCACGGCGAGCCCGTGACCGGTCTGACGACGGAGCGCGGGGCCCACGCGCTCCGGGTGACGGGAGTGACCACGCACTCGGGCTCCTCCGCGGGGGACCTCGTGGTGGACGCGGGTGGGCGGCGCGGTGGCGCCGAGCGCTGGTTGGCAGAGGCCGGCTGTCGGCCGGCACGGGTGGAGCGGCACCGCACGGGGCTGGCCTACTTCTGCCGCTGGTACCGGCTCCCCGAGGGGCTGGCGCAGGGCCCGCGCCGGCCCTGGACGGTGACCGGCGGCGCCTTCGCCGGATGCGCCGTCCTTCCGGCCGACAACCGCGTGTTCGCCGTCACCCTGATCGTCCACACCCGGGACGACACCCGCTCCGCACTGCGCGACCCCGGCGTCTTCGAGGCCGCCGCCCGGGCGTTCCCGCCCGGTGCGGCCTGGCTGGACCTGGGCGCCGAGTCGCTCTCCGACGTCCTCGCCACGGCGAGCCTGGACAACCGGTGGAGTCCGCTGGCCGACGAACGGGGGCCGGTGGTGGCCGGGCTGGTGCCCGTCGGCGACGCGATCGCGCACACCAACCCGACGCTCGGGCAGGGCACCTCGCTCGCGCTGTGGGCCGCGCGCCGGGTGGCCCGTACGGCGGACCGGGAGCCGGGATCGGTGCGGTTCGCCGCCGACTACCACGCGTGGGCCGTGCGCACCCTAAAACCCTGGTTCGATTTCCAGGTGGTGGCCGACGCCGCCGTCGGCGAGCGTTTCGCCACCCGGGCCGGGCGGACGGGGACGGCGCGCGAGGCAGCCGCGCTGTTCGACTGCGCACTGGAGGACCCCGAGGTGATGCGGGCCCGGGCACGGGTGCGGCACCTGGCCGAACCACCGGGGCGGGCGTACGCGGATCCCGGCATCCGAGCCCGGGTGGCGCGCTGGTTGGCGGCCCGGCCCGACTACACCCCGAACGCGGTGGGCCCGGACCGCGGGGAGTGGGAGAAGTTGACCGCGGGATGAGGCGGCTCAGCGGGGCCGGCCGAGGACCTCGGCGAGGTCGTAGCCGACGACCTCTTCCAGCTGGGCGTACGTGCAGCTCTCCGGGGTCCGGTCGGGCCGCCAGCGACGGAACTGGGCGGTGTGTCGGAACCGGTCGCCCTCCATGTGGTCGTACGCCACCTCGCAGACGCGTTCGGGGCGCAGCGGCACCCAGGAGAGGTCCTTCTTGCCGGTCCAGCGGCTCTGCGCGCCGGGCAGCCGGGCGCTCTCGTGGGCGGACACCTCGGCCCAGGCGGCCCACGGGTGCCCGGTGGCGTCGGCCATCCGCAGCGGGGCGAGCTCGTCCACCAGCTCGGCGCGGCGCTTCATGGGGAAGGCGGCGCAGACGCCCACGTGCTGCAGCGCGCCGTGGCTGTCGTAGAGGCCCAGGAGTAGCGATCCGACAATCGGACCGCTCTTGTGGAAACGGAAACCGGCGATGACGGCGTCGGCCGTACGCTCGTGCTTGATCTTGAACATGAGACGGGTATCGGGCCGGTAGGGGAGATCGAGCGGTTTGGCGATCACCCCGTCGAGCCCGGCGCCCTCGAACTGCTCGAACCACTGCTGCGCGAGTGCGCGGTCGGTGGTCGCGGGCGCGAGGTGAACGGGGGGCCGAGCGGTGGACAGGGCGTCGGCGAGGGCGGTGCGGCGGTCGGTGAGCGGGGTGTCGAGGAGCGCCTGGTCGCCCAGTGCCAGCAGATCGAAGGCGATGAAACTGGCGGGCGTCGTTTCGGCCAGCAGGTCGACACGGGACTGCGCGGGATGGATCCGCTCGGTCAGCCGGTCGAAGTCGAGCCGCCCGCCGTGCACGATGACGATCTCGCCGTCCACCACGCAGCGGGCGGGGAGGTTGTCCTTCAGAGCGGCCACCAGCTCGGGGAAGTACCGGGTCAGGGTCTTACCGGTGCGGCTGCCGATCTCCACCTCGTCGCCGTCGCGGTGCACGACGGCCCGGAACCCGTCCCATTTGGCCTCGTACTGCATACCGGGCGGGATCTTGGCCACGGACTTGGCGAGCATCGGCTTCACGGGCGGCATCACGGGCAGGTCCATGTCTGAGATTCTGCTGCGACACCTCCCGGATCGCCCGGTATGCGCATGGCGCCGGGCCCGCCTACCGTGGCGCACATGGGTGCATCCGCTAATGCCATCGAGCTGGACGCGGGCGGGCGTACGGTGCGGCTGTCCAGCCCGGACAAGGTCTACTTCCCGGCCCGCGGTCTGACGAAGCTGGACGTGGCGCAGTACTACCTGGCGGTGGCCGACGGGATCACGCGCGCCCTGCGCAACCGGCCCACCACCCTGGAGCGATACCCCGACGGGGTGGAGGGCGAGTCCTTCTTCCAGAAGCGCGCCCCGAAGAACCTGCCCGACTGGATCCCGACCGCCCACATCGAATTCCCCAGCGGGCGGACGGCCGACGAGATCTGCCCGACCGAGCCCGCCGCCGTGCTGTGGGCGGCGAACCTGGGCTGCCTGACCTTCCATCCCTGGCCGGTGCGCCGCGAGGACACCGACCGGCCCGACGAACTGCGCATCGACCTGGACCCACAACCGGGCACCGACTACCACCACGCGGTGATCTGCGCCCACGAGCTGCGCGACGTACTGGAGGACCTCGGTCTGCGCGGCTGGCCCAAGACCTCGGGCGGGCGGAGTCTGCACGTTTTCGTCCCGATCGAGCCGCGCTGGACCTTCACCGAGGTCCGGCGGTGCGCGATCGCGATCGGCCGGGAACTGGAACAGCGCATGCCCGGCAAGGTGACCACGGCGTGGTGGAAGGAGGAACGCGGCGAGCGCATCTTCGTGGACTACAACCAGACCGCCCGCGACCGCACGATCGCCTCCGCCTACTCCGTGCGTCCGCGCCCGCTCGCCCCGGTCTCGGCGCCGCTGCGCTGGGACGAGGTCGATTCCGCCGAGCCCCGGGACTTCGACATCACCACCATGCCCGCGCGGTACGCCGAACTCGGCGACGTGCACGCGGACATGGACGACCACGCCTTCACCCTGGACGCGGCGCTGGAGCTGGCCGAACGTCACGAGCACGACCACGGTCTCGGTGACATGCCGTACCCGCCGGACCACCCGAAGATGCCGGGCGAGCCGAAGCGCGTCCAGCCGAGCCGGGCGAAGGACGAGGGCTGAGCCGGCCGAACGTACGGTCGTCCACCCCTCGTGGAGCAGCCCCTGTCAGTGGGGGGTGCCATGCTCGAAGGAGGACGGAAGGAGTACGGGCCATGCTCACGACGGACTACAAGGAAGGCTCCCCGAACTGGGTGGACCTCGGCACGCCGGACACCGACGGTGCCGCCGGGTTCTACGCCACGCTGTTCGGCTGGGACTACCGGCCGGGCGGCGAGGACGTCGGCGGGTACGGAATGTTCCGCCTCGACGGTAGGACGGTCGCGGGCGGCATGGCCGTCACGGCCGAGCAGGGGCCGTCCACCTGGACGGTGTACTTCCAGAGCACCGACGCGGACGCCTGTGCGGCAACCGTGCTCAAAGAGGGCGGGGCGGTGGTCCTTGAGCCGACGGACGTGCAGGAATTCGGCCGGATGGCGCTCTTCACCGACCCGGCCGGAGTGGCCTTCGCGACCTGGCAGCCGAAGCGGAACAAGGGCTTGGACGCGGTGACCGAGGTGGGCACGCTGTGCTGGGCCGAGCTGTACACGGCCGACGTCCCGCAGGCCGGCGCCTTCTACCGCTCCGTCTTCGGCTGGGAGATCAGCGAAATGCCGTTCGAGGGCGGGTCGTACACCATGGTCAAGCCGGCCGGCGCGACGGACGCGGCGGCGTTCGGGGGTCTGGTCCCGATCGCGACGGATCCGGTGGAAGATGCCGAACACCCCTACTGGGCCCCGTATTTCGAGGTCGTCGACTGCGACCTGACGGCTGCCGCCGCCGAGGAATCGGGTGGGAAGGTACGGCTGTCCCCGGTCTTCATGGAGGGGGTCGGCCGTTTCGCCAAGCTGGCGGACCCGTACGGCGCGCGGTTCGCGATCATAGCCAGCGCCCCGCCGGCAGGGTCGTGAGGCGGTGTTGATCAGGCGTTGATCGGACGTCCATCGGCAGCGGTGAGGATCTCCGGCATGTCGATGAACACCACCACCGCCACCGCAACCGCCTGGTACGACCTCGCCCTCTGCGCCCAGACGGGGCCGGGCTTCTTCTTCCCGGAGCCCGGCTCGTCGCTGCGGGACGCGAAGCGGCTGTGCGGGGCGTGCGAGGGCCGTGCGGGGTGCCTGGAGTACGCCCTGGCCAATGACGAGCGCTTCGGCGTCTGGGGCGGGCTCTCGGAGTCGGAACGCCTCGCCCTGCGCCCGCGCCGCTGATCGGGCCCGCTCCCTCGCGCACCGCCCCGACGGCGGTCAGCCGCATCGGCCGGTCGGTGACCCGGTGCGGTCGGTGCCGACCCGGAGCGGGGCCATGACGCACGAAGCCCTGGCAGAGCATCAGCTCTGCCAGGGCGATCCGCCTCACCCGCCCGTGCGGGTGGTGTGGTCGGTCGGAGCGGTCAGGCCTTGCGGGCCGCGATGCGGGCCGCGCGGGCGGCCAGCCGCTCGTCGAACTTGCGGGCCTCGGAGTCCAGGCCATTCATGAACATGCCGAGCTCGTCCTGCGCCTGCTGGCCCTCCGGGCCGAGGCCGTCGATGTCCATGATCTTCAGGAAGCGGATCACCGGGCTCAGCACGTCGTCGTGGTGGATCCGCAGGTTGTAGACCCCGCCGATCGCCATCTGTGCGGCCATCCGCTCGAAGCCGGGCATGCCGTGTCCGGGCATGCGGAAGTTGACCACGACGTCCCGTACGGCCTGCATCGTCAGGTCCGGGGCGATTTCGAAGGCAGCGCCCAGCAGGTTGCGGTAGAAGATCATGTGCAGGTTCTCGTCCTGCGCGATGCGGGCCAGCATCCGGTCGCAGACCGGGTCACCGGACTGGTGGCCGGTGTTGCGGTGCGAGATGCGGGTCGCCAGCTCCTGGAAGGCCACGTACGCCACCGAGTGCAGCATCGAGTGGCGGTTGTCGGACTCGAAGCCCTCCGACATGTGCTGCATCCGGAAGACTTCCAGCTTGTCCGGGTCCACGGCGCGCGAGGCCAACAGGTAGTCGCGCATCACGATGCCGTGGCGGCCCTCCTCGGCGGTCCAGCGGTGCACCCAGGTGCCCCAGGCGCCGTCACGGCCGAAGAGCGTGGCGATCTCGTGGTGGTAGCTGGGGAGGTTGTCCTCGGTCAGCAGGTTCACGACCAGCGCGATCCTGCCGATCTCGGTGACCTTGGACTGCTTCGGGTCCCAGGCCTCGCCGTCCTCGAAGAAACCCGGGAAGTTCCGGCCGTCGCTCCACGGGACGTACTCGTGGGGCATCCAGTCTTTGGTGACCTTCAGGTGGCGGTTCAGTTCCTTTTCGACCACCTCTTCCAGCGCGTACAGCAGCTTGGCGTCGGTCCACGCCTCCGAGCTGCCGAGGTGGGGAGAGGTGATCGTCACGGGTACTCCTGGGGACAAAGCGAATTACCTACGGTTCCGTAGCCTACGACTCCGTAGGTTAAGCGGAGCGTGAGGGCCAGCCAAGCCCCAGGCGTTCATATGACTGGTTACATCCCGTTATCTGTGCAGTTTGAAGGGGCGCGGGAAGGCGGTGGCGGAGGGAAAGTCACGCCGGCAGGTGGTACCCGGCCTCCGCCTTGACGGCGGAAGCCGGCGTGCGGCGGCGGCGCGCCCCGCCCCTCACGCGCTCCACAGCCCCTCCCGGACCTCCTCGGCCGTGGTCGACCGCAGCTCCCCGTCGAGCAGCAGCCACCGGGTGATCCCGATCGACTCCAGGAACGGCACGTCGTGGCTCGCCACCAGCAGCGCGCCCTCGTAGGCCTCCAACGCCTCCGTGAGCTGGCGCACGCTCGCCAGGTCCAGGTTGTTCGTGGGTTCGTCCAGCATCAACAGCTGGGGAGCCGGCTCCGCCAGCAGCAGCGCCGCCAGCGCCGCCCGGAACCGCTCGCCGCCCGAGAGCGTGCCGGCCGGCCGGTCGGCACGGGCGCCCCGGAACAGGAAGTGCGCGAGCCGCGCCCGGATCAGGTTGTTCGAGGCAAGCGGTGCGAACCGCGCCACGTTCTCCACCACCGAACGGCTCTCGTCGAGCACGTCCAGCCGTTGCGGCAGGAACCGCGCGGGCACGTGGGCCACGGCTTCCCCGGACACCGGTGCCAGCAGTCCCGCGATCGTCCGCAGCAGGGTCGTCTTGCCCGAGCCGTTGCGACCGACCAGGGCGATGCGCTCCGGGCCGTGCACCTCCCACTCGCCCGCCGCCCCGGCCCCGTGCGCCAGGTGCACGTCGCTCAGCGTCAACACCCGGCGCCCCGGCGGCACCTGTGTGGCGGGCAGCTCGATCCGGATCTCCGCATCGTCCCGGACCGCCTCCGCCGCCCGGTCCAGCCGCTCCTTCGCCTGTGCCAGCTTCTCGGTGTGCATGATGCGGTGTTTGCCGGCCGACTCCTGCGCCGCGCGCTTGCGGGCGCCCATGACGATCTTCGGCTCGCGCTTGGACTCGTACATCTTCTGGCCGTACCGCTTGCGCCGCGCCAATTTGACGTGTGCATCCGCCAGTTCCCGCTTCTGCCGCTGTACGTCGGCCTCCGCGACCCGGACCGTCCGCTCGGCCGCCGCCTGCTCGGCCGCGAGCTGCTCCTCGTAGGCCGTGAAGTTCCCTCCGTACCAGCGGACTTCACCGTCGTGCAGATCGGCGATCTGATCGACCCGCTCCAGCAGCTCCCGGTCATGGCTGACCAGGAGCATCACCCCGGACCAGGACTCGACCGCCGCGTAGAGGCGGCGCCGGGCCCGCAGGTCCAGGTTGTTGGTCGGCTCGTCCAGCAGCAGGACGTCGGGGCGGGCGAGCAGCAGGGCCGCGAGTCGGATCAACACGCATTCACCGCCGGACAGTTCGCCGACCGTGCGGTCGAGGCCGATCCGGGCGAGGCCGAGTTGGTCGAGCGTGGCCAGCGCCCGCTCCTCGACGTCCCAGTCGTCGCCGATCGCTGCGAAGTTCGCCTCGGTGGCCTCACCCGCCTCGATGGCGTGCAGGGCGGCGCGGGCGGTGTGGATTCCGAGGGCCTCGTCCACGCGCAGAGCAGTGTCGAGCGTGACGGTCTGCGGAAGGTGGCCGAGGGTACCTGCCACGGACAACTGGCCATCGGACGGGGTCAGTTCGCCCGAGATCAGCTTCAGGAGGGTGGACTTCCCGCAGCCGTTGAGCCCGATCAGGCCGGTGCGGCCGGGGCCGACAGCCAGCTGGAAGCCGTCGAAGACGGGGGTTCCGTCGGGCCAGTCGAAGGACAGGTCGGAGCAGGTGATGAAAGCAGGGGGGTGACTCATGGAGGCCTCCAGGTTGCGTGAGTGGTGCGTGCAACGCGGGGAGACAGCCGACGGTGGACACGGCCACGAGGGCCGAGGCGGCCACGACGGTCACGCGGTGGCGTGAGTGCCGTGGGGTCGGCCGGTCGGTGTCTCGAACCTCAGACGAGCAATGTCCTACTCCGTTTTCGACGGCGGTGGTGGGGCCCAGCGGGCGGCGGCCCGGGGGACAGCGACGAAACTACGGGTGGCCCGAGCCGCCCGCAAACGTATTTCGACGGACCGCCTCAGCTTGTCTTTTGACCTCTGGGCGTGCTGCTGCGGTACCCGGTTCCGCGCCCCGAAGCGGACACCCTGCCCGTCAGCGGCCCGCGCTGGCACCACGTCCGTCCGCCGCGGCCCCCACGGGCGCGTCACCGTGACTGATCCCCTGAGGATGGTCGACGCTGGAGCTGGAGAGGATCCGCCTGGACCTGCACGCCAAACTCGGCGATCCCGAGGTCAAGCCCACGCCGCTCACCTCCACCGCGTGCACGATCCGCCCGTGCGTGGCCCGTGGCAGCGGGCGTAGAGGCAAGCAGTCTGCGTAGGCGGCGCGGCTCCAGCCGGCCGTGGTCGACCGCGTCGTACATCGCCCCGTGCCCACGCCGGCGCTCAGCCGTCAACGTCAGCTCGACCAATGAGGTGACCGGACCATCGGCGCACAGGACCGTGTCGGTGAGCTCGAAGAGCGCATCCGTCCGACTGTAAAGGCAGTCGTAGAACTGGACATGAAAGTGGGACAGGACACCCAGCGCGGCATCAACGGACTGTTCAGGGGCGAGGCTCCTCACCAACGGCCGTTCCTTCACGCGACGTTGCTCGGCACCTTGAAGCGTGAAGAACGGCCGGCCGTCCTGCTGTCCCCGGAACGAACCAAGACCAGCAGGTCGGGTGACCGGCGAGGTCAAACGAAAAGCTCAGCGGGGGTCGCGCATCAGCTCGGCCAGGTCGTGGTCCATGTCGAGGTACAGGTGCTCCAGGCCCGGCGGCACGATCGCCGCGGCCCGTTCCAGGAACCCGTGCAGTTCGGCCGTCAGCATCAGCACGATCGCCACCCCCTCGGACGCGTGGAACTCGATCGTGGTCCGATCCGTGTCGTACGGCCGCACCCGCACATCACCGCAGCCCGTCGGGCGGTCCAGGCCCGATTCGAGGAGCTCGCGCGCGAAGGTCCACGAGACCTCGACGCCCTCCAGGGTGGCGGGGGCGGGAAAGGCCATGCGCACGGCGAAGGGATCCGCCCGGTCGTAGCAGAGCGTGACGGGCACGGTCTCGACCTTCGGGGCGGTGGCGACCAGACGTGCCTGCACGGCCTGCTCGATAACAGTGATCAAGGCTCGCTCCCTTGCGGCGGATCTCCTGCCGGGGGTGGGGTGGAACCCGGCAACCGGATAGACGCCGGAATCGGCAAATCCGTGCACGCGAACTGACGTGAGCTGTGTCACCGATTGGCTGGAATGCGCCTGTTTGATCGCACAGAGTGACGATGTGGGGAGTGTGTGCGAAGGCCCTCAGTCGCCGCTGCACGCTCCGGAGTCGTCGCAGAACGGCTGATTCCCGCTCACTCCACAGGCGCAAAGTACGGCCCGGGTCTCCCTGCGGACGGTCCCGTCCGCGGTCGTCACGTGCAGCTCGCCGCGCATCACGAGCCGGCCGGCGGGCGACCGTGCGACCGTGGTCGGCCGGTCCGGCTCCTCGGTGGGCCCGTCGTCGGCGAGCCGGTACTGCAGCGCGCCCGAAGGGCAGCGGCGGATCGCCTCGGCGACCCGTTCCGGGGCGGCGCCGTCCGGTTGGACCCACGGGCGCCGCCCGGAGTCGAACACCTCGGGCAGGCCGCGCACGCATGCGGCGGCGTGCAGGCACCGCCCGCCGTCGTAGGTGACGGTGATGCGCTTGCCGCCGTAGGACTTGGGTTCCTTGGAGGGCATGGCCTCAGCCTAGGAACGCGGCGGCGCGGACGCACCCTGGACGCCGAATCCGGGGTGCATTAGCTTCCGGCGCCATGAGACTTCTGGGAGTTGGCATGTGCGCGGCGGTCCTGGCGGTGGGGCTGTTGGCCGCCCCGGCGCACGCGGAGACCGGAATGCGGGACGCGTGGGGCGGGTCGGACGCACGGGACGGCCAGGACGTACGGGGCGCGGATTGGGCCCTGAAGGAGACCGGCAAGGACTCCCGCTTCCGAGGGCTGGCGGCGGTCAGCCGGTCCACGGCCTGGGTGGCCGGCTCCAAGGGCACGGTGCTGCGCACGGTCGACGGGGGCCGCACCTGGCGGGACGTCTCGCCGCCGGGCGCCGTCGCGGAGGGCCTGGAGCTGCGCGACATCGAGGCCCTCGACGGGCGCCGTGCGGTGGCCCTCTCCATCGGGGAGGGCGCGGCCTCCCGGGTGCTGCGCACCGAGGACGGCGGCGCCACATGGACGGAGACCTTCCGCAACCCCGACCCGCGCGCCTTCTACGATTGCCTGACCTTCTTCGATTCCCGGCACGGGCTGGCCGTGAGCGACCCGGTGGACGGTGCGTTCCGGATCCTGTCGACGGACGACGGCGGACGGAACTGGGCGGTGCTGCCGGGCACGGGGATGCCCGCCGCCCTGCCGGGCGAGGCGGGCTTCGCGGCGAGCGGCCAGTGTCTGGTGAGCGCCGGGCCGCGCGACGTCTGGCTGGCCACGGGTGGTGGCGCGGTCGCCCGGGTCCTTCACTCCGCGGACCGCGGTCGCACCTGGCGGGTCGCCGAATCCGGAATCCCGGCGGGCGACCCGGCCAAGGGCGTCTTCGCCCTGGCCTTCCGCGACCGTACGACGGGCCTCGCGGTCGGCGGCGACTACCGCACCGGCCAGGCCTCCCCGCAGGCCGCGGCCGTGTCGTCGGACGCGGGCCGCACCTGGAGCCCGGCCCCGACCCCGCCGCCCGCCTACCGCTCGGGCGCGGCCTGGTTCCCGCACGCGCGCGGCACGGCGCTCGCAGTCGGTCCGACGGGCACGGACGTCACGACGGACGGCGGCCACAGTTGGCGGGCGCTGGCGACGGGCTCGTTCGACACCGTCGACTGCGCCTCGGACGGGGGCTGTTGGGCCGCGGGGGAGAAGGGGCGGGTGGGGAGACTGGAGCGTTCGGCGCGGCCCTGACCGTGGATCAGGTCGAGGGCGTGGTGAACAGGTCCATGCCCGGGTAGCGGCCGGTGACGAAGCCCGCCGCCCGGTACACGGGCTCACCGTCGGAGCTGGCGTGCAGCTGGACGTAGTGGATCCCGTTGCCGTTCAGCCAGGCGATGAGCCCGTCGACGATCTGCCGGCCGTGCCCGCGCCCGCGGGCGGGCCCGTCGGTGACGATGCCGTCGAGGTAGCCGCGTCGCCCGTCGATCCACCGGGGGCTGGGTAGGTGGTACGTGATCCAGGCCATCCCGGTGGCCAGCAGCGGTTCGCCGGGCGCTCCGCCGACGACCAGGCAGTGCACGTCGGGGCGTTCGTCGATCCGCTCCAGGAACCACCCCCGGGCGACGTCCCGCCAGGCGGCGTCCTCGGCCCCGGGATCGACACCGAGGGAGGCGAGGGCCACGGCTCGGAGCCGGACCAGCTCGGGGACGTCGGCGCACGTGGCCGAACGGGGCAGGAGGGAGAGGGGAGTTGCAGGGGACACGGGGCCTCCAGGAGCGGTCGGTGGGGTGCGGTGGCTCAGCGGCTCCGGGCGGGCCCGGGCGGCGCCGCGGGCCGATGACTGTCGCCCGGACCCACCCGGACCCACCCACCCGGACCCACCCGGCCGGATCCGCTCAGAGCACCGGGTTCTCCCGTGCCGCCGCCAGGTCCGACGAGGTCCTCGTGGCGATGAACTCCGTGATGCGGTAGGTGCAGACGCCGGCCACCGTGAACGGGTCCTCCGTCGCGATCTTCTCGATCTCCGCGCGGGAGACCCCGTGCGCCAGGATGACGCCCCCGTCGCGCGGGACCTTGCGGCCCGAGGCGAGGAAGACGCCCGATGCGTAGTAGCCGTCCAACCACGCGATGTGGGCGTCCATCTCTTCCTCGACGGCCTCGACGGGTGCGGTGTAGGTGAGCTCCATGACAAACATGATCGTCAGGCTACTCTCGCACCATCATGACGAGCGCAAAGACCCCCGCCGACGAGGCCGAGGCCCGGGCGATACAAGACGAACTACGCCATCAGGTCGTGCTCGACGAGCCCGGCCCGCCGCCCGCACGAGGACTCGTCGCAGGAGTGGACGTCGCCTACGACGACGAGCGCGACCTGGTCGCCGCAGCGGCCGTCGTCCTCGACGCCGCCACCCTCGACGTCGTCGAGGAGGCGACCGCCGTCGGGCGCGTCAGCTTCCCGTACGTGCCTGGGCTGCTCGCCTTCCGCGAACTGCCCACCGTCCTCGCCGCGCTCGACGCCCTCACCGCGACCCCGGACCTAGTCGTCTGCGACGGCTACGGCCTCGCCCACCCGCGCGGGTTCGGCCTCGCCTGCCACCTCGGAGTGGTCACGGGCCTGCCGAGCATGGGCGTCGCGAAGAACCCGTTCACGTTCACCTACGACGAACCGGGCGCCCGGCGCGGCGACGCCACCCCGCTGCTCGCACCCGATGGCGCCGTCGTCGGACGGGCCCTGCGCACCCAGGACGGGATCAAGCCGGTGTACGTCTCCGTCGGCCACCGCGTCTCGCTCGACAACGCCTGCGCCCATGCCCTCGCGTTGAGCCCCCGCTTCCGCATCCCCGAAACCACCCGGCACGCCGACTCCCTGTGCCGGCGGGCCCTGCGCGAAGCGTCCTGACCCGCGGGTGGCCGCCCCGCTCAGCGCACGGCGGCCACCCGGAAGCGGATGCCGGCCTTCTGGAGCCGGTCCAACAGTGCGTCGCCCATCGCCACCGCCGTGGTGAGCTGACCCGCACGCTGCGGAAGGGCGTCGTACGCGAGGCACAACGCGGATTCCGCCAACATCTTGGCGGTCTCCCCGTAGCCCGGGTCGCCGCCCGAGACCTCGGTGAACACGCGGCGCCCACCGCCTTCGGCCACGAAACGGACGCTGAACCAGCTGCGCGCCCGCCGCTCCGCGTCCGGACCCTGACCCGGCTCCCAGCGGTTCATGAGCCACCGCCGCGCCGCCGGGAGCTGCGCCAGGGCCACCGTCGCGCCCACCGCCGCCGCGCCGCCGACGGCGACCGGGAGGTGCTTCACCGAGGCGTACTGCCGATAGCGGAAGTCCGGACCGTACCGCTCCAGTGCCGCCGCCGACCGGGCCACGATCCGGGGGTCCAGGGTCGGCAGGGGCAGCGCCCAGGTGCCGGTCTCCCGGCTGAACCGCGGTGCCCCCAAGGGCCCCCGCACGCGACGCCCGGGCACCCGGGGCTCGTGCAGCCGGCGCTCGCGGGCCGCGGCCAGGGTCTGCGGCCCGCGGCCCATCGCGGTGAGGGCGGAGGCCAGGGTCCCGCCGGAGAAGAGCGCGTTGGACCGCATGAAACTGTCCACCCTGAGCGGGACCCCTTCGGGCAGGTGTCCCACCGTGAAGTACGTGCCGAGGTCGGCCGGGATCGAGTCGAAGCCGCAGGCGTGCACGAGCCGGGCCCCGGTCTCCCTGGCCCGCGCGTCGTGCTCGACGTACGTACGGTCCACGAACTCCGGCTCACCGGTGAGGTCCACGTAGTCCGTACCCGCCTCGGCGCAGGCGGCGACCAACTCCGCGCCGTACAGGACGTACGGTCCGACGGTCGTGGCCAGGACCCGTGTGGAGGCGGCCAGTTCCCGCAGCCCCTGCGCGTCCCCGGCGTCCGCCCGAAGGAGCGGCAGCCCCGCGCACCCCGGATCGAGCACGGTCAGCCGCTCGCGCAGCCGCTCCAGTTTCCCGAGGTCGCGGCCGGCGAGGGCCCAGCGGCAGCCGGCCGGGGCGTGCGCGGCGAGGTACTCGGCGGTCAGTGCCCCGACGAAGCCGGTCGCGCCGAAGAGCACGACGTCGTACGGCCGTTCGCGTGCGGGTTCCCCCTCGCGCCGGGTCTGTTCGTCCATCACGGCACCTCCCTGCCCGTAGATCGCTGTAGGCACGTAGCGTACGCAAGCGGCAGCGCCCCGGGAGCGGCCTGTTCGGCCGTTCGCGGGGCGCTGCCGTTCAGCGGCGCGTCCTGGTGGCTCAGTTGTCCTCGTAGACGCCGAAGACGTCCACGACCAGGTCGATGTCGGCGTCGCTCTGGTTGAAGAAGTCGATGATGCCGTTGGAGCCGGTGCTCGCCTGGACCAGGTTGGGGACGGTCTTGCCCGTCGTCCAGTTCAGGGTCGAGGAGGTGGGCGGGGCCGGGGTGCCCGCGGTGTCGGACGCGTACTGGTCCATCGTGTTCGGGTCCGGCGCGACGGCGAGGAAGCCCGTGCCCTTGGTGTTGGTCGCCGTGGAGTTCAGTACGAAGCCCTTGATGCCGGGCTCGCCCGGGGCGATGGGCAGGTAGATGTACTCGCGGCCGGGCAGCGCGCCGGCCACCGGGGAGGCGGGGTCGCGGGTGTCGATCAGCCGCTCCGGCGCGAACGGCAGGTAGGCCGCCTTGCTGTTGGGGCTGTAGTAGCCGACGACGTCGACGATGACGTCGATGCCCGCCCAGGCGCCGTTGCGGACGTTGATCTTGCCGTCGGGGCCGACGGGGACGATGACCGAGTTGGCGATGGTCTGGCCGGCGGTGAAGTTCACGTTGGAGGCCGTCGGGGCCTGCTGGCCGCCCGGGTAGACGGTCAGGTGGCCGTCCTGGCGCGGGTTGGTGACGGTCACGTTGAGCGCCACGGCGGTGACGCCGGACGCCGGTACCTGGCCCTTGCCGGCGATCTGGACACCGAACGAGGTCTGCCCGGCGACCTGGCCCTGGGCGGTGCCGAGACCGATGCGGGTGTCGACGAAACGTTCCGGCGCCAGCGGGGTGTAGCCGCTGGACGCGGACTGGGTGAAGTAGCCGGTGACGTCGGCGATCAGGTCGACCGACTCCCAGCCGCCGTTGTAGAGGTCCACGTAGCCGTTCGCACCGACCGGCACGATGACCAGGTTCGGGACCGTCTGGCCGGGGGCGAAGTTCACGTTCGAGGTGGTCGGCTTCTCGTCGCCGTCGGCGAAGGCCGTGATGTGGCCGCCGCTGGTGGTGTTGGTGACGGTGACGTTGAGGACCACCGCGGTGACGCCCGCCGGGATGGAGCCGTTTCCGCCGATCTTCACCCGGGACGAGGTGTAGGGGGCCACCTTGGCCTTGGGTGCGCCGGTCCCGTTGCGGGTGTCTAGCAGACGGGTCGGGCCGTACGGGGTGTAGTCCGAACCCTCCGTCGTGACCGCGACCTGGTTGACG
This sequence comes from Streptomyces sp. NPDC006430, assembly GCF_040612395.1. Lineage (NCBI taxonomy): Bacteria > Bacillati > Actinomycetota > Actinomycetes > Kitasatosporales > Streptomycetaceae > Streptomyces > Streptomyces sp. NPDC006430. Next base: position 46,495 of record NZ_JBEXQA010000015.1, read on the forward strand.
ACCGAGGTGCCCGCGGTCTTGTCCGTGACGGTGACCTTGATCGTGTACTGGCCGAGCTCCGCGTAGGCGTGCTGCGAGACGACGACCTCGGTGCCGGCGGCCGTGGCGGTGGTCGTGGCCCCGTCGCCCCAGGCGACGCTGATGTCGAGCGGGGTCGTGGCGCTCGTGATGGAGCTGTCCAGCTCGAATCCGTGGGCGGTGACGGAGATGGCTTCCAGGCCCACCGCGAGGGTCGGGTTGCCCTCGACGCCCGTGGCGGCAACGGTCTGCGGGGCCGCCAGCTTGCTCTTGGTGGTGGTAGTGGTGGTGGGCGCCGCCAGTCGGACCGACTGGTCGGCGGAGCTGGTGAACTTCGAGAGGTTCGACGCACCGGCCTCGGTGAGGTCGGGCTTCGTGACGCCGTGGGCACTACCGGAAGTCGTGTCGGCCGCATGGGCCATGCCCGGTATGAGGGAAATGCCGGCCGCAAAAACGGCGGCGGACGCTGCGAGTCGGCGGTAGGACACCGGCACTCCAAAGTTCGTTGAAGCCTTGATCAAGGACGGAAAACGAGCTCAGAGTACAGACCGTCCAAGCGGCCGCTCAGGCGCCCCCACCCTTGTGACGTTCATGGCAATGAAAGCGCCCCGGAGGCGGCCTGATCAGCCGTTTCCGGGGCGCTGTCGTTCAGCGGGGCGGGCCGAGGTCAGTTGTCCTCGTAGACGCCGAAGAGGTCGACGATGAGGTCGATGTCGCCGTCGCTCTGGTTCCAGAAGTCGATGATGCCGGTGTAGCCCACGCCCGCCTGGACGAGGTTCGGGACGGTCTTGCCCGTCGTCCAGTTGAGGGTCGAGGAGGTGGGCGTGGCGGGCCAGCCCGCCGTGCCGTTCTCGTACTGCTCCTTGGTGTACGGGTCCGGGGTGACGGCGAGGAAGCCGCTGTCCCGGGTGTTGGTCACCGTGGAGTTCAGCACGAAGCCCTTGGTGTGCGGGTAGCCCGAGGCGAGCGGCATGTAGATGTAGCCGCGACCGCCGAGCGGACCGTCGGCCCAGTCGGCGCTGTCGCGGGTGTCGAGCAGCCGGGTGGGTCGGACCGGCACGTACGCGCTCGCGCTGTAGGGGCTGTAGTAGCCGACGACGTCGACGATGACGTCGATGCCCGCCCAGGCGCCGTTGCGGACGTTGATCTTGCCGTCGGGGCCGACGGGGACGATGACCGAGTTGGCGATGGTCTGGTCGGCGGTGAAGTTCACGTTGGAGGCCGTCGGGGCCTGCTGGCCGCCCGGGTAGACGGTCAGGTGGCCGTCCTGGCGCGGGTTGGTGACGGTCACGTTGAGCGCCACCGCGGTGGCGCCCGGGTTCACGCCGCCCTGGCCGCTGATCTGCACGCCGAACGAGGTCTGCCCGGCGACCTGGCCCTGGGCGGTGCCCAGGCCGGAGCGGGTGTCGACGATGCGGGCCGGATTCAGCGGGGTGTAGCCGCTGGACGCGGACTGGGTGAAGTAGCCGGTGACGTCGGCGATCAGGTCGACCGACTCCCAGCCGCCGTTGTACAGGTCGACGTACCCGTCCTTGCTGACCGGCACGATGGTCAGGTTGGGCACGGTCTGCCCGGGGACGAAGTTGACGTTCGACGTGGAGGGGCGCTGGCCGCCGCCCGCGTAGGCGGTGATGTGGCCGCCGCTGGCGGTGTTGGTGACGGTGACGTTGAGGGCCACCGCGGTCACCCCGGCCGGGATGTTGCCGTTCCCGGCTATCTTGAGGTGGGTGGCGGTGTAGGGGGCGACCTTGGCCTGGGCCGCGCCGGTCCCGTTGCGGGTGTCCAGCAGACGGGTCGGGCCGTACGGGGTGTAGTCCGAGCCCTCCGTCGTGACCACGACCTCGTTGGAGACCACGGCCTGGGTGTTCTGGTCGACCACCGTGACCTTGATCGTGTAGGTGCCGACGTGGGCGTAGGTGTGCGGCGTCGTCACGGTCTGGGTGCCGGCGGCGCGTTCCTGGCTCGTCGTGTTGTCGCCCCAGGCGATGCTGATCGTCAGTGGCGCGTCCGCGCTCGTGATGGCGGTGTCCAGCTTGAGCCCGTGCGCGCTGGTGGTCACGGCGTGCAGACCCACCGCGAGGGTGGGGTTCGCGCCGGTGGACGGCGCCTGCGGGGCAGCGGTCTTGCCCTGGACGGCCGGGCTGTTGAAGTCGGTGAACTTCGGTGCCGCGGCCTTGCTCAGGCCGGGCGTGGTCACCCCGTGGGCCTTGCCGGTGGACGGGTCGGCCGCGTGGGCCAGACCCGGGACGAGAGAGATGCCGGCCGCGAGTACGGCGGCGGATGCAGCGATGCGTCGGTATGACACCGAGCCCCCCCAAATGTCTGCCGATCCCTTGATCGGGATGCGAAGCCCGCTCAGGGTACATAGCCGAGCGGCGATTGATCACTCGGATTCCGGGGTATCTCTTAACGCCCTCCGGAGGTCCACAGTCCGGTTGTTCGACGGTGTCGACGGCAGGGCCTGGCCTGGCCGTCGACCGTTCGTACGGCCAAGTGGATCTGTACTGGGTGGAGGCGTGGATGAAGGCTGCTGTGCGCAAGTGGGAGGCCGTACGGGAGTTCGCGCGCGGGCTGCCGGAGGCGGGGGAGGAGTACCCCTGGGGGCCTGAGGACTGCGTGGTGAAGGTCAACAAGAAGATCTTCGTCTTCCTGGGCAACGCCGACGGCCCCGGGCCGCCCGGCCTCTCCGTGAAGCTCAAGGACGAGGCGCTGCACGGTCACGCCATGGCCGCACCCGGGGCGGCGCCGACCGGATACGGCCTGGGTCGGTCCGGTTGGGTGACCGTTCCGCTCGGCCAGAAGGGGGCGCCTTCCGTCGAGGTGCTGTGCGAGTGGGTGGAGGAGAGCTACCGGACGGTTGCGCCCAAGCGGCAGGTCAAGGAGCTCGATGCCCGGAGTCCGGAACGAGCCACGGCGGAAAACGGCTAAGCGCTTGCTCTTGTGCTGAGTGGAACACGTTCCTAGCATCGCTGGTGTTACATCAGTTGTGTCACACACTCCACACCAGGATGCTGGGGGCTCGATGGCAGTGACAGGGAACGCGCCCGGCGACGGCCCCCGCAAAGGCCCGCTCGCGGGCGTGCGCGTCGTCGAGCTGGCGGGCATCGGCCCCGGCCCGTTCGCCGCGATGCTCCTCGCCGACCTGGGCGCGGACGTCGTACGGGTGGACCGCCCCGGCGGTGGCGGGCTCGCGGTGAACCCCGCGTACGACGTCACCAATCGGAACAAACGGTCCGTACTGGTCGACCTGAAGTCCGCCGACGGGCCCGCCCGGGTGCTGGAGCTGGTCGAGCGGGCCGACGTGCTGATCGAGGGCTTCCGCCCCGGGGTCGCCGAGCGGCTGGGAGTCGGCCCCGCCGCGTGTCACGCCCGCAACCCCAAACTGGTGTACGGCCGGATGACCGGCTGGGGCCAGGACGGCCCGCTCGCCCACACCGCCGGGCACGACATCGCGTACATCGCCGTCACCGGCGCCCTCGGCATGATCGGCAGCCCCGGCGAGCCGCCGGCGGTCCCCGCCAACCTCGTCGGGGACTACGCGGGCGGCTCGCTCTACCTCGTCATCGGCGTCCTCGCGGCCCTCCAGCACGCCCGTACCCCGTCGGGTACCGGCCAGGTCGTGGACGCGGCCATCGTCGACGGCACCGCCCACCTCACCGCGATGATCCACGGAATGATGGCCGCCGGCGGCTGGCAGGACCGGCGCGGGGCCAACCTCCTCGACGGCGGCTGCCCCTTCTACGGCACCTACGAGACCTCCGACGGCCGGTACATGGCGGTCGGGGCGCTGGAGCAGCAGTTCTACGACACCTTCGTGGAGCTGCTCGGCATCAAGGACCGCGCCCCCGCCCGCAAGGACCTGGCCCGCTGGGGCGAGCTCCGCGAGGCCGTCGCCGCCCGCTTCAAGTCCCGTACGCGCGAGGAGTGGACGGCGGTCTTCGAGGGCACCGACGCCTGCGTGGCGCCCGTGCTGTCCCTGCGCGAGGCCCCGCACCACCCGCACCTCGCCGCCCGTGCCACCTTCACCGACTTCGGCGGGATCACCCAGCCCGCACCCGCCCCCCGCTTCTCGGCCACCCCGGTCGCGGTCACCGGCGGCCCCGCCCTGCCCGGGGCGGACACCGAATCCGTGGCCCGTGACTGGGACGTGCCGGGCCTGAAGGGGAAGGGCGCCTGATGGAACTGTCCATGATGCTCGACTACGCCGCAGACCCGCGCGGGGCTGCCGATGCGGCGGCGGCCCTGGAGACGGCCGGCCTCGACGCCGTGTGGGTCGCCGAGGCCTGGGGCTTCGACTCGGCGACGATCATGGGCTATCTGGCGGCCCGCACCGAGCGGATGAAGATCGGCTCGGCCATTCTCAACGTTTACTCCCGCACCCCCGCGCTCATCGCCCAGACGGCGGCAGGTCTCGACGCCGTGTCGGGCGGCCGGGCGCTGCTGGGGCTCGGCGCGTCCGGGCCGCAGGTCGTGGAGGGGTGGCACGGGAAGCCGTACGACAGGCCGCTCGGCCGGACCCGCGAAACGGTCGAGCTCTGCCGCCGGATCTGGCGGCGCGAGACGATCGACCACCACGGCATCACCGACATGCCGCTGCCGCCGGAGAAGGGCGGCCGGCACGGCAAGCCGCTGAAGATCCTCACCCGCCCGGTCCGCGACGCCATCCCCGTCTACATCGCCTCGCTGGGACCGGCGAACGTACGGATGACGGCCGAGATCGCCGACGGCTGGCTGCCCACGCTGTTCCTCCCGGAGAAGGCCCGCGCCGTGTGGGGGAGCGCCCTCGACGAGGGCGCGGCCCGGCGCGCCCCGGAGCTCGGCCCGCTCCAGACCGTAGCGGGCGGGCTGCTCGCGATCGGCGAGGACGCTGCCGCCGTACGGGACCTCGCGCGCCCGCAGATCGCGCTGTACGTCGGCGGGATGGGCGCGGTCGGCAAGAACTTCTACAACGACCTCGCCGTGGCCTACGGCTACGAAGAGGAGGCCCGCACGATCCAGGAGCTCTACCTCTCCGGCCGCAAGCGCGACGCGGCGGCTGCCGTTCCGGACGAGTTCTGCGAGCTCATGACGTTGTGCGGCCCGGCGAGTTACGTACGCGAGCGGGTCGAGGCCTTCCGGGAGGCGGGCGTCACCATGCTCAACGTCCAGCCCGTCGGCGCCGAGCCGGCCCGACTGATCGAAACCGTCAAGAGCTGGCTCTAGGGGGCCCCGATGCAACGCCGCATCTTCGACGCCGACCACGAGGCGTTCCGCGAAACCGTCCGCACCTTCCTCACCAAGGAGGTGCTGCCGCACTACGAGCAGTGGGAGAAGGACGGCATCGTCAGCCGCGAGGTCTGGCGGGCCGCCGGACGGCAGGGCCTGCTGGGCCTGGCCGTCCCGGAAGAGTACGGGGGCGGCGGGAACACCGACTTCCGCTACGCCGCCGTGATCGCCGAGGAGTTCACCCGGGCCGGCGCGGCCGGTCTCGCGATCGGCCTGCACAACGACATCATCGGACCGTACCTGACCTCGCTGGCCACCCCCGAGCAGAAGCGGCGCTGGTTGCCCGGCTTCTGCTCCGGCGAGACGATCACCGCCATCGCGATGACCGAGCCGGGCGCGGGCTCCGACCTCCAGGGCATCCGGACCACCGCGGAGGACCGGGGCGACCACTGGGTGCTCAACGGCTCCAAGACCTTCATCTCCAACGGCATCCTGGCCGACCTGGTGATCGTGGTCGCCAGGACCACTCCCGAGGGCGGCGCGCACGGCCTGTCGCTGCTGGTGGTCGAGCGAGGCACCGAGGGCTTCGAGCGCGGTCGCAACCTCGACAAGATCGGCCAGAAGGCGCAGGACACCGCGGAGCTGTTCTTCCACGACGTCCGGGTCCCCAAGGAGAACCTGCTCGGCGAACCGAACGGCGCCTTCGTCCACCTGATGACCAATCTCGCGCAGGAGCGGATGGGCATCGCGATGGCCGGTATCACCGCCGCGGAGTACCTACTGGAGATCACCACCCAGTACGTCAAGGAACGCGAGGCCTTCGGGCGACCGCTCTCCAAGCTCCAGCACATCCGCTTCGAGATCGCGGAGATGGCCACCGAGTGCGCCGTCACCCGCACCTTCCTGGACCGGTGCATCGTCGACCACTCCAATGGCGAACTGGACCACGTCCACGCCTCGATGGCCAAGTGGTGGGCGACCGAGCTCCAGAAGCGGGTCGCCGACCGCTGCCTGCAACTGCACGGCGGATACGGATACATGACCGAATACCGGGTCGCACGGGCCTTCACCGACGGCCGCATCCAGACCATCTACGGCGGCACGACCGAGATCATGAAAGAGATCATCGGGCGTTCCCTGCTCGGCTAACCTCCCTCGAAAGGCTTGACCAGTGAGCACCGAAGCTTACGTATACGACGCGATCCGCACCCCGCGCGGCCGCGGCAAGGCCAACGGCGCCCTGCACGGCACCAAGCCGATCGACCTGGTCGTCGGCCTCATCCACGCCCTGCGCGAGCGCAACCCCGGCCTGGACCCGGCCACCATCGACGACATCGTCCTCGGCGTCGTCGGCCCGGTCGGCGACCAGGGCTCCGACATCGCCCGGATCGCGGCCATCGCCGCCGGGCTCCCGGACACGGTCGCCGGCGTACAGGAGAACCGCTTCTGTGCCTCGGGCCTGGAGGCCGTCAACCTGGCCGCGGCCAAGGTCCGCTCCGGCTGGGAGGACCTGGTCCTCGCCGGTGGCGTCGAATCCATGTCCCGCGTCCCCATGGCCTCCGACGGCGGCGCCTGGTTCAACGACCCGATGACCAACTGGGACGTCAACTTCGTCCCGCAGGGCATCGGCGCCGACCTGATCGCCACCATCGAGGGCTTCTCCCGCCGCGACGTGGACGAGTACGCCGCCCTCTCCCAGGAGCGGGCCACCGCGGCCATCAAGGACGGCCGGTTCGCGAGGTCCGTCGTCCCGGTCACCGACCGCAACGGCCTGGTCGTCCTGGACCACGACGAGTTCGTCCGCCCCGGTACCACCGCCGACACCCTCGCCAAGCTCAAGCCGTCCTTCGCGGACATCGGCGACCTCGGCGGCTTCGATGCCGTCGCGCTGCAGAAGTACCACTGGGTCGAGAAGATCGACCACGTCCACCACGCGGGCAACTCCTCCGGCATCGTCGACGGCGCCTCGCTCGTCGCCATCGGCTCGCGCGAGGCCGGCGAGCGGGGCGGCCTCACGCCCCGCGCCCGGATCGTCTCCGCCGCCGTGTCCGGCTCCGAGCCCACCATCATGCTCACCGGCCCCGCCCCGGCCACCCGCAAGGCCCTCGCCAAGGCCGGACTGACCATCGACGACATCGACCTGATCGAGATCAACGAGGCCTTCGCCGGCGTCGTCCTGCGCTTCGTCAAGGACATGGGCGTCTCCCTCGACAAGGTCAACGTCAACGGCGGTGCCATCGCGCTCGGCCACCCGCTCGGCGCCACCGGCGCGATGATCCTCGGCACCGTCATCGACGAACTGGAACGCCAGGACAAGCACTACGGCCTCGTCACGCTCTGCGTCGGCGGCGGCATGGGCGTCGCGACCATCGTCGAGCGCCTCTGAATCGTCCTGATCCCCCGGACCCTCCGGGGGCCTGATCCCGCCTCTGACACGTCTGACACGGAAGTAGCGAACATGAGCGAGTCCACCACGATCCGCTGGGAACAGGACGAGACCGGCGTCGTCACCCTGGTCCTCGACGACCCCGACCAGTCCGCCAACACGATGAACCAGGCCTTCAAGGACTCCATCGCGGCGATCGCCGACCGCGCCGAGGCCGAGAAGGACTCCATCCGCGGCATCATCTACACCTCCGCCAAGAAGACCTTCTTCGCGGGCGGCGACCTCAAGGACATGATCGGCCTGCGCCCCGAACACGCGCAGCTCGCCTTCGACACCGGCACCGCGATCAAGCGCTCGTTGCGCCGGATCGAGTCCCTCGGCAAGCCGGTCGTCGCCGCCATCAACGGCGCTGCCCTCGGCGGCGGTTACGAGATCTGCCTCGCCTCCCACCACCGGATCGCGCTCGACGCGCCCGGCTCCAAGATCGGGCTGCCCGAGGTCACCCTCGGCCTGCTCCCGGCCGGCGGCGGCGTGACCCGTACCGTGCGCCTGATGGGCATCGCCGACGCGCTGCTCAAGGTCCTGCTCCAGGGCACCCAGTACAACCCGCAGCGCGCGCTGGACAACGGCCTCGTCCACGAACTGGCCGCCACCCCCGAGGAGATGCTGGCCAAGGCCCGCGCCTTCATCGACGCGAACCCGGAGTCGAAGCAGCCGTGGGACGTGCCCGGCTACAAGATCCCCGGCGGCACGCCGTCCAACCCGCGGTTCGCCGCCAACCTCCCGGCGTTCCCCGCCAACCTCAAGAAGCAGCTGAACGGGGCCCCGTACCCGGCCCCCCGCAACATCCTGGCCTGCGCGGTCGAAGGCGCCCAGGTGGACTTCGAGACCGCGCTGACCATCGAGGCCCGGTACTTCACCGAGCTCGTCACCGGACAGACCGCCAAGAACATGATCCAGGCGTTCTTCTTCGACCTCCAGGCCGTCAACGCCGGCCGCAGCCGCCCGCAGGGCATCGCGCCGCGCAAGGTCACCAAGGTCGCCGTCCTCGGCGCCGGCATGATGGGCGCCGGCATCGCCTACTCCTGCGCCCGCGCGGGCATCGAGGTGGTCCTCAAGGACATCACCCCCGAGGCCGCCGCGAAGGGCAAGGCGTACTCCGAGAAGCTGCTCGACAAGGCGCTCTCCCGAGGCCGTACGACCGAGGCCCAGCGTGCCGAGCTGCTCGCCCGGATCACCCCGACGGCCGAGGCCGCCGACCTCGCCGGCTGCGACGCCGTCATCGAGGCCGTCTTCGAGGACACCTCCCTCAAGCACAAGGTGTTCCAGGAGGTCCAGGACGTCATCGCTCCCGACGCGCTGCTCTGCTCCAACACCTCCACGCTGCCCATCACGGGCCTCGCCGAAGGGGTGTCGCGCCCCCAGGACTTCATCGGCCTGCACTTCTTCTCGCCCGTCGACAAGATGCCGCTGGTGGAGATCATCAAGGGCGAGCGGACCGGCGACGAGGCCATCGCCCGCGCCTTCGACCTCGTACGGCAGATCAACAAGACCCCGATCGTGGTCAACGACTCGCGCGGCTTCTTCACCTCGCGCGTCATCGGCCAGTTCATCAACGAGGGCGTGGCGATGGTCGGCGAGGGGGTCGAGCCCGCCTCGATCGAGCAGGCCGCGGCCCAGGCCGGCTACCCGGCCAAGGTGCTCTCCCTGATGGACGAGCTCACCCTGACCCTCCCGCGCAAGATCCGCAACGAGACGCGCAAGGCCTTCGAGGCCGAGGGCCGGACGTGGACCGCGCACCCCGCGGACACCGTCATCGACCGCATGGTGGACGAGTTCGGCCGCCCCGGGCGCAGCGGCGGGGCCGGCTTCTACGCGTACGACGAGGCGGGTAAGCGCGCCGGCATCTGGCCGGGCCTGCGCGAGCACTTCACCAAGCCGGACGCCGACGTCCCCTTCGAGGACATGAAGGAGCGGATGCTCTTCTCCGAGGCCCTGGACACCGTCCGCTGCCTCGACGAGGGCGTGCTGACCTCGATCGCCGACGCCAACATCGGCTCCATCATGGGCATCGGCTTCCCGGCCTGGACCGGTGGCGTGATCCAGTACATCAACGGCTACGAGGGCGGCCTGCCGGGCTTCGTGGCCCGCGCGCGCGAGCTGGCCGAGAAGTACGGCGAGCGCTTCAACCCGCCCGCCTCGCTGGTCGAGAAGGCCGAACGCGGCGAGACGTACGCCGACTAGTCGGGCGGCTGCGCCGGACCGGCCGCCCTCGCGGAGGGCGGCTGGTCCGCGTCCCCGTGGCCGAGCGGGGCGCGGCGGTCACGGCGGTCACGGCTTCTGGGGGCCGCTGGCCGCCGGCGCCGTTCACCGCGCTTCCGGGGCGAACGCCGCCCGTAGCTCCTCCTTCAGGGACCGCTGGAAGGCCGTGACCAGCGCCTGCACCAGCATCGGCTGCATGTGCGCCGACAGGGCCTTCATCGACTCCACCCGCTCCGGGTCGCTCTCGCCCCGTGTGAACGGCCCCCACACCTCGTCCCGGAACAGTGCCGTCAGCTCGTGCGCCACCGACCTGGTGTGCTCCGTGAGGACCCTGCGGGCGGCCAGGATCGTCCCGTGGGCGATCGGGACGTCGAGCAGCGCCACCCCCAGCCGCAGCAGTCCCAGGTCCACCCGGAACCCGTCGGCCGACTCCGCGAGCACGTTCATCGCCGCGAGCCGCCGCACATCGGTGTCCGACAGGGTCCGCCCCGCCCGCCGCTCCAGCTCTTCCCGTGAGATCTCCTGCTCCGCGTCCGGCGCCCAACTGGCCACCAGAGCACGGTGGATCGCCAAATCGTGCTCGCTCAGATCGGCGGGCAGCGCGTCCAGGTACCGTTCGATGGCGGACAGGGTCATGCCCTGGTGCTGGAGCTCCTCGATGAGCGCCAGCCGGGACAGGTGCTCGGGACCGTAGTGGCCCACCCGACGGGGTCCGATCACGGGAGGGGGCAAAAGGCCGCGCGTGCTGTAGAACCGTACGGTACGCACGGTGACGCCCGCCCGGGCCGCCAGCTCGTCGACGGTGAGCGTCGGCTCGGGTGCCTGGTCGGCCATCGTCTGCGCCTCGCTCTCTGCTCCACAGCTTGGGTTCAACAGTATTGCTGTCGCACCAACGATGTGAAACGGCCAGGAGCTGCCCATGACCACGAACCTGCGACTGCCCGGACGACCCGAAGAGATCACCCTCCCCGCCCTGCTGGCCCGCAACGCCGCCGAACACGGCGACCTGCCCGCCCTCTCGTGGCGCTCCGGCCCCACCGGCGCCGAGTGGACGACCCTCGACTGGAGCGAGGTCCGCCGCACGGTGGCCGTCCTCGCCGCCGGATACGCCGCCCTCGGCATCGAACGCGGCGACCACGTCCTGATCATGATGGGCAACCGTCCCGAGCACTGGCTCAGCGACCTCGCCCTCGTCCACCTCGGTGCCGTCCCCGTCACCGTGTACGGCACCTCCGCACCCGAGCAGATCGCCCACATCGCCCGCCACAGCCGGGCCCGGGTCGCCCTCGTCGAGGGGGGCCGCGAGCTCGCCCGGTGGGAGCCCCTGCTCGCAGACGACACCGTGCCGCTGGAGCGGCTGGTGGTGGCCGAGGCGGCGGACGCGGGAACGCACCGCACGTACGGCTCCCTGCACGCGAGCGGCGCCCGGCTGCACCGTCCCGACGCCTTCGAGAAGGCCTGGCGGGAGAGCCACCCCGAGGACCCGCTCACCGTCGTCTACACCTCCGGCACCACCGGCGATCCCAAGGGCGTTCGGCTGACCCACCGCAACATCATGCTCCAGGCCGTCCGTCTCGACCGGCGGGTGGACCTGCCCGAGCACGCCGAGCACCTCTGCTACCTGCCCTTCGCCCACATCGCCGAACGGATCCTCGGGATCTACCTACCGTTGCTGCGGGCCGCGCACGTCCGGCTCGTCGCCGACCCGACCGCCGTGGCCGTCGCCGTCCGCGAACTGCACCCGGTGCAGTTCTTCGGGGTGCCCCGGGTGTGGGAGAAGCTCGCCGCGTCCGTACGGGCCGTACTCGCCCAACTCCCCGACGCGCAACGGAAGTCCATCGAGGCCGCGAACGACCTCGCCCGGGCCCGGGCAAGTCACAGGGAGCGCGGCGAGGCGATCCCCGCCGCCCTCGAAGCCTCGTACGCCCGCGCGAAGGAGCTGGTGCTGGACCCGCTGCTGGGCCTGGCCGGCCTCGACCGGCTGCAGTGGACGGCCAGCGCCACCGCGCCGATGCCGATCGACGTGGTGCGGTTCTGGGCGGGCTGGGGCATCACCATCATGGACGCTTGGGGACTCACCGAGACCTCGGGGGTGTGCACGGTCAACAGCCCGGACGGTTTCCGGCTGGGTTCGGTGGGGCGTCCGATCGAGGGGCTGGAGCTGCGGCTCGCCGAGGACGGGGAGATCCTCACGCGCGGAGCGACCGTCTTCGACGGCTACCTGCGGCCCGACGGGTCGGTGGAGCGCGCGCACGACGCCGAGGGCTGGTTCCCGACGGGGGACATAGGCCGGCTGGACGAGGACGGGTTCCTCTGGCTGACCGACCGCAAGAAGGAACTGATCATCACCTCGAACGGCAAGAACGTCTCGCCCGCCCTGGTGGAGAACACGGTGAAGGAGCACCCGCTGATCGGCCAGGCCCTGGTGCACGGCGACGGCCGCTCCTACCTCGTCGCCCTGCTGGTGCTCGACCAGGAGCTGGCCCCGGCGTGGGCCGCGGCCCGGGGCATCGAGGCCGGCTCGCTCGCCGGGCTGGCCGCGCACCCGGCCGTCCGGGAGGAGGTCGCCCGCGCGGTCGAGGCGGCCAACGCCCGGCTCAACCGCACCGAGCAGATCAAGCGGTACCGGCTGCTGGCCGAGGAGTGGGGACCCGAGTCGGGCGAGCTCACCCCGTCGCTGAAGTTGCGCCGCCGGGTGGTCCGGGAGAAGTACGGCGCACTGATCGACGGACTGTACGAGGAGCCGTACGGCGAGCCGACCGGCGCCGCGCACGACGCCGCGCACGAAGGCACGCACGAGGCGCCGTAACCCCCGGGGCGGTCCGCCCCCGCCCGGAACGATCCCGCACGCGACCGGTCCCGCGGGTGCCCGCCGTACGACGGGCACCCACGGGAGAGCGGTCACAGCACTAGCGACCGATCAGCGGGTAGTGGTCGGAGAGGTTGGTGTAGGTGTAGGAGGTGCCCCAACTGGAGACCGTCCAGGGGGCCGACTCCTCCTTGACCACGTTGTTCTCCCAGTTGGCCGGGCGGGCGTTGCCCTTGCGGTACAGGACGTAGTCCAGGTCCTCGCGCGGGTCCGTCGGGTAGCGGTAGTTCGCGATCGAGTTCAGCGCGGTGTCGAAGGAGTACGGGTGGCCCGTGCGCGTGTCCGAGTCGGCCAGGTCGGCGTCGGTGAGCATCGACGCGAACTCCGGGGTGCGGGAGTCGACGTTCATGTCGCCCGCGACGATCACCTGCTCGTTCGCAGGGATGTTCTTGCCGTCCAGGAACGCGTCCATCGCCTTGAACTGGCGGGCGCGCATCTGCGCCGCCTCGCCCGCGCCGCAGCCCGGGTCGGTGGACTGGGCGTGGGTGCCGACCACGTGGACCTTGGTGCCGTTGACGTTCAGCACGACGTAGGCGAAGCCCTTGTTGGACCACCAGTCGGCGCCGCAGGCGTCCTTGTAGACGACCTGCTCCTTGCGGACGATCGGCCACTTGCTCAGGATCGTGACGCCGCCGTCCTCGGGGGTGGTGGAGGAGTACGAGCCGCCCGTGGCGTCCCAGCCGCTCTTGCTGCGGCCGACGACCGGGGTCTGGTACGGGTACTGCGTCGCGGCGTTCGACTTCAGTGCGTCCGAGGCCCCGTTGTCGAAGGCCTCCTGGAGCACGACCACGTCGTGGCCCTGGAAGAAGGAGGCCTTGGGGATCTCCGTGGCCCGGTGGTCCTGACCCCAGTTGGGGTAGAGGTTCTTGCTCATCAGAAAGGTGTTGTACGTCAGCACGCTGAGCCGGGGGGCCGCGACGCTCTCCGCGGCCGTGGCGGCCGGCGCGGTGGCGGCGGCCAGCGCACCGACGGCTATCGCCGCGACGGCCGTGGCAGCGGCGCGGTTGCGGCTGTGCTTGGTGTGCAGCATGAGGTCTCCATCATTCCTGCGGGGGGAGATCGACTCCGTCATCCAAGCAGCCGCGGTTACCTCTGGGTAACACCCGCGACAAAACTTTCTGTCCGGCTCGCGGCGATCGCGTCCGCACCCGGTTTCCGCACGGGAGGTCCCGGGAGCCCTGCCGGGTACGACCTCCCGGTCATACTGGATGGACGGAGCACGAAATCCTGGGGGCACGGGCATGAGCACCACGGAGCAGCCGGCAGAGCGGAGCGCGCGGCGGACGGGCGGCCACCGGTCCGACCCCACCCCACCGGCGCCCGGCGGGGTGCTCTGGACCATCGCCGGCGACGTCCGGGCCCTGCTGATGCTGCCCGCGGCCTTCACCATGCAGGTCGCCCACCCCGCGATCGGGGCCGGGGTCGATGAGCACTCGGTCTTCCGCACCGATCCCTGGGGGCGGGGCGAGCGCTCGCTGCGCTCCGTACAACTGTGGGTGTACGGAGGGGAGGAGGCCGCCGAGGAGGGGCGACGGGTGCGCCGGCTCCACAAGGAGATCAAGGGCATCGACACCCGCGGGCGGCGCTACCACTCCCTCGATCCCGCCTGCTACTCGTGGGTGCACGCCACCGGCTTCCCGGTCTACCTGTACGCCGGGCGCTACCTGTTGCGCCGCTTCACCCCCGCCCAGGAACGACAGCTGTACCGGGAGTGGCTCCAGGTCGGCCGGATCCTCGGCATCCGTGACCGGGACATGCCGCAGAGCATCGAGGAGTTCTGGCCGTACTACCGTCGGATGCTGGCCGAGGAGATCGAGCCCACCAAGGTCGCGCGTGAGCTGGTCGCCACGGACGTGCCGCTGCCCCGGCCCGAGGGCGGCTCCCTGCGGGTGAGGCTGCTGCTCCGGCTCACCTGGCCGGCCCTGCGGGCGGGCTTCCTCCGCTTCCGGGCCTTCGTCACGGTCGGGTACATGCCACCCGATGCCCGCGCCGCCATCGGGCTGGAGTGGACTCCGGCCCAGGAGCGCCGGCTCCGGCGGTTGAGCACGGTCGTACGGCTCCTGGTTCCGCTGCTGCCGGAGCGGCTGCGGTACCTGCCCCTCGCGCGCGAGGCACGGGCCCGGTGGCGCGCCGGCGCCCTGTGACGGGCGGCGCCGGCGCGGGTGCCCCGTACGGGGCACCCCGACCGGGCTCAGTGCTCGTGGATCGAGTTCGTCGCCGCGATCTTCTTCCATGACTTCGGCTCCACCGGCTGGGCGGCAGGGGCCGTACGGGACCGGGCGGTCGCGGGCGCCGTCGCGGACGCATCGGTCGGCGGGGCGAACGCCGGCCTGCCCGGGGTGTAGAGCCAGGTCTCGAACAGCTGGGCCAGTGGCTTGTTCGACACCTTCTCCGCGTAGCGGACGAAGTCCCCGACCTTGGCGTTGCCGTAGGCCCGCTCGGTGGGCCACCCCTTGAGGATCCGGAAGAACTGCTCATCGCCGATCTCGTTGCGCAGCGCCTGGAGGGCGATGCCGCCGCGGTCGTAGACGGCGCCGTGGAACTGGTTGTCCGGGCCCGGGTCACCGGGCTTGACCTGCCAGAACGGGTCTTCGGCGGGGTGCTGCTGGTACGCCCAGTCGGCGAGCTCCTGAGCGGTGCCCTCGCCCTCCTTCTCCGACCACAGCCACTGGCTGTAGCGGGCGAAGCCCTCGTTGATCCAGATGTCCTTCCAGCCGTCGACGGACACGCTGTCGCCGTACCACTGGTGTGCCAGCTCGTGCACGACCACCGAGACGTTCGCGCCGTTGGCGAACTGCCGCGGACTGTAGAACGGCCGGGTCTGGGTCTCCAGCGCGAAGCCCGACGGCACGTTCGGCACGTAGCCGCCCAGCGCGTTGAAGGGGTACGGGCCGAAGAGCCCCTCCAGCCACTCGGCGACCTCGCCGGTCCGCTCCACGCTCGCGCGCGCCGCGCCCGCGTTGTCGCCGAGGTCCTTGCTGTAGGCGTTGAGGATCGGCAGCCCGCTCGCGGTCTTGTCGGTGGTGACGTCGAACTTGCCGATGGCGAGCGTGGCCAAGTACGTGGCCTGCGGCTTGTTCGAGCGCCAGTTGTACCGGGTCCAGCCGAGCTTGGACGTCTGCGATTGGAGCACGCCGTTGCTGATGGCCTGCGTGCCGTCCGGCACGTTGATCGAGACGTCGAAGGTGGCCTTGTCGAGCGGGTGGTCGTTGCTCGGGAACCACCAGACGGACGAGTCGGGCTCCTGCGCCGCCACGCCGCCGTCCGGGGTGCGCTGCCAGGCGGACCAGCCGTCGATCTTGAACTCCGAGGGCTTTCCCGCGTACTTGACGACGACGGTCGCCGGCCTGTCCTTCTGCAACGGCTGGGCGGGGGTCACCTCCAACTCGTGGTCCCCGGACGTGGCGAACTTCGCCTTGGCGCCGTTGACCCGGACCTCGCTGACCTTCAGACCGAAGTCCAGGTTGAAGCGGGACAGGTCCTGTTTGGCGGTGGTCAGCAGGGTCGCCGTGCCCTCCAGCAGGTCCGTCTTCGGCTGGTACTGCAGACGCAGGTCGTAGTGGGACACGTCATATCCGCCGTTGCCGCTGGCCGGGTAGTAGGGATCGCCGATGCCCGGGGCCCCCTGGACCGAACTCGCCGCCGACGCCGGGATCACCAGCAGGAGGGAAGCGGCGAGCACGCTCGGGGCGATGACTTTGCGCTGCACGAAGAGCTCCAAGTGGTAGGGGAGACAGTTCCGTTCGAGGCCTCGTCGGTCGACCGTATTCACGCCCGGACTCCCACGTCATGTCCATCACCCCGGCTGTCACACGATCGCCATTCGGCCGTCATGGTCCGGTGCGCGGGGCACGGCGCGCGGCTGGCGCGGGGCGCGCCCCGTCCGGCCACCGGCACCGCGGGCACCGCCGGCGCAGGCCCGTGGACCCCGGCGCAACCAGCGGCTCACCGCCCCGTCGGCGCGGGCGCGACCCGAGGCCCGAGGGTGAGGGGGGCCGCCCGGAGGGGCCGCGCCGGGATGTCGGGGTCGCCCGCGTCCGGGCTGACGACCTGCCGAAGAAAGGCCTGAAAGAACGGGGTCGCCCCGGCGGGGCACGGGGAAGCGGCGCCCCGCCCCGGCGGTCGGGCCGGGAGAGGTGGCCGAATCGCATCGTGCCGGGCGGGGAGCGTTGTGGCGGTCGGGCCTACCCGGCATACTGAGCAGTCGGTAACCTGGTCGGCATGACGATTCCCCAGCTCGCCGCCCGTCGTTGTTGGCATGCAGCGATCAACCCGCTGCACGCAACCGTCTACTTCTCGCCCGACCTGGTCAAGGAGTTCGCCCCCTTCGGTGTCACCGACCGATCGGCCGCCAACCTCGCCTCCCGGTCCGCCGCCCTGGGCGCCGTCGGGGCCGGCACGGTCACCGCCACCTTCTACAACTACCGCTACGACTTCATAGCCCGCCACCTGCCCGCCGTCTGGGAGCAGATCACCCCCGCGCAGGCCGTGGAGGCCCGGCTGCGGGCCGTCGACAGCACGCTGCGCCGGCTGCTCGGCGCCGAGACCATCGAGTCGCCCGAGCTCGCCGAGGCCGCCGACCTGGCCATGCGGGCCACCGAGGCCTGCACCCGGCACGCCCGGACCCTCTACGCCGCGCACGCCGACCTCCCCGTACCCGACGAGCCGCACCTGCGTCTGTGGTACGCGACCACCCTGCTGCGCGAGCACCGCGGCGACGGTCACCTCGCCGCGCTGCTCCTGGCCGGACTGGACCCCCTGGAGGCGCTGGTCAGCCACTCCGCCACCGGCCGCGGCATGTCCTCGAAGTGGATCAAGGCCGTCCGCGGCTGGGAGCAGTCCGACCTGGACGCCGCCGCCGACCGGCTGCGCGAGCGCGGGATACTCGACGCCGACGGCGAGCTCACCGAGGAGGGCAAGGCCGTCCGCGAGCGCCTGGAGGACGACACCGACCGCCTCGACGCGGCCCCGTACGAGCACCTGGGCGCGAAGGGCCTGGAACGGCTCGCCGAACTCGGCGGCGGATTCGTCACCACCGCCATCGGCGCCGGCGCCTTCCCGGCCGACGCCTTCGGCAAGGCGTAGGACCCGGGCGGGGGCCCGAGCGCGGGGCTCCCGCCCCCCGTCACCGCCACCTGCCACAATTGGCAGCCTTCCAGTGCAAACGAAGGCAGGCGGGACCCGATCGTGACGATGTCCATCGAAGGCAGGATCGCCGAGGAGCTCGGCGTACGGGAGCGGCAGGTCAAGGCCGCCGTCGAGCTGCTCGACGGCGGCTCCACCGTGCCGTTCATCGCGCGCTACCGCAAGGAAGCGACCGAGATGCTCGACGACGCCCAGCTGCGCACCCTGGAGGAGCGGCTGCGCTATCTGCGTGAGCTGGAGGATCGGCGCGCGGCGATCCTGGACTCCGTACGGGAGCAGGGCAAGCTCGACGCCGAGTTGGAGGCCCGGATCAACGCGGCCGACACCAAGGCCCGACTGGAGGACATCTACCTCCCGTTCAAGCCCAAGCGGCGCACCAAGGCGCAGATCGCCCGCGAGGCCGGTCTGGAGCCGCTCGCCGACGGCCTGCTGGCGGATCCGTCGGTGGAACCGGCCGTCGCCGCGGCTGCGTTCGTGGACGCCGACAAAGGCGTCGCCGACCCGGCTGCCGCCCTGGAGGGCGCCCGCGCCATCCTCACTGAGCGGTTCGCTGAGGACGCCGACCTGATCGGCGAACTGCGCGAGCGCATGTGGGGCCGCGGCCGACTGGCCGCGAAGGTCCGCCCGGGCCAGGAGGAGTCGGGCGCCAAGTTCGCCGACTACTTCGACTTCGCCGAGCCGTTCACCGCCCTGCCCTCCCACCGCGTGCTGGCGATGCTGCGCGGCGAGAAGGAGGACGTCCTCGACCTCACCCTGGAGCCGGAGGAGCCCTCCGAGGTGCCCGGGCCGTCCTCGTACGAGGGCACCATCGCGCGCCGCTTCGGGATCACGGGCCCCTCGGCGCACAGCCGCCCCGGCGACAAGTGGCTGGCGGACACGGTCCGCTGGGCGTGGCGCACGAAGATCCAGGTGCACCTGGGGATCGACCTGCGGATGCGGCTGCGCGCCGCCGCGGAGGACGAGGCGGTACGGGTCTTCGCCGCCAACCTGCGCGATCTGCTGCTCGCGGCCCCGGCCGGCACCCGGGCCACGCTCGGCCTCGACCCGGGCTTCCGCACCGGTGTGAAGGTGGCCGTCGTGGACGCCACCGGCAAGGTCGTGGCCACGGACGTGATCTACCCGCACGTCCCGGCCAACCGGTGGGACGAGGCCCTGGCCAAGCTGGCCCGCCTCGCGAAGGAGCACGCCGTCGAGCTGATCGCCATCGGCAACGGCACGGCCTCGCGCGAGACGGACAAGCTCGCCGGCGACCTGATCACCCGCCACCCCGAGCTGAAGCTCACCAAGGTTATGGTGTCCGAGGCGGGCGCCTCCGTGTACTCGGCCTCCGCCTTCGCCTCGCAGGAACTCCCCGACATGGACGTGTCGTTGCGCGGCGCGGTCTCCATCGCCCGCCGCCTTCAGGACCCGCTCGCCGAACTCGTCAAGATCGACCCCAAGTCGATCGGCGTGGGCCAGTACCAGCACGACCTGTCCGAGGTGAAGCTCTCCCGTTCGTTGGACGCGGTGGTCGAGGACTGTGTGAACGGCGTCGGGGTGGACGTCAACACCGCCTCCGCGCCGCTGCTCTCGCGCGTGTCGGGCATCAGCGGGGGCCTCGCCGAGAACATCGTGGCCCACCGCGACGCCAACGGCCCGTTCCGCAGCCGCAAGGCGCTCAAGGACGTGTCCCGGCTGGGTCCGAAGGCGTACGAGCAGTGCGCGGGCTTCCTGCGGATCCGCGGCGGGGACGACCCGCTGGACTTCTCCAGCGTGCACCCCGAGGCCTACCCGGTGGTCCGGGGCATGGCCAAGACGGCCGGCAGCGAGGTGGCCTCCCTGATCGGCAACACCGCGGTGCTGCGCTCGCTGCGGCCGGAGCAGTTCGTCACCGAGGCCTTCGGCCTACCGACCGTGACGGACATCCTGCGCGAGCTGGAGAAGCC
Organism: Streptomyces sp. NPDC006430; assembly: GCF_040612395.1. Classification (NCBI taxonomy): domain Bacteria; kingdom Bacillati; phylum Actinomycetota; class Actinomycetes; order Kitasatosporales; family Streptomycetaceae; genus Streptomyces; species Streptomyces sp. NPDC006430. Next base: position 66,305 of record NZ_JBEXQA010000015.1, read on the forward strand.
GGGCCGCGACCCGCGGCCCGCCTTCAAGACGGCCACCTTCAAGGAGGGCGTCGAGAAGATCGCCGACCTGACCCCCGGGATGATCCTGGAGGGTGTGGTCACCAACGTGGCCGCCTTCGGCGCCTTCATCGACATCGGCGTCCACCAGGACGGGCTGGCCCACGTCTCCGCGCTGTCCAAGAACTTCGTCAAGGACCCGCGGGACGTGGTCAAGCCGGGCGACATCGTCCGCGTGAAGGTCATGGACGTGGACATCCCGCGCAAGCGGATCTCGTTGACCCTGCGGCTGGAGGACGAGGCCGACCGTTCGGCGGGCGCGCCCAGGCAGCGCGAGGAGCGGCAGGACCGGCGCGGCGGCCGTCCCCCGCAGCAGCGCGGAGGCGGCCAGAGCGGTCAGGCTGCTCAGAGCGGTCAGAGCGGTCAGGGCGCTCAGAGCCGGGGCCAGGGCGGCGGTGGCCGGCGCCAGGGCGGCCAGGGCGGCAGCGGTGGCCAGGCCCCGGCCAACAGTGCGATGGCGGACGCCTTGCGCCGGGCCGGTCTCACCGGTGGCCCCGAGGAACGCCGCAAGCGGTAGGCCGCGAGGAGGCGGCTCCCTCGGCGCCGGCCGTGGGGAGCCGCCGATTCCAATGCGGGTCGTCAGATCCGGTTCCCGCCGGGGCGGGGAGCCGGGAGCGGCCGTAGCGTCGAGGGGTCCGGGGGTGGCTTGTAGCCACCGGCATATGCCGGGGTGTGTTCGGGTTGGCCGAATAGGTACCGCGCGCGGGGACTTGCCTTGCGGATTCCCGTACAAGATCTGTAGGCATGGTGGAACGCCCGTTCGTCAGCTGGCGAGCGGGCTTCCGCTTCCCCTCAGGACCGCACTCCCAGAGGCCGCCTTGAAGGCACAGGACGTCATGCCCATGCCCGCTCACGCCTATCGACGCTGCCCGCGAAAGGGTCCGAAGAGGGATCACATGCTCCACTCGCAACTCAGCCTCCGTAAAAGGTGCGAGAAGATTCTCGGCCATCTGGATCTGACCCATCCGTTCTCCCTCGATGGGTTGTGCAACCGGATCGCCGATCAGCGCGGCCGGCCCATCCGCCTCCACCCGCTCCCCAAGGAAGCGGCGGAGTCCGGGGTCTGCGGCCTGTGGGTGGGCACCGCCACCGTCGACTACGTCTTCTACGAGGCCCAGACCACCCCGCTCCACCGCGAGCACATCGTGCTCCACGAGCTCGGCCACATCCTGTTCGGCCACCACTCGCTGGAGGGCGAGGACACCGACGGGCACGCCCCGGTCGTCCTCGGACGCACCAACTACACCACCAGCCAGGAGCAGGAGGCGGAGATGCTCGCCAGCATGATCCGCATCCGCACGTCGAGCAGCTGCCCGCAGTCGGCCACCGCGCCCCGCGGCACCCTTGCCTGGCTGGAGTCCGCCATGGGCTACAGGCGTGGCGGTCATGGCCACTGAGCTCACCGCGGTCGGCGACTGGCTCGCCGTGCCCAGCGTGGTCTGCCTGTGGATCGCGGTCCTGCTGCGCGCCCCGGCCGCCCTGCGCTCCCCGCAGCAGCGCGGCCTGTGGCTGGCCGTCGCCACCGCTGCCGCCGCCATGACCCTCAACCTCCCCGACGTCGTCACGTACGCGACGCGCGACCCGGACTACGCGCACGCCGTCGCCCTCGTCCGCAACCTCATCGGCGTACTGTCCGCGGGCACCGTGCTCTACTTCGTGGCAGCCGCCACCCGCGGCCGCACCCTCCAACTCGCCGCCTGGACGGGGACGGCGGCCTGGCTGACCATCCTCCTGGTGCTGGACATGGCCGTACCCGGGCACGGCGCGCACACCATCCCGCCGCACGGCGATCCGGTGCCCTCCCTCGCGTACTGGCTGTTTCTCATCTCCGCGCACCTCCTCGCCAACGTCACCTGCGTCTCGCTGTGTTGGCGCTACAGCCGCCGCACCGACAGCCGCGGCCTCGCCGCCGGACTGCGGCTGTTCGGCCTCGGTACCGCGCTCGCCGGCCTGTTCTGGTTCGTTTACCTGCTCAAGGCCCTCTTCGGCAGCACCTGGGCGATGCCCGCGCTGCCGCTGATGATGAACCTGCACGGGCTGCTGCGCGCCGCGGCGATCCTCGTGCCGACCCTGTTCACCGTGCGCCGGTCCACTGCCGACATCGCCACCGCCTGGCGGTTGTGGCCGCTCTGGCACGACCTGGTCCAGGCCGTTCCGCACGTCGCCCTGACCAAGCCGCGGGCGGGCCGGGTCGTGGAGCTGCTGTGGCCGCCGGTCCCGCGCAACCTGCTGGTGTACCGCAAGGTCATCGAGACCCGCGACGCGATCCTGATCCTCGGCGAGTACGTCGCCCCGGGCGTGCCGGAACTCGCCCGCAGCCACGTCACCGTGAGCGGGGTCCCCGAGCAGCGGCGCATCGCCGCCGCGCTGGCCTGCGTACTGAAGGAGGCACGGCAGGCGAAGCTCGCCGGGGCGCCCGGTTGGACGGGGGAGGCCGCGGAATGGGAACTGCCGGCCGCCATGCAGACCTCCGCCGAGGGCGGCGACCTGGACGACGAGGCCAGGTTCCTGGTCGACGTGGCCCAGGCCTACGGATCGCAGGCGACCACGGACTTCACCCTGCAACGCCCGAACGACCCGTAGGAAGTGAACCCCTCTTGACCACCGTTCTGATCACCGGGGCCAGCGCCGGACTCGGCGCTGCCTTCGCGCGCGGCTTCGCGGCCAAGGGCTGCGACCTCGTCCTCGTCGCCCGCGACAAGCAGCGCCTCGAAGCCGTGGCCCACGAGCTCGGCCGGGAGTTCGGTACCGGCTGCGAGGTACTGCCCGCCGACCTGCTGGACGAGGAGGACTGCGCGGCCGTCGCCGAGCGGCTCGCCGACCGGGACCGGCCCGTGGACATCCTGGTCAACAACGCGGGCTTCGGACTCCCCGCGCCGTTCCCGTACGCCCCGGTCGAGGACGAGGAACGGATGCTCGACCTGCTGGTCAAGGTCCCGCTGCGACTCACCCACGCCGTGCTGCCGGGACTGCGCGAACGCCGCCGGGGCGCGGTGGTGAACGTCTCCTCGGTGGCCGGACTGCTGCCGACCGGGACGTACGGGGCCGCCAAGGCCTGGGTCACCGCGTTCAGCGAGTCCCTGCGGGTGGACATGGCACCGTACGGGGTCCGGGTGCTGGCCGTGGTACCCGGATTCACCCGCACCGAGTTCCAGGCACGGGCCGGGATGGATGTCAGCGCCCTGCGTGAGGCGGTGTGGCTGGAGCCGTCGGCCGTGGTGGCCAAGGCCCTGCGGGACCTGGCCCTTCGCCGGCCGATCAGCATCACCGGCGGGCGCTACCGGGCGTACGCGCTCGCCGCGAGGCACCTGCCGCGGGACTTCGTGGCCCGCAGGATGCCCCGCAAGCGCCGCGCGCCCGCACAGTGACCCGGCCCGGCGATCCCGCGCCGCGATCCCGCGCCGTGACCCCGACGCCCGCTACAGCTCGGTGACCTTGCCGTCCGCGACCTCCAGGCGGCGGGTCACGTGCACGGCGTCCAGCATCCGGCGGTCATGCGTGACCAGCAGCAGGGTCCCCTCGTACGCCTCCAGGGCCGATTCCAGCTGCTCGATCGCCGGAAGGTCCAGGTGGTTCGTGGGCTCGTCGAGCACCAGCAGGTTCACCCCGCGGCCCTGGAGCAGCGCCAGGGCCGCCCGGGTGCGCTCGCCGGGCGACAGGGTGGCCGCCGGGCGCAGTACGTGGGCCGCCTTCAGGCCGAACTTGGCCAGCAGGGTGCGCACTTCGGCCGGCTCGGTGTCCGGGACCGCCGAGCAGAAGGCATCGAGCAGCGGCTCGCCGCCGAGGAAGAGGCCGCGCGCCTGATCCACTTCGCCGACCAGCACGCCCGAACCGAGCGTGGCCGTGCCGGAGTCCGGTGCCAGCCGGCCGAGCAGCACGGCGAGCAGGGTGGACTTTCCGGCGCCGTTGGCACCGGTGATCGCCACCCGGTCCGCCCAGTCGATCTGGAGGCTGGCCGGGCCGAAGTCGAAGTCCCCGCGCCGGACGGTCGCCTCGCGGAGGGTGGCGACCACCGAGCCGGAGCGCGGGGCCGCCGCGATCTCCATGCGCAGCTCCCACTCCTTGCGGGGCTCGTCCACCACGTCGAGCCGCTCGATGGCGCGCTGCGTCTGGCGGGCCTTGGAGGCCTGCTTCTCGCTCGCCTCGCTGCGGAACTTCTTGCCGATCTTGTCGTTGTCCGTCGCCTTGCGGCGGGCGTTCTTGACGCCCTTGTCCATCCAGCCGCGCTGCATCTGGGCCCGGCCTTCGAGCGCCGCCCGCTTGTCGGCGTACTCGTCGTACTCCTCGCGGGCGTGCGTACGGGCCCGCTCGCGCTCCTCCAGGTAGGCCTCGTAGCCACCGCCGTAGAGGTTGATCTGCTGCTGGGCCAGGTCGAGTTCGAGGACCTTGGTGACGGTCCGCGTCAGGAACTCCCGGTCGTGGCTGATCACGACCGTGCCCGCGCGCAGGCCCTTGACGAACTGCTCCAGCCGCTCCAGACCCGCCAGGTCCAGGTCATTGGTCGGCTCGTCGAGCAGGAAGACGTCGTAGCGGGAGAGCAGCAGCGAGGCGAGGCCCGCGCGGGCCGCCTGGCCACCGGACAGCGCGGTCATGGGCAGGTCGAGGCTGACGGTGAGCCCGAGTTCGTCGGCGACCTCCTGGGCCCGCTCGTCGAGGTCGGCGCCGCCGAGGTTCAGCCACTGGTCCAGCGTCGTCGCGTACGCGTCGTCCGCGCCCGGAGTTCCGTCCACCAGGCCCTGGGTCGCCGCGTCCAGCGCCGCCTGGGCGGCGGCGACTCCCGTGCGCCGAGCCAGGAACTCCCGCACGGACTCTCCCCCGGGCTCCGTCCGGTCGGTGCCTGCGTGGGTGCCGCGCGGCTCCTGCGGCAGGTGGCCGACGGCGGCGGTGGGCGGGGAGAGCCGCAGCTCACCGGTCTCGGGCGTGTCCAGGCCGGCGAGCAGCCGCAGCAGCGTGGACTTCCCGGCGCCGTTGACGCCGACCAGGCCGATGACGTCGCCGGGCGCGACGACGAGGTCGAGATCGGCGAAGAGCGTGCGCTCACCGTGCGCGGCGGTGAGGTTCTTGGCGACGAGGGTTGCAGTCATGGTCCGTCGATCCTAGCCGCGCGGCAGGTGATGGCCGTAAAGGTGGGATGGACGTCATTGCGGTCATTGCCCCAGCGTCACACCATGGGGTCATGTCGTTGCGAAACGTGCTCGTCGTCCTCTACGACGGCGTGCAGAGCCTGGACGTGACCGGGCCGGTGGAAGTGTTCGCCGGCGTCGACCGCTGCCGCGGACGGTCGGGTTCCGGGTACGTGCTCCGTACGGTCTCCCCGGGCGGAGCGCCCGTCCGGACCAGCAGCGGGCTCACCCTGGTACCGGACGGGGACCTGGAGAGCGCGAGGCCGGGGGCGGGCACCACCTTGCTGGTCCCCGGCGGCCGGTACACGGCGGACTTCGATCCGCCGCTCGTCGAATGGCTCCGGGCACACGGGGGTGGCGCGGAGCGACTGGTGTCCGTGTGCTCGGGCGGGCTGCTGCTGGCCGAGGCCGGGCTGCTGGACGGGCGGCGGGCCACCACGCACTGGTACGTGTGCGACCAGATGGCCAGGGACTACCCGAAGGTGACGGTCGAACCGGATCCGATCTACGTACGGGACGGCCGGGTGGCCACCTCGGCCGGGGTCACCGCGGGGATCGACCTCGCGCTGGCGCTGGTGGAGGAGGACCACGGGCGGGAGGTGGCGCTGACCATCGCACGCCATCTGGTGGTGTTCCTGCGCAGGCCGGGGAACCAGGCGCAGTTCAGTGCGCAACTGGCGGCGCAGACGGCGCAGCGGGATCCCTTGCGGGAGGTGCAGCAGTGGATCACGGAGCACCCGGACGCCGACCTGAGCGTGGAGTCCCTGGCGGCCAGGGCCCGGCTCTCGCCCCGGCACTTCGCACGTGCATTCCAGGCGGAGACGGGAGTGACGCCCGGGCGCTACGTGGAGCGGGTGCGGGTGGAGCACGCCCGGCGGATGCTGGAGGACACACCGCAGGGCGTGGCCCAGATCTCCCGCGCCTGCGGCTACGGCACCCCGGAGGCCCTGCGGCGGGCCTTCGTGAAGACCCTGGGCCAACCACCGGCCGAATACCGCCGCCGCTTCGGCCAAGAACGTCCTTGAGCCCTGCCGCACCACCGACGCCGGACACCGCGACCCCGAGAGCGGAGCCATCCATGACGGCCGACCCCGCCCCGCCTCGCCCCGGCGGGACCGGCCGACCCCGCCACGGACCGGCGCCGCAGGGAATCCGTGCGGGCCGTGACCACCGACGTGCCGTCCCGTCCGCGGGGCGGTGCCACGCACCACACCACCACTCCGGAGGAAACATGCAGATCGCCGTCCTGCTCTACGACCGCTTCACCGCCCTCGACGCCATCGGCCCGTTCGACACCCTCGGCCGGCTCCCGGACGCCGAGACCGTGTTCGTCGCGGAGCGCCCCGGCCCGGTACGGACCGACAACGGCTCGCTCGCCCTCGTCGCCGACAAGGCGCTCGACGAGGTGACCCGGCCCGACATCGTCCTCGTGCCCGGTGGGCCCCACCCCGAGGTGGAGATGGAGAATCCCGCCGTCCTCGACTGGCTCCGGTCCGTGGACGCCACCACCACCTGGACGACGTCGGTCTGCACCGGCTCGCTCCTGTTGGCCGCCGCCGGGTTGCTGAAGGGGCGGCGGTCCGCCGGGCACTGGCTCTACCTGGACCGGCTGCCCGCCTTCGGCGCCGAGCCCACCGGTGAGCGGGTGGTGTTCGACGGGAAGTACGTCACTGCTGCGGGGGTGTCCTCCGGCATCGACATGGGGCTCGGCCTGCTCGGTCGCATCGCGGGTGACGCGTACGCACAAACCGTCCAGCTGATGACCGAGTACGACCCCCAGCCGCCCTACGATGCCGGTTCGCCGGACAAGGCCCCGGCGGACATCGTCGCGCGCCTGCGCGCGCTCAACCCTGCGCCGTCCAGGTGAACGACGGCGTACGGCGTTCCAGGAACGCGGCGACTCCCTCCGCGGCGTCGCCGCTGCCGGCCGCCTGCTCGGCCCAGTGCGCGTCACGGTCGGTCCGCCCGTCCGCGAACTCCTTCGCCGCCGCCTGCGTCAGCTGCGAGCGGCTCGCGAGGATCCGGGCGAAGTCCGCCACGCGCTTGTCCAGTTGTCCGGCCGGCAGCAGCTCGTTCAGGAAGCCCGCCCGCAGTGCGTGCTCCGTGTCGATCAACTCTGCCGAGAAGAGGAGGTACTTGGCAACGGCCGGGCCGACCAGGGTGGTCAACCGGCGCGTCGACGAAGCGGAGTAGACGATGCCCAGCTTGGCCGGGGTCACCCCGAACGACGCCCCCTCCTCCGCGAAGCGCAGGTCGCAGGCCGCCGCGAGCTGGCTGCCCCCGCCGACGCAGAACCCGCGGATCGCCGCGAGGGTCGGCTTCGGGAAGGCGGCCACGGCCTCCTCCGCCGTGACGGACAACGCCCGCAGGTCCTCGTCCCCGCCCAGCGAGGAGATGTCGGCCCCCGCGCAGAAGGTCGGTCCGGCCCCGGTGAGGACGAGCACCCGGACGGTCGGGTCGGCCGCCAGGCCGGCCAGCAGGTCCGGGAGGGCGCGCCACATCGGCGCCGTCATGGCGTTGCGCTTGGCGGGGTGCGAGATGACGACCGTGGCGACCCCGTCGGCGACGGTGTGCAGGAGGGCCGGTTCCTGGGCTGCGTCCATGCGTCGGATGCTATCCCGGTCGGCCGATCCGATGATCGGTGGAGTCCGGTTCCTCGTAGGGCCGGCGCATTGCGGGCTTGGTCAGGCAAGACGGGCCGCAGGAGGGCCCGGTCGTCGCGGGCGGTGCGCGCCCGACCGCCGCGAAACGACCTGCAGAAGACCAGGAACAGTCGCACAACTGACGCCGGCATACGCCAGCGGTCGGAAAGCGTCTGATTGGCGCTGATTTCTGGTCAGCGGTCCGGTCCGGATCGGCCCGTTCCCCACTCTTGTCGCGTGGAGACGATCGAGCGTGAAGACGGGGGCCGGAAGATGGATCTCAGCGGGAGCGTCCCGCCTGCCAAGGAGGGCGAGCCGGAGGCTCCGGCCGACCCCCTCGCGTACGAAGGCGTGTGGCGGTTCACCGTTCCCGCTGTAGAAGAATCCGTTCCGCAGGCCCGCCGGGCCGTCCGCGACCTACTCGGTCGCCAGGGCGTCCCGGCACACCGGGACCTCGTGTACTCCCTGCTCCTGATCGTCTCCGAGCTGGTGACGAACTCGGTCCGGCACGCGGCCCTGCTCTCGCCGGAGGTCGCGGTCGAGGTCGCCATCGGCCGCGCCTGGGTACGGGTGGCCGTCGAGGACAACCACCCGTACCGGCCCAAGGCGTTGGAGGCGGACTTCGGCCAGACCGGCGGCCGGGGCCTGCTGCTGGTGCGCGAGATCACCCGGGAGTCAGGCGGGGTCTGCGACGTCGAGCACACCTCGACGGGCGGCAAGGTCATCTGGGCGGCCCTGCCGCTCACCGCACCCACGGCGCCGACCCCCGCGTCCTGAACGGCGTACGGGCTCGTACGGGCTACCAGCCCGCGGCGTCACCGGTCAGCTCGCGGATCGCGGGCCGGGCCGCGTCCAGCACGGTCATGAACCAGGCCGAGAACGGCGCCTCGGCGTGCCGCTTGGCCAGCTCCTCGGCGGTGACGAAGGCGGTGTCGCCGACCTCCTCCGGATCCGGCCGCAGCCGCGCCTGTGCGAGTCCCACGAACAGGTGGTTGTACTCCTGCTCCACCAGACCCGACGCGGGGTCGGGGTGGTTGTAACGGACGGTCCCGGCCTCCGCGAGCAGCGAGGGCGACAGACCCAGCTCCTCGTGGGTCCGTCGGGCCGCCGCCGCGAACGGCGACTCCCCGGGGTAGGGGTGGCCGCAGCAGGTGTTCGACCAGACGCCGGGGGAGTGGTACTTCCCCAGGGCCCGCCGCTGGAGCAACAGGCGGCCCTGCTCGTCGAAGAGGAACACGGAGAAGGCCCGGTGCAACAGACCGGGCGCCTGATGGGCGGAGAGCTTCTCCGCCGTACCGATGGTGTTGCCGGACTCGTCGACCAGTTCGAGCATGATCGGTTCTTGAGTGCCGGTGCCGGGGGACGCACTGTTCGCGGCGGTGGCTGGTGTGGTCGGCATACCCATCCTTCGCTTCGGACTTCGGCCTTCAGTCTGCCGTACAAAAGAGGCTTGTCCCCACTTCGGTGATCCGCGCATGTCTGCCCCGCACCGCGTGATAGGCGGTGCGGGGCAGACCAAGTGCGCCGGCGGACCCGGATCAGACCCCGAAGGGGGCCGGATACGTGATCGTGCCCCGCGGAACGGGTACCGAATCGTCCAGCACCAGCGCCATCAGCGCCTCGTCGGGTACCTCGAAGGGTGCCCGGATACCGAACCGCGAGGCCGCAACGAAGCCGAAGCGCGGGTAGTACGCCGGATGCCCGAGGACCAGTACCAGCGCCTCCCCCTGTGCACGGGCCGCCGCGAGCAGCGCCCGTACGACCGAACTGCCGGCGCCCGAGCGGTGGAGCGCGGGCCGGGCCGCCACCGGGGCCAGGGCGAGTGCCGGGACCCCGTCGACCGTGCACCGGGTCAGCAGGGCGTGCGCCGCCACCGTCCCGTCCGGGCCCTCGGCCACGTACGACAACCCCGGCAGCCAGGAGGCGTCCGTGCGCAGGGCGTCCACGAGGTCCGCCTCCAGCGCGGTCCCGAACGCCGCGAGGTTGACGTCCCGTACGGCGGACCCGTCGGCCGCGGTCTCGGGCCGGGTCGGCCACCGGCCGTCGTCGCCGGCGGTCACGGGCTGCAGGACGTAGCCCGTGTACCCGTACTCGTGTCCGTGCCGCGCCCGTACGTCGAGTTCCTCGCGTACGGAAGCCAGCGCGGCCGCAGCCGCGGACCCGGGATCGGCCGGGGCTGCTTGGGCCACCCGCTCGCCGAGCGGGCCGTAGTACGCGGCCCAGTCGGAGTCCGGCTGGTGGTGCACGCCCAGCACCCGGTACCCGGCGGCCTGGGCCGCCGCGAGGTTGCGGGCGGTGGTGCGCAGCGCGTACTGCGGGTCCCAGAAGGCGCGGGCCCCGGCGGACGGCTCCGCGACGGTCCACTCGCATTCGGTGAGCACGAGTGTGCCGCCGGGCGCGAGGAGCCTCTTCCACTGCGCGAGCGCGGTGTCGAAGCCGATGCAGTAGGCCGAGCCCTCCGCCCAGACGAGGTCGAAGGAACCGTCCTCGTAGGGGAGCGCGCCCATGTCCGCCCTGACGGGGTGGACGCGGTCGGTGAGACCGCGGGCCGCGGCGGCCGAGCGGAGCTCGTCGAGGAAGCCGTCGTACAGGTCGACGGCGGTCACCTCGGCGCCGTGCGCGCCCGCCTCCGCGGCGAGCAGCAGTGCGCTGCGGCCGGGGCCGCAGCCCAGGTCGAGGGCGCGCGGCCGCTCGGGCAGCGGTCCGCACAGGGACAGCAGGTGGCGGGTGCTCGCGTCGGAGCCGGGGGACTGCCGGGGCAGGCCGCGGTGCAGCGTGAAGAAGGCGTCGACGAAGTCGGCGCGGGTGAGGTCGGTGGTGCCGGTGTCGTCGGTGGCGCCGTTGTTGTCGGTCTCACCAGTGATGTCGGTCAACGTGAACCCTTGGAACGGGGGCGCCGGCCGATCCCGGGGCACCCAGCGGTGGCTGGGGCGGATCGGTGTGTTCAGGCCCGGCCGGACGCCCGGAGGAAGGTGGGGATGGACCGGAGTTCGCCGCGCTCGGCAGCGACCACTGCGACGGTCATCAACCCACCTCCTGCTCGCTCAACAGTTCCGACGGTTCGGTACGGCGTTTCACCTTAACATCCAGGTGGTTTGTGGTACCCCGCGTGATCGTCAATGATGATCGCGCCAGGGCCCGAAGCCCCGGAGTATTCGGCTCATCGGGGAGCAAACGGCTGGTGAACCCCGGCTTCCATCCATCCGATAGCCTCTGCCGACGTGCCGCCGCCCCACGCGGCGCCCGTCCCGCGTTCGCTGCAAGGAGTGAGTTCGTCTGTCGACCGTCATCCTCACCGGCCTGCCGGTCCCCGGATCACCGCTCACGGACGAGCTGCGCTCCCTCGGCTTCGACGTCCGCTCCGCCTCCGGGGCTGAAGACGCCGCCGCGGTGCTGGCCGGCGTGCCCGCCGACCAGCGGGTCGCCGTCGTCGACAGCGCCTTCGTCGGGCACGTCCACGCGCTGCGGCTCGCGCTGACCGACCCGCGCTTCGACGCGTGCGCCGTCACCGGTGCCTTCGCCGTCCAGCCGGCCGCCCGCGCCGCCCTCGATCAAGCCGCCGCGCTCCCGGTCCAGGGAGCCGGCCCGTACCCGGACCGGCTCGCCGCCGCCGTCGAGGCCGCCGGGACCACGGTCCAGCGGCCCGAGCTCGGCACCCTGGTCGCGGCCGTCCCCGCCGATGGTGCGGAGCGCGAGGCCGCGACCGCAGCCGTCGCCGCCGTGGACGACGAGGCCGTGCGCCTGCGCACCGCGGTGAAGTCCCGCGACGGCTTCTTCACGACCTTCTTCATCAGCCCGTACTCGCGCTACATCGCACGCTGGTGTGCGCGCCGCGGCCTGACCCCCAACCAGGTCACCACCGCCTCGCTGGTCACCGCGCTGATCGCGGCCGGCTGCGCCGCCACCGGTGAGCGCTGGGGCTACGTCGCCGCCGGAGTGCTCCTCCTCGTCTCCTTCGTACTGGACTGCACCGACGGGCAGCTCGCCCGCTACTCGCTCCAGTACTCCACGATGGGTGCCTGGCTCGACGCGACCTTCGACCGTGCGAAGGAGTACTCCTTCTACGCGGGCCTCGCCCTCGGCGCCGCCCGCAACGGCGACGACGTGTGGGGCCTGGCCCTCGGCGCCATGATCTTGATGACCTGTCGCCACGTCGTGGACTTCTCCTTCAACGAGGCCAACCACGACGCGACCGCCAACACCAGCCCCACGGCCGCCCTCTCCGACAAGCTCGACAGTGTCGGATGGACGGTCTGGGTCCGGCGGATGATCATCCTGCCGATCGGTGAGCGCTGGGCCATGATCGCGGTGCTGACCGCCACGACCAACCCCCGGATCGTCTTCTACGCCCTCCTCATCGGCTGCGCCTTCGGCGCGCTCTACACCACCGCCGGAAGGGTGCTGCGCTCGCTGACCCGCAAGGCCGAGCGGACCGACCGTGCCGCCCGCGCCCTGGCCGACCTCGCCGACTCGGGACCGCTGGCCGAGGTCGCGGGCCGCCTCCTGGGCCGGCTGGCCCCCGGCGCCGGGATCGCCGCGGCCGTGATCGGCTCGGTGGCCCTGCTGTGGACGGCGGGTGCGTACGGGTTCGGTGCCCCCCAGGTGATCGTCGCCGCCGTCTTCTACGCACTGCTCGCCGGAGCGGCCGTCGCCCGTCCCCTCAAGGGAGCCCTCGACTGGTTGGTTCCGCCGGTCTTCCGGGCGGCCGAGTACACCACCGTGCTGGTCCTGGCCGTCAAGGCGGACGTCCCCGGGGCCCTTCCGGCGGCATTCGGACTGGTCGCGGCGGTCGCCTACCATCACTACGACACGGTGTACCGCATCCGCGGTGGCACCGGCGCGCCCCCGCACTGGCTGGTGCGGACGATCGGCGGTCACGAAGGCCGGGTACTGCTGACCGCGGTCCTGGCCTCCGTCCTGGCGACGCGCGCTACGGACTACCCCGTCGCGCTCACGGCCCTGGCCGTGTTCGTGGCACTCGTGGTGCTTGTGGAGAGCATCCGCTTCTGGGTCTCCTCCGGGGCACCCGCCGTACATGACGAAGGAGAACCAGCATGATCGGCCTTGTACTCGCTGCCGGTGCCGGACGCCGCCTGCGTCCCTACACCGACACCCTGCCCAAGGCCCTCGTGCCCGTCGGCCCCGAAGGCGACGAGGAGAGCCTGACGGTCCTGGACCTCACCCTCGGCAACTTCGCCGCGGTCGGCCTCACCGAGGTCGCGATCGTCGTCGGCTACCGCAAGGAGGCCGTCTACGAGCGCCGGGAGGCCCTGGAGGCCAAGTACGGCGTCAAGATCACGCTGATCGACAACGACAAGGCCGAGGAGTGGAACAACGCCTACTCCCTCTGGTGCGCCCGTGAGGTCCTGAAGCAGGGTGTGATCCTCGCCAACGGCGACACCGTCCACCCGGTCTCCGTCGAGCGGACCCTGCTCGACGCCCGCGGCAACGGCCAGAAGATCATCCTCGCGCTGGACACGGTCAAGAGCCTGGCCGACGAGGAGATGAAGGTCGTCGTGGACGGCGCACGGGGCGTCCAGAAGATCACCAAGCTCATGGAGCCGTCCGACGCCACCGGCGAGTACATCGGCGTCACTCTCATCGAGCCCGCCGCCGCCGAGGCCCTGGCCGACGCGCTGAAGAGCACCTTCGAGCGCGACCCCGACCTCTACTACGAGGACGGCTACCAGCACCTCGTCAACGAAGGCTTCGTCATCGACGTGGCCCCCATCGGTGACGTCAAGTGGGTCGAGATCGACAACCACGACGACCTCGCCAAGGGCCGGACGATCGCATGCCAGTACTGACGAGGCTCATCCCCTCCCCGGTCGTCGTCGACATCAGCCGCGGCGCCATGGACGACCTGGCCGGCCTCCTGGCCGACCAGCGCGTCTCGGCCTCCGGCAAGCTGGCGATCGCGATCAGCGGGGGCTCCGGCCAGGTGCTGCGCGCCAAGCTGGAGCCCGTCCTGCCGCACGCCGACTGGTACCCGGTCGTCGACGGCACCATCGACTCCGCCGTCAAACTGGCCGACGACATAAAGGGCCGCCGCTACGACGCCGTCGTGGGCCTGGGCGGTGGCAAGATCATCGACGTGGCGAAGTACGCCGCGGCGCGGGTCGGCCTGCCCATGGTGGCCGTCGCCACCAACCTCTCGCACGACGGCATCTGCTCGCCCGTCGCGACCCTCGACAACGACAACGGCCGCGGCTCCTACGGCGTGCCCACGCCGATCGCGATGGTCGTCGACCTCGACGTGATCAAGGAGGCGCCGGTCCGGTTCGTCCGCGCCGGCATCGGCGACGCGCTCTCGAACATCTCGGCCATCGCCGACTGGGAGCTCTCGCGGGACCACACCGGGGAAACGGTCGACGGCCTGGCCGCCGCCATGGCCCGTACGGCCGGCGAAGCCGTGCTGCGCCACCCCGGCGGCTGCGGCGACGACGAGTTCCTCACCGTCCTCGCCGAGTCCCTGGTCCTCACCGGCATCGCCATGTCGATCAGCGGGGACACCCGCCCCGCCTCCGGCGCCTGCCACGAGATCAGCCACGCCTTCGACCTGCTGCACCCCGGGCGCTCCGCGCTCCACGGCGAGCAGGTCGGCCTCGGGGCCGCCTTCGCCATGCACCTGCGCGGCGCCGAGGAGCAGTCCGGGCTGTTCGCCCAGGTGCTGCGCCGCCACGGGATGCCCGTGCTGCCCACGGAGATCGGGTTCAGCGTGGACGAGTTCGTCGCGGCCGTCGAGTACGCCCCCCAGACCCGTCCGGGACGCTTCACGATCCTGGAGCACCTCAATCTGTCCGCAGCCGAGATCAGGGACGCTTACGCCGACTATGCCAAGACCATCCGTAGCTGAACTCCGGCCCGTCGTTCACCCGGCGGGCGTCAAGGACCGGCGCAGCGGCGAACACTGGGGCGGCCGCCTGTACATGCGCGAGATCTCCCTGCGCATCACCCGCGTCCTGGTCAACACCAAGGTCACGCCCAACCAGCTGACCTACCTGATGACCCTCGCCGGCGTCCTCGCCGCCCCGGCCCTGCTGGTGCCGGGCATCTGGGGTGCCGTCCTCGGCGTCGTGATGGTCCAGCTCTACCTGCTGCTCGACTGTGTGGACGGCGAGGTCGCCCGCTGGAACAAGCAGTTCTCGCTGTCCGGGGTGTACCTGGACCGCGTCGGCGCCTACCTGTGCGACGCGGCGGTCCTGGTGGGCTTCGGCCTGCGCGCCTCGGACCTGTGGGGCAGCGGGCGCATCGACTGGCTGTGGGCCTTCCTGGGCACCCTTGCGGCGCTCGGCGCGATCCTCATCAAGGCCGAGACCGACCTGGTCGGCGTCGCCCGCCACCAGGGCGGCCTGCCGCCCGTCAAGGAGTCGGCGGCCGAACCGCGTTCCTCCGGCATGGCGCTCGCCCGTCGGGCCGCCGCCGCGCTGAAGTTCCACCGCCTCGTCCTCGGCATCGAGGCGTCCCTGCTCATCCTGGTGCTGGCCATCGCGGACCAGGTCCGCGGCGACCTGTTCTACTCGCGGGTCGGTGTCGCCGTCCTGGCCGGCATAGCGCTGCTCCAGACGGTGCTGCACCTGGTGTCGATCCTGGCGTCGAGCAGGCTCAAGTGACGACGCCGATGCGGCTGGGCGCCGTGATCATCACCATGGGCAACCGCCCCGACGAGCTGAAGGCGCTGCTCGATTCCGTGGCCCGCCAGGACGGTGACCCCATCGAGGTCGTCGTCGTCGGGCAGGGGGTGGAGGTGACCGGCCTCCCCGAAGGTGTGCGCACCGTCACCCTGCCCGAGAACCTGGGCATCCCCGGCGGGCGCAACATCGGCATCGAGTCCTTCGGGCCCGGCGGCAGCGAAGTGGACGCTCTGCTCTTCCTCGACGACGACGGGCTGCTGGAGCGCACCGACACCGCTGAGCTGTGCCGGCAGGCCTTCGCCGAGGACCCGAAGCTCGGGATCATCAGCTTCCGGATCGCCGATCCGGAATCCGGCGAGACCCAGCGTCGGCACGTGCCCCGGCTGCGCGCCTCGGACCCCATGCGCTCCTCCCGCGTGACCACGTTCCTGGGGGGCGCCAACGCCGTCCGCACGGCCGTGTTCGGGCAGGTCGGACCGCTGCCGGGGGAGTTCTTCTACGCGCACGAGGAAACCGATCTGGCCTGGCGGGCGCTCGACGCGGGGTGGCTGATCGACTACCGGGCGGACATGGTGCTGCTGCATCCGACGACCGCCCCCTCCCGGCACGCGGTCTACCACCGTATGGTTGCCCGTAACCGGGTGTGGCTCGCCCGCCGTAACCTGCCCGCTCCACTGGTGCCGGTCTACGTGGGCGTCTGGCTCCTGCTGACGCTGCTGCGCAGACCCTCCGCGCCGGCGTTGAAGGCTTGGTTCGGTGGGTTCAAGGAGGGATGGACCACCCCCTGCGGTCCCCGGCGCCCCATGAAGTGGCGTACGGTCTGGCGGCTGACCCGGCTGGGCCGACCGCCTGTCATCTGACACGCTCGCGTCTGAGAACATGGCGCGGTCACGGGTCGAGCGGTCCAGGCCCGATGCCACCTTCTGCCGCATCTTGAAGACGGAAAGTTTCAACTTGTGAGTGACACAACCCAGGATGGCGCCCTCGCCACGAGCAAGCCGCCGTCCGAAGACGCGGGGTTGACCCCCGCGGAGCTCGCCAGGAAGTACGGCCTGTCCGTCAGCGGTGCCCGGCCGAGCCTGACCGAGTACGTGCGGCAGCTCTGGGACCGGCGCCACTTCATCATGGCGTTCTCGCGGGCCAAGCTCGTGGCCCAGTACAGCCAGGCGAAGCTCGGCCAGATCTGGCAGGTGGCGACCCCCCTGCTCAACGCGCTGGTCTACTACCTGATCTTCGGCCTGATCCTGGACGCGGGCCGGGGCATGGAGAAGGGGGTCTACATCCCCTTCCTGGTGATGGGCATCTTCGTCTTCACCTTCACCCAGAGCTCGCTGATGGCGGGCGTCCGGGCCATCCCCGGCAACCTCGGCCTGGTCCGCGCCCTGCACTTCCCGCGCGCCTCCCTGCCGATCTCCTTCTCGATGCAGCAGCTCCAGCAGCTGATGTACTCGATGATCGTCGTGGTCGTCGTCGCGGTCGCCTTCGGCAACTACCCGAGGCTGTCCTGGCTGCTGGTGATCCCGACGCTGGCGCTGCAGTTCGTCTTCAACACCGGCCTCGCGCTGATCTTCGGGCGGATGGGGTCCAAGACCCCCGACCTCGCGCAGCTCATGCCGTTCCTCACGCGTACGTGGATGTACGCCTCGGGCGTCATGTTCTCGATCAACGAGATGCTCAAGGACAAGCCCGCGTGGATCGCGGACGTGCTCCAGTGGAACCCGGCTGCGATCTACATGGACCTGGTCCGGTTCGCGCTGATCGACGACTACGGCCCGGGGAACCTGCCGCCGCACGTCTGGGCCTTCGCCGTCGGCTGGGCCGTCGTGATCGGCCTCGGCGGTTTCGTGTACTTCTGGAAGGCTGAGGAGCGTTACGGCCGTGGCTGAGAACTACCGGGGCGACGTCCCCACCGTCATCGCCGACGACGTGCACATCGTCTACCGCGTCAACACCGGCAGCTCCGGCAAGGGCAGCGCCACCGCGGCGCTGAGCAAGATAGTCCGCCGGGGCAAGGGCGACGCGCCGGGCGTCCGCCGGGTCCACGCCGTGCGCGGCGTCTCCTTCACCGCCTACCGGGGCGAGGCCATCGGCCTCATCGGCTCCAACGGCTCCGGCAAGTCCACCCTGCTGCGCGCCATCGCTGGCCTGCTGCCCTGCGAGGCCGGCAAGGTCTACACGGACGGCCAGCCCTCGCTGCTGGGTGTCAACGCCGCGCTGATGAACGACCTCACCGGTGAGCGCAACGTGGTCCTCGGCGGTCTCGCGATGGGAATGAGCCGCGAGCAGATCCGGGAGCGCTACCAGGACATCGTCGACTTCTCGGGCATCAACGAGAAGGGTGATTTCATCTCCCTGCCGATGCGCACGTACTCCTCCGGTATGGCGGCGCGCCTGCGTTTCTCCATCGCGGCGGCTAAGGACCACGACGTCCTGATGATCGACGAGGCCCTGGCCACCGGTGACCGGAAGTTCCAGGTGCGTTCCGAAGCCCGCATCCGCGAACTGCGCAAACAGGCCGGAACCGTATTCCTGGTGAGCCACAACAACAACTCGATCCGCGACACCTGCAGCCGCGTGCTGTGGCTGGAGAAGGGCGAGCTGCTGATGGACGGGCCCACCGAGGAAGTCGTCTCGGCCTACGAGAAGGCGACCAGCCACTGAACCGTGGACACCGCCGGCCCCCGTCGCCTCGCGCGGCGGGGGCTTCGACGTGTACGGGAGGTCCGCCGCCGACATTCGGTAGCGGAGCGAATACCCCAGAGGCTTCCGCGGCGTTGTACAGCGTAAGCTGGAGCGGTCCTGAATCGCGGCAAGAGGGGACGATTCCCCGCAGGTGAACGGCCTGGGGTAACCCCGGGGAAAGCCCGGCGGCGTGTCCGAAATAGGATGTATTGGGTCGGCAGTGTAGAACGGGAGATGTGACGGCAATGGCTACGGGAATTCTCCGGCCCCCAGGCATTACGGCCGTCCCCGCCGCAGGCGGCGGGCGGTGACCCCGGGGCACGGCATCCGTCCCCGCCCCCACGCGGCCCCAGACGCCCACGCCCGCGCCACGCTCGGCAAGGCGCGGGCGGAGAACTTCCCCGTCGCCCCGGCCTTCCTCCCCCGTGCCTGGCGCGACGGCCTGACGGCGGTGTACGGGTACGCCCGCCTGGTCGACGACATCGGCGACGGCGACCTCGCCCCCGGCGGGCACGACGCCGTACTCCTCGGTCTCGACCCCGCGGCGGTGGACGACCGGCCCGCCATGCTCGACGCCTTCGAGGCGGACCTCAAGCGCGTCTTCGGCTCCGCCGACGGCCCGCCCCGCCACCCCCTCCTGCTGGCCCTCCAGCCCGTGGTCCGCGCCCACGGGCTCACCCCCGAGCCCTTCCTCAGGCTCATCGAAGCCAACCGCCAGGACCAGCACGTCACGCGCTACGAGACGTACGGCGACCTCCTCGCGTACTGCGAGCTCTCCGCGAACCCCGTCGGCCGACTCGTGCTGTCCCTCACCGGCACCGTCACCCCCGAGCGGGTCCGCCGTTCCGACGCCGTGTGCACCGCCCTGCAGATCATCGAACACGTGCAGGACGTCACCGAGGACCTCGGTCGCAACCGGATCTACCTCCCGGCCGAGGACATGCGCCGCTTCCACGTGAGCGAGACCGACCTCAAGGCCCCCCGCGCGAACGCTTCCGTACGCTCCCTGATCGCCTTCGAAGTCGAACGCGCCCGGGACCTCCTGAATGAGGGCACCCCGCTCGTGGGTAGCGTGCACGGCAGGCTCCGGCTCCTGCTCGCGGGCTTCGTGGGAGGCGGGCGAGCCGCCCTGCGAGCCGTCACCGCCGCCGGCTTCGACGTACTCCCCGGTCCGCCCAAGCCCACCAGGAGCGGCCTGCTCCGCGAGGTGGCCACCGTCCTGCGCACAGCGCCGAGAAAGGGGTGAGCCCGACCGTGGAGGGTTCCGCACACATGTCCGCACCGGTGCTGGCCGCCTACAGCTACTGCGAGGCCGTCACCGGCGCGCAGGCGCGCAACTTCGCGTACGGCATCCGGCTGCTGCCCACCGACAAACGGCAGGCGATGTCCGCGCTGTACGCCTTCTCCCGGCGCGTGGACGACATCGGTGACGGCCCGTTGGCGCCCGCGACCAAGCTGGCCCGGCTGGAGGAGACCCGCGCCCTGCTCGGCCGGATCAGGGCCGGCGGGATCGAGGAGGACGACACCGACCCGGTCGCCGTCGCCCTCGCCCACGCGGCCCGCCGCTTCCCCATCCCCCTCGGGGGCCTCGACGAGCTCATCGACGGCGTACTGATGGACGTCCGCGGCGAGAGCTACGAGACCTGGGACGACCTGAAGACCTACTGCCGCTGCGTGGCCGGAGCCATCGGGCGACTCTCGCTCGGCGTGTTCGGCACCGCCCCCGGCGCACCCGACGCCGAACACGCCGGTGAGTACGCCGACACGCTCGGACTCGCCCTCCAACTCACCAACATCCTGCGCGACGTCCGCGAGGACGCCGGCAACGGGCGCACCTACCTGCCCGCCGAGGACCTCGCCAAGTTCGGCTGCTCGGCAGGCTTCCACGGCGACCGGGCCCCCGCGGGCGCCGACTTCGCCGGCCTCGTCCACCACGAAGTCCGGCGCGCCCGCGCCCTGTTCGTCGAGGGCTACCGGCTGCTGCCCCTGCTCGACCGGCGCAGCGGCGCCTGCGTCGCGGCCATGGCCGGGATCTACCGGCGCCTCCTGGACCGCATCGAGCGCGAGCCCGAGGCCGTGCTCCGCGGCCGGGTCTCGCTGCCCACGCACGAGAAGGCGTACGTCGCCGTGCGCGGCCTGTCCGGCCTCGACACGCGGACCATCTCGCGCCAGAGCACGCGGAGGCGGACCTGATGAGCGCGAGGAGGACCACCTCGGCCCGTCGCCCGGCCGGTCCGCCCGCGGACACCGCGCCGCGCCGGGCCGCCTGGGCGTCCCCGGCCCTGCGCGCGGATCGCGGAGCGACCGCCGCGGACGCGGCCACGGAGCGCACCCCCGGCCGCAGCGCCGTCCGGGCAACCGGCGCACGCTCCACCGCGTCCGTGCAGACGGGCGGCGGCAAGCCGTCCCCCGGGGGCAGGAGCACCACCCCGGCCGGCATCCGCGTTACCGGGGAGGGCTCATGAGCGGCAGCGAGCACCGCGCCGTCGTCATCGGCGGCGGCCTCGCCGGAACCACCACCGCCCTCGAACTCGCCGACGCCGGAGTCGAGGTCACCCTGATCGAGGGTCGGCCCCGGCTCGGCGGCCTCGCCTTCTCCTTCAAGCGCGGCGAACTCACCGTGGACAACGGCCAGCACGTCTACCTGCGTTGCTGCACCGCCTACCGCTGGTTCCTCGAACGCGTCGACGGCGCCGCCCTCGCTCCCCTCCAGGACCGGCTCGACGTCCCCGTCCTCGACGTCGCCCACCCGCGCGGACCGCGCCTGGGCCGGCTGCGCCGCAGCGCCCTGCCCGTACCGCTGCACCTGGCGGCCTCCCTGGCCCGCTACCCGCACCTTTCCCTCGCCGAACGGGCGGGCGTCGGGCGCGCCGCCCTCGCGCTGCGCCGGCTCGACCCCGCCGACCCGGCGCTGGACGGCCTGGACTTCGCGACCTGGCTCGGCCGCTACGGCCAGAGCCCGCGCACCATCGAGGCACTGTGGGACCTCGTCGGCATCGCCACCCTCAACGCCACCGCGGAGCAGTCGTCGCTGGGCCTGGCCGCCATGGTGTTCAAGACCGGGCTGCTCTCCGAGAACGGCGCCGCCGACATCGGCTGGTCCAGGGTCCCGCTCGGCGACCTGCACGACACCCTCGTCCGCAAGGCGCTCGACGCGGCCGGTGTACGGACCGAACTGCGCACCCGCGCCACCTCCATCTCCCGTACGCAGGACGGGAACTGGCGGGTCGACACCGAGGGCGAGTTCTTCGACGCGGGCACCGTCGTGCTCGCCGTCCCGCAGCGCGAGGCGCACGGCCTGCTCCCGCCAGGGGCGCTCGCCGACCCGGACAAGCTCCTCGACATCGGCACCGCGCCGATCCTCAACGTCCACGTCGTCTACGACCGCAAGGTGCTCAAGCAGCCCTTCTTCGCGGCGCTCGGTTCTCCGGTGCAGTGGGTCTTCGACCGCACCGACGCCTCCGGGCTCACCGACGGCGGGCAGTACCTGGCCCTGTCCCAGTCGGTCGCCCAGGGCGACATCGACGAGCCCGTCTCGGTGCTGCGCACCAAGTACCTGCCCGAGCTGGAACGGCTGCTGCCGGCCGCCCGGGGCGCCAAGGTACGCGACTTCTTCGTCACCCGGGAGCGGACGGCCACGTTCGCCCCCACCCCCGGCGTCGGCCGGCTGCGCCCGGGGGCGCGGACCGACACGCCGGGCCTCTATCTCGCCGGTGCGTGGACCGCCACCGGTTGGCCCGCGACCATGGAGAGCGCCGTCCGGAGCGGCCTGAGCGCGGCGCACGTCGCACTCGCCGCACTCGGCCGCCACCGCGAGCACCCCCTGCAGGAGGCGGCATGACGATCATCAGCACATCCGGCACAGCACGTACAGGAAACAGAGGAGAGCCAGTGAACCCGGGGAATCCGGCTGTCGAGAACACGGATGCCGGTATGGGCGCGGCCGGTGGGGAGAAGGCGGACACGCTCGCCCTCCTGGAGCGTGGTCGCACGCTGTCGACTCCCGTGCTCCGCGCCGCAGTCGACCGGCTGGCGGCGCCCATGGACACCGTCGCCGCCTACCACTTCGGCTGGATCGACGCCCACGGCAACCCGGCGGACGGCGACGGCGGCAAGGCCGTCCGCCCCGCCCTCGCGCTGCTCTCCGCCGAGGCCGCGGGTGCCGCCGCCGAGGTCGGCATCCCCGGCGCCGTCGCCGTGGAACTCGTCCACAACTTCTCGCTGCTCCACGACGACCTGATGGACGGCGACGAGCAGCGCCGCCACCGCGACACGGTGTGGAAGGTGCACGGGCCGGCGCAGGCCATCCTGGTGGGCGACGCGCTCTTCGCCCTCGCCAACGAGGTGCTGCTGGAGCTCGGCACGGTCGAGGCCGGCCGTGCGGCCCGCCGACTGACCACCGCCACCCGCAAGCTGATCGACGGTCAGGCCCAGGACATCTCCTACGAGCACCGCGAGCGCGTCAGCGTCGAGGAGTGCCTGGAGATGGAGGGCAACAAGACCGGCGCCCTGCTCGCCTGCGCGGTCTCCATCGGCGCCGTCCTCGGCGGCGCGGACGACCGTACGGCCGACAAGCTGGAGGAGTACGGCTACCACCTGGGCCTCGCCTTCCAGGCCGTCGACGACCTGCTCGGCATCTGGGGCGACCCGGAGTCCACCGGCAAGCAGACCTGGAGCGACCTGCGCCAGCGCAAGAAGTCCCTGCCGGTCGTCGCCGCCCTCGCGGCGGGCGGGCCCGCGTGCGAGGAGCTGGCGGAGCTGCTCGCGGCCGACGCCAAGAGCAACGACTTCGAGAACTTCTCGGAAGCGGAGTTCGCCGCCCGCGCCGCGCTCATCGAGGCGGCGGGCGGGCGCGAATGGACCGCCGAGGAGGCGCGTCGCCAGCACGCCGTGGCGATCCGGGCGTTGGACGACGTCGACATGCCGCAGCGGGTGCGCGAACAGCTCGTCGCCCTCGCCGACTTCGTTGTCGTGCGCAAGAGGTGATCGCCACCCGAGCCGGGATATGACTCGCGAGTCGCCGGCCGGCGCCACCCGCCCGGGCCATGCCTAGGCGCGCGCCGGCCGACGGCGAACCCCAGCACAGCAGAGGACACTGCCACGTAAGGGGAAGCCATGACAGCGACGACCGACGGCGCCGGTGCCCGTGGCACCGACCCGGACGACACCACGCCGGACCCGCGGCCCGGCCCGCCCGGCGGACCTGCCGGGCAGGCCGCTGCCCTGCCAGGGCAGGGCCCCGGCGAAGGACCCGCGGCGCGCGGCGCGGCGCACGCGGTGCAGGGGGCGCAGGACGCCGCCGCGCGGGCGACCCGGCACCTGCTCGCGCGACAGGATCCGGCCGGGTGGTGGAAGGGCGACCTGGAGACCAACGTCACCATGGATGCCGAAGACCTGCTGCTGCGGCAGTTCCTCGGCATCCGGGACGAGCACACGACCCAGGCAGCCGCCCGCTTCATCCGGGGCGAACAGGCCGAGGACGGCACCTGGGCCACGTTCCACGGCGGCCCGCCCGACCTCTCCGCCACCATCGAGGCGTACGTCGCCCTGCGGCTCGCCGGTGATGCACCCGACGCCCCGCACATGGCCCGGGCGTCGGCCTGGATCCGGGCCCACGGAGGCATCGCCGCCGCCCGCGTGTTCACCCGGATCTGGCTGGCCCTCTTCGGCTGGTGGAGCTGGGACCACCTGCCCGAACTGCCGCCCGAGCTGGTCTTCCTGCCACCCTGGGTGCCGTTGAACATCTACGACTTCGGCTGCTGGGCCCGCCAGACCATCGTTCCGCTGACCGTGGTCTCGGCGAAGCGGCCCGTCCGCCCGGCCCCCTTCGTCCTCGACGAGCTGCACACCGACGCGCGGTGCCCGTACCCCGCCCGCCGCCAGGCCCCGCTGACGACCTGGGAAGGCGCCTTCCAGCGGATGGACAGGGCCCTGCACGTCTACCGCCGCTTCGCCCCGCGCCGGTTGCGCAAGGCCGCCATGGACAGCGCCGCCCGCTGGATCATCGAACGGCAGGAGAACGACGGCTGCTGGGGCGGGATCCAGCCGCCCGCCGTGTACTCGGTCATCGCCCTGCACCTGCTCGGGTACGACCTGCGCCACCCGGTCATGCGGGCCGGCCTGGAGTCCCTGGATCGGTTCGCGGTGTGGCGCGAGGACGGCGCTGCCGGGCCCGAGGGCTCGGGCGGCGCCCCCACCCGGATGATCGAGGCCTGCCAGTCGCCGGTCTGGGACACCTGCCTCGCTGCCATCGCCCTGGCCGACGCGGGCCTGCCGCGCGACCACCCGGCCCTGGTGAAGGCTGCCGACTGGATGCTCGACGAGGAGATCGTCCGTACCGGCGACTGGGCGGTGCAGCGGCCCGGACTCACCCCCGGGGGTTGGGCGTTCGAGTTCCACAACGACACCTACCCCGACATCGACGACACAGCCGAGGTGATCCTCGCCCTGCGCCGGATCGCGCACCCGGAGCCGGCGAAGGTCGAGGCGGCCATCGCCCGCGGGATGTCCTGGACCCTCGGCATGCAGTCGAAGAACGGGGCCTGGGGCGCCTTCGACGCCGACAACACCAGCCCCTTGCCCAACCGGCTGCCGTTCTGCGACTTCGGCGAGGTCATCGACCCGCCGTCGGCCGACGTCACCGCCCACGTGGTGGAGATGCTCGCCGTCGAGGGCAAGGCCGGCGACCCGCGCGCCCGCCGCGGAATCGGCTGGCTGCTCGCCGAACAGGAGCCGAGCGGCGCCTGGTTCGGCCGCTGGGGCACCAACTACGTCTACGGCACCGGATCAGTGGTCCCGGCGCTCACGGCCGCGGGCATCGCTGCGGCGCATCCCGCGATCCGGCGGGCCGTGCACTGGCTGGAGTCCGTACAGAACGAGGACGGCGGATGGGGCGAGGACCAGCGCTCCTACAAGGACCCGTCCTGGGCGGGGAAGGGGGAGTCGACCGCGTCACAGACGGCGTGGGCGCTGATGGCCCTGCTCTCGGCGGGCGAGCGCGACGGCAAAGCCGTCGAACGGGGCATCGCGTACCTCGTCGGGACCCAGCGGGAGGACGGCTCCTGGGACGAACCCCATTTCACCGGCACCGGATTCCCCTGGGACTTCTCCATCAACTACCACCTCTACCGGCTGGTGTTCCCGCTCACGGCGCTCGGCCGCTACCTGTACGGGGACCCCTTCGCGCCCGGGGAGGCCTGATGGCCACCGCCGGGTCCGGCGGACCCGAGCCGGCCTCGCCGCTGCTGGTCGCCTGCGCCCTGCGCATCGAGCAGGCGGCCCTGCGCAGCGGCGGCGACCGGGGCGCCGTACGCCCCGGACCGGGCTACGCCCTCCTGCGCACCGGCATGGGACCGCGTGCCGCGGACCGGGCCGTCGGGCGGGCGCTCGCCGAGCCGGGGTTGCGCCGGGCCGCCGTCCTGGCCACCGGCTTCTGCGCCGGGCTGACCCCCGGTATGAGCCCCGGCGATCTGGTCGTCGCCGAGGCCACCCGGGACCCGCGGGGTACCGTCGCGTGCGCCGGCACCGCCCTGCTCGCCGAGGCACTGGCCCGGGCCGCCCCCGGCCGGACCGTGCACACCGGCGTACTGACCGGATCCGATCACGTCGTCCGCGGCCAGGAGCGCGCTGAACTGCGTGCCACCGGCGCGATCGCGGTCGACATGGAGTCCGCGGCCACGCTCTGGACGGCCTCGCGGGACGGCGCGCCCGGCGCGGGACGTCCGGTTGCGGCCGTCCGGGTGATCGTGGACGCTCCGGAGCACGAGCTCGTCCGCATCGGCACGGTCCGCGGTGGAATATCGGCCTTCCGCGTATTGCGTGCCGTACTGCCCGCGTTTTATGACTGGCACCGTTCTTTGCTGCTCCCCAGGAGGTGAGCCAGATGGCCATGCCACTGCGACAGACCATCAGGGTCGGGACGTATCTTCTCGAACAGAAGCTCCGCAAGCGTGAGAAGTTCCCGCTGATCGTCGAGCTGGAACCGCTCTACGCCTGCAATCTGGCCTGCGAGGGGTGCGGGAAGATCCAGCACCCGGCCGGCGTGCTCAAGCAGCGCATGCCGGTGGCCCAGGCGGTGGGTGCCGTCCTGGAGTCCGGTGCGCCCATGGTGTCCATCGCGGGCGGCGAGCCGCTGATGCATCCGCAGATCGACGAGATCGTGCGGCAGTTGGTGGCCAAGCGGAAGTACGTATTCCTCTGCACCAACGCGATGCTGCTGCGCAAGAAGATCGAGAAGTTCACCCCGTCCCCGTACTTCGCCTTCGCCGTGCACATCGACGGCCTGCGCGAGCGGCACGACGAGTCGGTGGCCAAGGAAGGCGTCTTCGACGAGGCGGTCGCGGCCATCAAGGAGGCGAAGCGGCGCGGGTTCCGGGTGACCACCAACTCCACCTTCTTCAACACCGACACCCCGCAGACGATCATCGAGGTGCTCAACTACCTCAATGACGACCTCAAGGTCGACGAGATGATGATCTCGCCCGCCTACGCCTACGAAAAGGCCCCCGACCAGGAGCATTTCCTGGGCGTCGAACAGACCAGGGAACTCTTCAGGAAGGCCTTCGCGGGCGGGAACCGGCGCCGCTGGCGGCTCAACCACTCTCCGCTCTTCCTCGACTTCCTGGAGGGCAAGGCCGATTTCCCCTGCACCGCCTGGGCCATTCCGAATTACTCCCTCTTCGGCTGGCAGCGCCCCTGCTATCTGATGAGCGACGGATACGTGCCGACGTACCGGGAACTGATCAACGACACGGACTGGAGCAAGTACGGTCGCGGAAAGGACCCGCGGTGCGCGAATTGCATGGCGCACTGCGGGTACGAGCCCACCGCCGTCCTCGCCACCATGGGCTCCCTCAAGGAGTCGCTGCGCGCGGCCCGGGAGACGATCGGCGGCAACCGGGACACCTCGGCATGAGCCCCGCACCAGGAGCCGAAACAGGCGTAGGAGCCGGGGCCGGAGCGGGCGCGGGCGCGCGCAAGGGCTTCGACCTCGGCGCCCTGCTGGCCGAGCGCGGCGCGGAGCGCTACGAGCTGCACGCGCGGCACCTCAACCACCAGCTGCCCCGGATGCTGCACACGATCGGCTTCGACAAGGTCTACGTACGGGCCGAAGGGGCCCACTTCTGGGACGCCGAGGGCAACGACTACCTCGACATGCTCGCCGGGTTCGGGGTGATGGGCCTGGGGCGCCACCATCCGGTCGTCCGCCAGGCCCTGCACGACGTCCTCGATGCCCAGCTCGCCGACCTCACCCGCTTCGACTGCCAGCCGTTGCCCGGACTACTGGCCGAGAAGCTGTTGTCGTACAGCCCGCACCTGGACCGGGTCTTCTTCGGCAACAGCGGCACCGAGGCGGTGGAGACCGCCCTGAAGTTCGCCCGGTACGCCACCGGGCGGCCCAGGGTCCTCTACTGCGACCACGCCTTCCACGGCCTGACCGCGGGCTCCCTCTCGGTCAACGGGGAGGGCGGTTTTCGGGACGGCTTCGGGCCCCTGCTGCCCGACACGAAGATCGGGCTCGGTGATCTGGCCGCCCTGGAACGGGAACTCGAACGCGGGGACGTCGCCGCCCTCGTCGTCGAGCCGATCCAGGGCAAGGGCGTGCTCGCGGCCCCGCCCGGATTCCTACTCGCGGCGCAGGAGCTGTTGCACCAGCACAAGGCGCTGCTGATCGCGGACGAGGTGCAGACGGGCCTCGGACGAACCGGTGATTTCTACGCCTACCAGCACGAGCCGGGCGTGGAACCGGACCTGGTGTGCGTGGCCAAGGCACTGTCCGGCGGCTACGTCCCGGTCGGCGCGACCCTCGGCAAGGACTGGATCTTCAAGAAGGTCTACTCGTCCATGGACCGGGTGCTGGTGCATTCCGCCAGTTTCGGCTCCAACGCTCAGGCGATGGCGGCCGGACTGGCGGTGCTCTCCGTCATGGACGACGAATCGCTGGTCGCCCGTGCCCGCGCGACGGGGGACCTGCTGCGCGGCCGGCTCGCGGCCCTGGTGGACGAGTACGAGCTGCTCCACGAGGTGCGCGGGCGCGGTCTGATGATCGGCATCGAATTCGGCAGGCCGTCCTCGCTGGGGCTGCGCAGCCGGTGGGCGATGCTCCAGGCGGCCCGCAAGGGGCTCTTCGCGCAGATGGTCGTGGTGCCGCTGCTCCAGAAGCACCGGATCCTCACCCAGGTCTCCGGCGACCACCTGGAGGTGATCAAGCTCATCCCGCCGCTGGTCGTGGACGAGCGGGACGTCGACCGTTTCGTGGCCGCCTTCCGCGAGGTCATGGACGAGGCGCACGGCGGGGGCGGGCTGATGTGGGACTTCGGCAGGACGCTGGTGAAGCAGGCCGTCGGCAACCGCTGACCACCTGCTCCACCCGTCCCGGGCCGGCTCAGTCGAGCAGTCGGTCCCGCAGTCGGTCGAGGGTCTCGGGCGTGAGCCCGAGACCCACGGCAAGGTAGCGCTCGACCCCGCCCCAGTGCTCGTCGATCGTGTCGAAGGCGGCGCTCAGGTACTCGGCACGGGCGTCGAAGAGCGGGGCGAGCAGCTCCATCACCTCGGGGGAGCGGGCCTCGGCCGCGTCGCTGCCGCGGCGTACCCGGTAGCGACGGTGCGGGGCGTTGGATTCCAGGTAGTCGGTCACGATCGCCCCGCGCTCGACGTCCAGCGCGAGCAGGGTGACGGCGATCGACAGACCGGCCCGGTCCTTGCCGGCCGCGCAGTGCATGAGCGCCGGAACGCTGTCCTCGGCGAGTGAGTGCACGACCCGGCTGTGCTCGGCGGTGCGTTCCCTGATCATCGAGCGGTACGAGTGGGTCATCCGGGCTGCGGCCTTCCCGTCGCCGAGGATCTGGCGCAGCTGGCCGAGGTCGCCGTCGCGGACCATCGTCCAGAACTCCTTGCCGTCGGCGGGGTCCGACAGCGGGATGTTGACGTTCCGTACGCCGGGGAGTGCGACGTCGGGTCCCTCCAGGGCGTGGTCGGCTTCGTTGCGGAAGTCGAAGATGGTGTGGAGGCCGAGCGACGCGAGGAACTCTGTATCGGTTTCGGTGGCATGTGCCAGATGTCCGCTACGGAACAGTCGTCCCGTCTTGACCCTCCGCCCGTCGATGGTCGGCAGGCCGCCCACGTCACGGAAGTTGCGCACTCCGGCCAGCTCCGGCTCAGGCGTCGGGTCCGTCAGCGGGGACGGGGGTATCTGCTGAGTCACGGGAACTCCTCCGTATCGTGGTGGGGTGTCCGAATTACACTACTTGGGGCCAACTTGCCATAACCGGAGGCGAGATCGCGCGCAGCCCCGTGAGCCAGATCATACGGTGACCGTGAGTGCCTGATCGTCAAAGTCGAATGGCCCGGCCGGGGCGGTCGTTGGCGGTGGGGAATGGACGGAGGGTGACGGGAATTCCGTCGAACTCCCACTCCTGTGAATGCGTCGGGAAATTCGTGGCTTGTTCCGTGTGGCTCAACTCGATTACCTTCGCGATCGATCCGGATGGACCGCCGAATCCTGCCGCCGTCCGGAAACCGCACTCGACTATTCACATGCGCGGCAGGAGCGGGGGAACCAGGTAGGCCGCTGTTCCCGATCTTCGTACCGGGACAGCTCGGGGTGAAGCCGTACATGTTCTGTTCCGTTCATGTGCGGCCGGACATCTCCAGTCCGAACCCGACAGCTCACCTCGCAGGCGACGGAGAGGAAATCGCCATGCCTGCACGAGGTAAGCACCGCCGTCCCAAGTCCCGCTCCGTGGCCCGCGGGTTCGCCGTCGCAGGCACCGGCGGCGCGGCCCTCGCGCTGCCGCTGATGGGCGCCTCGGGCGCCCACGCGGCCGGCGCCCCGGCCGCCGCTCCCGCCACGGCCCCCGTGCAGGTCGCCCAGGTTCCGGCCGCGCCGCAGACCGCTCCCGCCGCCGCGCAGGCCGCGCCGACCGTCTACACGGTGGTGCCGGGCGACTACCTCTCCAAGATCGCCGAGGACCGTCACCTCTCCGGCGGCTGGCAGCAGCTCTACGCCGACAACCGCGAGGCCGTTGGCGCCAACCCGTCGCTGATCCACCCCGGTCTGAAGCTGACCCTCGGGGCGAAGGGCGAGACGGCCCCGCAGGCTCCGGCGCCGGAGCGGGCCCCCGCACCGAAGAAGAAGTCCGCGGCGCCCACGACCGGGGCCGCGCCCGCCCCTGCGCCCGCGCCCGTCAAGAAGAGCGCCGGTGGCACGTCCGCCGCGGGTGCGGTCACCTCCGCCGGCTTCGTCGCACCCGTCGGCGGTGGGATCTCCACCCAGTACAAGACCCCCGGTGCCATGTGGTCCAGCGGTTACCACACCGGCGTCGACTTCATCGCGAGCTCCGGCACCACCGTCAGGGCGGTCGGCGCGGGCACCGTGGTCTCGGCAGGCTGGGGAGGCGCGTACGGCAACGAGGTCATCATCCGGCACGCGGACGGCAAGTACTCCCAGTACGCTCACCTGTCCCAGCTGTCCGTGTCGGTCGGCCAGAGCGTCAGCGCCGGCCAGACCATCGGCCTGTCCGGCTCCACCGGCAATTCGACCGGCCCGCACCTGCACTTCGAGATCCGCACCGGCCCGTCCTACGGCTCGGACATCGACCCGCTGGCCTACCTCCGCTCCAAGGGTGTGAGCATCTGACGGCTCCCGCCGTCGGAGAGGCGCCGGACCCGTGAGGCCGGGACCCGAGGGGGGTCCCGGCCTCACGCGTCGTTATTCCGTACCGACCAGGTGGTATAGATCACGGACCGTCAACCCCTTCCTACGGTGGCGTAGGTCACGTGCCGGGGTGAAGGATATGGTCCCGTGGCAGCGACGACGACGACACTCAAGACCATCGGCTCGTACGCGGCGATCGGGGACAGCTTCACCGAGGGTGTGGGGGACCCGGGACCCGGGGGGACCTTTCTCGGCTGGGCGGACCGACTGGCCGTACTCCTGGCCGATCAGCGCGAGGAAGACGAATTCCGGTACGCGAACCTGGCCGTGCGGGGACGGCTCCTCGACCAGATCGTGGCCGAACAGGTCCCCCGCGCCAAGGAGCTGGCACCGGACCTGGTGAGCTTCTGTGCCGGGGGCAACGACATCATCCGGCCCGGCAGCGACCCGGACGACGTGGCGGAACGGTTCGAGGCGGCGGTCGCCGACCTCACCGGAGCCGTCGGCCAGGTCATGATCACCACCGGCTTCGACACCCGGGGCGTGCCGGTCCTCAAGCACCTGCGCGGCAAGGTGGCGACGTACAGCGCGCACGTGCGCGCCATCGCCGACCGGTACGACTGCCCGGTGCTCGACCTCTGGTCGCTGAAATCCGTACAGGACCGGCGGGCTTGGGACGACGACCGGCTGCACCTCTCGCCCGAGGGGCACACCCGGGTCGCGCTGCGCGCCGCCCAGGTGCTCGGGCTTCAGGTGCCGGCCGACCCCGACCAGCCGTGGCCGCCGCAACAGCCGCGCGGCTCGGTGGACGTGACCCGGGACAACATCCAGTGGGCACGGGAGCACCTGGTGCCCTGGATCGGGCGGCGGCTGCGCGGGGAGTCCTCCGGGGACCACGTGGAGGCGAAGCGGCCCGACCTGCTGCCGCTGTAACCCCGAGCAGGAGGACGGGGGCGCGGCGGAATCCTTCGGGGCCGGTGCGCGTTGGCATGGTGGTAGACCGGTATCCAGTACGGCTTCTCCCGTCCATCCCGCCCCACCCTCCCAGGAGGCGCTTTGACCGGCTCCCGTCCCCTGCGTCCACGGCTGCGCGCCCTGCGGTCAGAAGCCTTCGGCGCGGATCCGTCCGGCGCACGGCTGGAGCGGATCCGCCGCTCGCCGAACTTCGCCGACGGCGTCTTCCAGAACCCCGTCGGGGCGCGGACCCGGCCGTCCGGCTCCATGCTGGAGTTCGCCAAGCTCTACTTCCACAAGGAGCAGCGGATCCGGCGCAGCCCCGGCAGCTCGATCCCGGTCTACCCCACGACGCTGGCCGAGCTGGCGAATCCGCCGGTCAGCGGCTTGCGGCTGACCTGGATGGGGCACTCCGGGGTACTTGCGGAGATCGACGGACGCCGCGTGCTGTTCGATCCGGTCTGGGGAGAGCGGTGTTCTCCCTTCCCCTTCGCCGGGCCCAAGCGGCTGCACCCCGTACCGGTGCCGTTGGCCGCGCTGGGGCCGGTGGACGCCGTGGTGATCTCGCACGACCACTACGACCACCTCGACCTGCCGACCATCAAGGAGCTGGCGGGTACGGACACGGTCTTCGCCGTCCCGCTCGGCGTCGGCGCCCACCTGGAACGCTGGGGGGTTTCGCCGGACCGGTTGCGCGAGCTGGACTGGAACGAGGGAACCAAGATCGCGGGACTGTCCCTGACGGCGACTCCGGCGAGGCACTTCTGCGGACGCGGCCTGCGCAACCAGCAGCACACCCTGTGGGCTTCCTGGGTGGTCGCGGGCGACGAGCACCGGATCTTTCACAGCGGCGACACGGGCTACTTCCCCGGCTTCGGGGAGATCGGCGCCGAGCACGGGCCCTTCGACGCCACGATGATTCAGATCGGGGCGTACTCCGAGTACTGGCCCAAGGACCATACGGACTACACCCCGCTGCCCGGGGGCTGGCCGGACATTCACATGACCCCCCAGCAGGGCGTCCAGGCACACCTTGACCTGCAAGGATCCAAGCCGCACGGGGTGATGCTCCCGATCCACTGGGGCACATTCAACCTCTCGCTGCATGCCTGGGCGGAGCCGGGGGAGTGGACCGCCGACGCTGCTGAGGAGGTGGGCCAGCCGGTGGCGCTCCCGCGCCCGGGCGAGCCTTTCGAGCCTGCCGGAACGCTGCCCGTGGATCCCTGGTGGCGCCCGGTCTCCCATCCGATTGCCCACCCGTGGCGTCGCCCGAAGCCGATGGAACCGGAGCCGAGTGAGCCTCGGGGCGGTGATCTGGACCTGGCGGGCGAGCGGTGACCCCAGATGCGGATCCGAGGCGGGTCGCTCATTCATGGAGCCGGCTGAGCCACGAAGCGCGAGCGGGTCGTACGCGTCATTGACGGGCCCGCTCGCGCGGAGCGGCAGATGCGGGCGCGTACTCTCTGCGAATGCACTCCCATCTACCCTTCGAGGACCCGCCCGCGCTGCCGCATCTGCCACATGAGGTGGTGGTCGAAACGCTGGAGTGGGCGCTTCGCGACCGCTCGCAGGAGGGCGAGGCGGCGCGTGTCCTGGTCGGGAGTGCGTTGAACGATGACGACCGGGAGTTCGTCGAGCACTGGTGTGTGCAGGTCGGGACGCGGGCAGCGCCGGGCAGTCCTTTGCTCGGCCTGGCCGGCCTCTGCCTCGGACATACCGCCCGGCGCTTCGGACACCTCAGTGACGAGGCGCTTACGCTCGCAGAGTCGCTCGCGGCCCGCGCCGAGGCGGATCCGTCGGATGTGGACGGCCGGGCTCTTGACGGCTTTGACGACGCCCGGAGCTTCCTGCATCTGTGGTGAGGATGCCGGTCTCGGTTGAGGTCAGGCGGCGTTCGCCCTGGTCACGACGTTGTCGAGGCATGGCCGCCGATCTGGCCCGGATCCCAGCCGGGCGGTCGGGTGTCGTGGCCAAGGCCAACAGCAGGTGGCTGCTGCGCGGCATTCCAGCGCAGGGGAGATCAGCGTGTAAGTGACGTCGCGGGCCGGTGGAGCTTCCTCGAAGCCCGGAAAATCGCGGTGCGGCGTTCACTCCACCCCGAGCCCGCCTCCCGGGTCGCCCACGAGGCCGACCCGGCCTCGCGATGCGGTGGACGACGGCGGGTAGTCGTCGACGGTCATGGAGTTGTAGAGGCGTGCGCTCTTGGCTGTGAGGCGGAGGAGGGCTCGGCTGGGCCCCGCGGGCAGGGCGGAGATCAGGCGGGCGCCCTGGGCCAGTCCCCGCACGCCGAGGCGTGAGGTGGGGATCAGGGTCTTCGCCGCGCTGAGCGCGGCCGCGCGGCTGCCACGCACGTGCTCCGCCATCGCGCGCTCGTAAGCGGGGAAGGCGCGCTCGTGGTCACCGCCCGCCCGCGCCAGCTCCCCGGCGAGGACGTACGCTCCCACCACGGCCAGGCTGGTGCTGCCGCCGACGGCCGGGCCGGGGCAGTAGCCCGCGTCGCCTACGAGCGTCACCCGCCCCCGCGACCAGGTGTCCATGTGGAGCTGGGTGATCGAGTCGAAGTAGAACGCGGGGGTGCGGTCGAGCTCGTTCAGCCAGCGGTCCACGTCAGGGTGCATGCCGTCGAACGCACCGCGCAACAGCTCCTTCTGACGGGGTATGTCATGGTGGTGGTAGTCGAGCTCGCGCTCGCTCCGGAAGAGGAACAACGCCCGCGCGTCACCGAGGTGCCGCGCACTGTACATGCCGGCGGTGCGGCCGACGCCGACATGGATGAGGAGCTCGCCGTCGAGCCCGGAGACGTTCGGCAGGGTCAGCACCCCGAGGTAGGCCCCGGTGAAGGCGCTGAAGTGGAACTCGTCGCCGAAGACGAGGCGGCGCACGTTGGAGTGCAGCCCGTCCGCGCCGACGACGAGGTCGAAGCGGCAAGGTGCGGCGTTCTCGAACCGCACCTCGCCGTCGGGCGAGATCGCGGTGATCGAGTCGCCGAAGATGTACTCGACGTCGTCGCGTGCGGCGTCGTAGTAGATCTCGCTCAGGTCGTCGCGCATGATCTCGACGTGCCGGTCGGAGGTGGCGCTGAAGATCTTGGAGAGGTCCACCCGGACGGGACGCCGTGCGCCCTCCTGGCGGACGGTCATCCGGTGGGTCCCGGTGGCCCGCTCCTCGATGCGGGGGAGCACGCCCATCTTCTCCGAGATGTTCATCGCGGGCCGGAACAGGTCGACCGCGTGACCGCCGGTCTTGCGCGGAGTCGGCGCGCGCTCGACGACGGTGACAGAGAAGCCGTGCCTGGTGAGCCAGTACGCCAGCACCGGACCGGCGATACTGGCGCCGGAGACGAGAATCCGCATGGCAACCCTCCTTGTCGTTCAGTCCACGCGTACGGCGTGGATCGTGGTGAAGGCCAGCAGGGGGGTGGCGGTCCGCGGGGGGTCCTCGAGTAGGGGTGAGTGTCCGAGACCGGGCAGCAACTCGACTTTCGCGCCCGGAACGGCGCGGTAGTCGGCGGCGGATGAGGATCGCCACCTGCGGTCGTCCTCGCCGAAGACCACCAGGAGCGGCTTGCCGAGGGCCGCCAGCCGGTCCGGGAGCGCCTGCTGCTCCAGGTAGTCGCGGGTTGCCTGCATCGTCGCGGTGAGCGTGTGGGGGGTCATACAGCGCACCTCGTCCAGGAGCTCCGGTGGGATCCGATAGCCCGCACGGCTGAAGGCGGTGCTCGCGAACCGGCGGAGCTGCTCATCGGTCGGCGGCCACTGCGAGAGTCCGGTCGTGGCGGACTGCGGTGCGATGAAGGCGTCCAGGCTGGGTCCGGTGTTGATGAGTGCGAGCGCGGTCACCAGGTCGGGTCGCTGTTCGGCGAGGGCGGTGGCGACCGCCCCGCCGCTGGAATGACCCACGACCACGGCGTGCTCGACGCCGAGCCGGTCCAGTGCCACCCCGGCCCGGCGTGCCTGGTCCGGGAGCGCGTAGCTGCGGTCGGCCGGTTTGGCCGACCGGCCGTGCCCGAGCAGGTCGATCCGGATGACGCGGTGAGCTCCGGTCAGCAGCGCAACCAGCGGGTCCCACGAGCGGGTCGAGGAAGCGGACCCGTGGATGAGCAGGAGTGCGGGGGCGTCGCGGGGGCCGTCCTGGCACACGTGGATGTCGCCGTCGTCCAGCGACAGCGAGGAACTTTCGGTGGCCTCGGAGCCGCCGTTCACGTACGGTCCGCCATCAGAAACAGTCATGAGCCCACTGTCGCCGCTGGCCCGTGCCGGTGGATTGGACAAATGTTCCCTCGGCCGGCTCAACACGTCTTCCGCGGTATCTGCCGCGAAGGCTTGAGCAGGGACTGCTGGGACATCACAACCTCCTCGGAGGCCGGGACTTTCACGGCCTGCACGGAGGCTGTTTCGGCTCCGGGGTGTCTCGCCAGGTCTTCGGGCGTCCGGGACAGTCCGGGCCCGTCCGCGCTCCCGCCCCGGGTCTGACCGGGGCCGTCCCCTGGTCGTGGACAGTCGCTGTGACCAGCGCAGACCCGCGCACCATGATGGCGCGCCATCACGCGAGGCCGGTGGCCTGCGCAGCGGTGTCCGCTCAGGTCACAACGCTTGGTGAAGCCGTCCGGAGGCCCGATTTACCTCTGTGCTGCTCGTCCCCGGTCGTGATGGAGGGCGGCCGGCGGCCCGGCGGGCCGCCCAGAACAGCAGATGGCTGTGCCGGCCCGCCGACGGATTACCGTGGCCGCCACACGCGCCGCCTTCACAGGCCGGCGCGGTCACGCGTCGGCGGATGCGGTGTCCGGCGGTTGCCGCACAGGAGGTTACGGATCTCGGCTGGTTCCTGTGGCGGGGCTGCTTTCAAGACGATGCCGGTGCGGGGGTGAGCGCCGGTGGGCCAGGTGGCGCCGGGGTGGGGGAGGTCTTGCCGCCGTCCATGCATATCAGCGACAGGACGACCGGCGCCTGAATGCCCTGTACCGGTTCGCCTGGGAAGCCGGCCATGACCGTCCAGTTGCCTTTCGTGAGGCTGAGCGTCTGGCTGCCCAGGTCGGGGCCGCTCTGCCAGCCGTGCTCGGAACGGGCGCGCGCGAAGGCCGCCTTGAGGGCGGCGTCGACCGTTTCCGGCGAATGCCGCCCTGAGAGCCGTTCGTGGCACATCCCCAGTGCGTTCGAGGGTTCTCTCTCCACCGTGATGCCTTCGGCCGCCAGTACCGACGTCATCTCCGACACCACCGTGTCGGCAGGCAGCGGCGGGCCCGAATAGCGCGGGGGCAACGGACCGAGGTCCCGCAGCGGAGAGGCGCAGGCCGTCGCCGTCGCTGCCAGCAGCGCCGCCATGGCCAGGGACGCCAGAGTTCTGCGCTGATGTGGCTGTCGCACGATGGTGTTCGTCCTCTTCTGTTCTCCGCACCCTCGGCCAGTCTCCCATCCCGCCGATCTTGACTGGCCACCGGCCACGGATACGTCGGCCACCCGCACACCGGGCCAGGGCGCCCCACCCGCCGCTGGAAACCGTGCGACCGACGCCGTACCGGCGCGGCGCGGGGCTGCACGTGCGGTGCGGTGTCGTGCGGGCGGCGCCGCACTGCCACCTGTGCCGGGTCCCAGCGGCAGCGCCCGCGTCACGTCTGGTCGAGCGCCGTGGCAGGGGCCGCGGAGGCGATCACGTTACCTCCGACCAGCCGGGAGGAGCGCCGCAGAGCCGCGACGGGGCCGAGCCCCTCGCACACGGCGGCGGCGGGCGCGAGACTGAACCGCGTCGCGAGCCAGACGGAGACGGGCAGGCAGACGAAGAGACCCAGGAACAGTACGAACAAGGCGGCCGGCGGCCGGGAACCGTCCCAGGACGTGACGATCAGCGGGATGCAGATCGCGTACAGGAGGAGCATCGGCCCGCCCGCGATCAGACCGTGAGCATCATGGCGCCGAGCACCGACGGGAGTCGGGACCAGCAGCGGCGCCACATCGCGCGGAAGGTCGTGGGCGGCTGAACACGGCCTCCTGCACGACGGCGGGGCACAGGGCGCTGACCGTCGCCGCGCCCAGCGTCATGGTGACCAGCAGGAGCACAGCGGCGGGTACGAAGGCCAGGAACAGAGCCGCCACGTCCGCGCCGGCGGGCTCCTGGCCCGGCGGGAGGCCGAAAACGGCGGAGAAGCGGTCGTGTACGGACGCGACGGCGATCCCGATCGCGGCGGCCACCAACAGGACGCCGACGCCCTGCACGGCGAGCATGACGCCGGCCAGCGGCTTCCAGTAGCGGCGCAGCGCCGAGAAGGCGCCAACGAGTATGTCGCCCACCGTGAGCGGTCGCAGGGATATGACGCCCGGCTGCGGCGAAAGCGTCCGGGCGCCGCCTCCCCACTGAGGCGTCCAGCCGTTGCCTCCCCACTGCGGCACGGCCTGCTCCGGGTGCTGTCCCCACCCTGTGTTCTGCGACATAAGCGCCCCCGAATTTCATGACACCGTATCCGCCGCCCGGCGCGGCGCGGCACAGGCCCCTTGCCGGGCCGCCGACCCGCGCGCGCAGGTCAGCGGTCATGTGGCGGACCGTCACCGGCCGCGGGAAGTGTTCACGCGGTGATGCCCGCGGCCGGCCTCGCGACGGGAGACGGGAGACGGGGGGACGGGTGACGGCGGCCCTCGGCGGCCGGCGTGCCCACCAGGACGAGGCTCAGGGCCACGCGCCCGCCGCGACGCTGCCCGTGTTCAGCAGGAGGCGGCGCTCACTCACGTCCGGTCAGCGGTAGTCGTCGGGGTGGCCCTGCGCACTCCGCGATGTCGGGATCCAGGTCGGTCCCGGCGTACGGCGCGCCGGTGAAACTGGTTACCTCCGTAGCATGGGACGGTGAGGACTTTCATGCACGGTGCGGCTGTTTGGGACGTCGCGTGCCCGCAGCGTCCCAGCAGCGTGGCCGGTCTCACCATGGCCGGGTTCCGTGTCCGTGACCTGGACATGCTCCGCATGGTCCCGCACCCGGCCGTGACGCTGCTCCTGGAGTTCGGCGCAGGCTCGCCCGTCCTTGACTGTGCCGCCGGGCGGCAGCAGCGGGGAAGCCTCGTCGCCGGGCCCGGGCTTGGGACCGGAGGCACGGTCCGCGCGCGGGGAAAGAACGTCGAGTGCGTGCAGGTGCGCCTGTCCCCGGTGATCGCACGCGCGGTTCTGGGCGCCTCCCCCGCCGACCTCGACGGCACCGTCGTGTCCCTGGCCGACCTGTGGGGCCGGGAGGCGTCCCAGATCTGCGAGCAATTGGGCGATGTCTCGTCGTGGCAGGATCGCTTCGCGTTCGTGGACGCGTTGCTCGCCCGCCGGTACGGGGCGGGGTCGCCGGTGGACCCGGAGGTGGCCTGGGCCTGGAACCGGATCGTCGGCAGCCGTGGTGTGGCGCGGGTTGACGGACTCGCGGCCGAGGTTGGGTGGAGCCGTAAGCGGCTGTGGTCCCGGTTCCGGTCGCAGCTCGGTCTGCCGCCCAAGCGCGCCGTGAAGCTGGTCCGCTTCGACCATGCCGCCCACCGCCTGGTCGCCGGTGAAGGCGCGGCCCGAGTCGCGGCCGACGCCGGCTACGCCGACCAGTCCCACCTGCATCGAGACGTCATGGAGTTCACCGGGGAAACCCCCGCGACCGTGGCCAGCGAGCCGTTTCTCGCGGTTGACCCCATCGCATGGCCCAGCCGCGGAACACCCGCCAAGTCTCACCTCTCCAGGGTCTCCGGCTCGATCGCCGACAGTAGGTGAGACGGCTACCGCTGTGAATTGCGCCGCGGTCGCCTGCCCTGGGCGGGTGGGGCGGCGCTCAGCGGTCAAGGGCCCCTACCGGCCCGGCGGCTGCTGGCTGCGGACGGCTCGCTGCGTGCGTCACTGCAGGTTCCAGGTCGGGTCGCAGGGAAGTCGCATCTCCACACTGCAC
This sequence comes from Streptomyces sp. NPDC006430, assembly GCF_040612395.1. Classification (NCBI taxonomy): domain Bacteria; kingdom Bacillati; phylum Actinomycetota; class Actinomycetes; order Kitasatosporales; family Streptomycetaceae; genus Streptomyces; species Streptomyces sp. NPDC006430. Next base: position 105,943 of record NZ_JBEXQA010000015.1, read on the forward strand.
GGACCACGTTGACCGGCCGCCAAAGGGTGGCGGCCTTCGGCAACTGCGCGCAGGACCTTCGCCCGCTGGCTGCGCGCCGCGGCCGACGACCGTCCGAGCAGCGCCCCGCAGCGGCGCTGCTCTACGCCCAGCAGCAACGTGAGCATCCCCGGCCAACCGTTCGAGCCGGGCGACGCCGACGCGGCCAGCAGGCCGTGGTGGCGTCCCTTTTTGGCCGCGGCCCCGCCCGCGCCGCTCACCGCGGGCCGCCCGGCGGCGACCGGGCGCCCGCCGACCGCGGCCCACGAGGAACCGGAGGCCGTCGGCTCGTAGTTGCGGGCCCGTGACCGGGGGGTCGTGCGTCGCGCGCGGCCGTGGTGAACGTGCGCCCCCGGCGGATTCGGGCTCTCGTACGAGCGCTCCACCGGGAGCGGGAAGCACCCCGGTGAAGTTCCCCAACTGGCCGTCAGGGGCGTGAGAGTGCGGTCTAGCGTGGGTATCCGGTGATCAACACCGGGCCCCGAAATCCCCGGGGACCCGGGCCCCACGTAGAGGACGCCGATGTTCGGACTCCGCGCCGCCCGCCACGCCCCGTCGAGACACGCCGCTCCCGGTCCCGGCCGGCAGGTACGACCCCAGTTGGTACGTGCCGCCCTGCTGCCCACGCTCGCCGCCGGGCTCAGCGGCGCAGCCGCGGTGATCTTCACCCTGCAGCTGGGCGGGGGTGCGGGGGAGCGGGACGCCCGGCTGTGGCCGGTCCTGGCCGGTTGCTCCCTGCTCTTCGCGGGCGCGCTGGCCGCCGCCCTGCTCGGGGCACAGCGCGCCGCCAAGACCGTCCGCGACCGCTGCGAAGCCCTGCGCCGCTCCAGCGTGCGCGGTCGTCAGGAGCTGCGGACCGCCGCCGAGCGGCTGGAGCGTGGCGAACCGCCGGCCCGCCCGCTCCGCGGCGGTCCGACCGCACCGCCGCCCGGCACCGACCCGGCCCGGGTGGACGAGTTCTGGCTGCTCTCCCAGGAGCTGCGCGGCGCCCGCGAACAGGCGCACGCGACCCTCGTGCGGATGGCCGGACCAGCCGCCCCGTCGGACAGCGACCGCAAGGTCGAGGTCTTCGTCAACCTCGCCCGCCGGCTCCAGTCCCTCGTGCACCGCGAGATCTCCCTGCTCGACGGGCTGGAGGACACGGTCGAGGACCCCGACCTCCTCAAGGAGCTCTTCCACGTAGACCACCTCGCCACCCGGATCCGCCGTCACGCCGAGAACCTGGCGGTCCTCGGCGGTGCCGCCTCCAGGCGCCAGTGGACCAGGCCCATCGACCTGAGCGAGGTACTGCGCTCCTCCGTTGCGGAGGTCGAGCAGTACACGCGGGTGAAGGTCGTGCCCCCGGCGGGCGGCACCGTCCGCGGCCACGCCGTCGCCGACGTCGTGCACCTGCTGGCCGAACTGGTCGAGAACGCCACGGTGTTCTCCGCTCCCGACACCGATGTGGTGGTCCGCGCCGAACGGGTCACCGCGGGCATCGCCGTCGAGGTGGAGGACCGCGGGCTCGGCATGCCGGCCGCGGAGCAGCACCGGATGAACGGCCTGCTGGCCGATCCCGACCAGATCAGCGTCCGGCACCTACTGGCGGACGGGCGGATCGGCCTGTTCGTGGTCTCGGCGCTGGCCCGCCGGCACGGGATCGCCGTCGAGCTGAAGTCCAACATCTACGGCGGCGTGCTCGCCGTGCTCGTCCTGCCCCAGGAACTGCTGGGGGCGGAGGCACCCAGCGCGGCCGATGCCCTCGGAGGGTCCCGGGCCACCTCGTGGGGGACCGGGGACGGGGCCGGCGTACCTCCGTTGGAACCCGTACGGGTGACCGTGCCGCTGCCCGAGGGGGTCGCCCCGCGGCCACGGGCACAACCGACGTGGGCGGCGCGGCCCGCACCGGGTGGGCAGACGCGTACGCGGCCGGGGGAAGCCGGAGGAGAACGGCGGCAGGAGCAGCAGGAGCAGCACACGGGGCAGGGGGAGCCCGGACTGCACGGGGAGCGCGGGGAGTTCAGGCGGCCCGAGGAGGTTTCGGCCGCCGAGACGACGCTCGACCTCGGTCTGGACCTGGGCCTGGGCCTGAACCCGGGGCCGGCGGTGCACGAAAGGACACCCGCGGCGCCCGGGCCCGCCCTCCCAGCGGCGGCCCCGAGGCCCGCGCCCGCGCCCGCGCCCGCGCCCGCGCCCGCGCCCGTACCCGCGCCCGTACCGGCACCGGCGCCCGTACCGGCACCCGCGCCCGCGCCTGTACCGGCACCCGCACGCGCGCACGTACCCGTACCCGCGCCCGTGTCCGTGCCGGCCGCCCGGGCCGACAGCGACCGACCGCCGCTGCCCCGGCGCCGGGCCCAGCACCACCTCGCCCCGCAACTGCGGGACGCCCCCGCCCCGATGCGCGCCTACGCACCCGAGCAGCCCGTCCCCGTGCACGACCCGGGCCTGATGGCCGCCTTCCAACGGGGCTTCGGCCTCGCCCAGTCGGAGAAGCAGGTATGACCCCGACCCCTCACCTCAGCAAGGAGCGCACCCCCATGGGCGGCGAAACGGCGACGGAGACCAGCCGGCTCTCGGACCTCGACTGGCTGCTCAGCGGCCTGATCCAGCGGGTCCCGCACACGCGCAGCGCAGTGCTGCTCACCGCCGACGGCCTCGTCACCTGTGTGCACGGCCTCGACACCGACAGCGCCGACCACCTGGCGGCACTGGCCTCCGGCCTGTACTCGCTCGGGCGGAGCGCCGGATCCCGGTTCGGGAACGGTGCGGAGGTCCGGCAGGTGGTGGTCGAGCTCGACACCGCGCTCGTGTTCGTTTCGGCCGCCGGGGCGGGCACCTGCCTGGCGGTCCTCGCCGACCGGGAGGCCGACGCGGGCGTGCTCGGCTATGAGATGGCGATGTTGGTCAAGAGTGTCCGCCCCTACCTGGCGGCCCCGCCGCGGCGGCCCGCCGGCGACCCGAAGTGATGCGAGCCCGCGCGGCGTACGGCGCCGGAGCCCCACGCGACACACCGTGGCTCGACGACTCGGCAGGCCGGGTGATGCGCCCGTACACGGCCAGCGGCGGGCGGACCCGGCCGGCCGTGGCGCTCGACCTGCTGTCACTGGTGACCGCGACGGGGGACCGGCCGCGGGCCCCCCTCGGTGCGGAACACACCCTGGCGCTGCGCCTGTGCGCGGGCGCCGCGGCCGTTACCGTCGCCGAGGTGGCCGGGCAGCTGCGGCTGCCGGCGGTGGTGGTGAAGGTCCTACTGTCCGATCTGATGGAATGCGGGGCCGTCACGGCGCAGGCGCCGCGGTTCCCGGGCGGCGGATGCATCGCCGCCGACGACCAGACCCTGCTGCGGGCGGTGCTCGATGGTCTACGCCGACGACTGTGACACCCGCCCCGCCGCCGTACTGCCCGCGACGCTGAAGATCCTGGTCGCGGGTGGTTTCGGGGCGGGCAAGACGACCTTCGTGGGTGCGGTCAGCGAGATCGAGCCGCTGTCCACGGAGGAGTTGCTCAGCGGGATGGGCGAGGGGGCCGACCCGCTCGACGGGGTGGAGACGAAGACGTCGACGACCGTCGCGCTGGACTTCGGCCGGATCACCCTGGACGAACGGCACGTCCTGTACCTCTTCGGCACGCCGGGACAGCAGCGCTTCTGGTTCCTGTGGGAGGAGCTGTGCGCGGGCGCGCTCGGCGCGGTGGTGCTCGCCGACACCCGCCGGCTCGCCGACTGCTTCCCGGCCGTGGACTTCTTCGAGCGACGCGGCATCGGGTTCATCGTCGCCGTCAACGAGTTCGACGAGGGGCACCGCTACACCGCCGACGAGGTCCGCGAGGCAGCGGGGCTCGGGCCCGACGTCCCCGTCGTACGGTGCGACGCACGGCTGACGAGCTCCGGAACGGGGACGCTCGCCGCCCTGGTCCACCACCTGCTCTTCACGGCTAGGACAGTCACGTCAGCGAAGTCTTGGAATGGGGGGGAACCGCGATGACCTACTACGAGTCGACCGGACACCTACTGCTCACGCCGGTGGACCGGGAAGCGCCCGCGCGCACCGTCCGCCTGCGCGAACTGGGCCTGGGGGAGAGGGCGGACACGGAACTCGACGCCTTCGCCCGGCAGGTCGCCGACGTACTGGCCGCCCCGTACGCCGGGGTCAACTTCGTCGGCGAGGAAAGGCAGTTCTTCGCCGGGCTGCACCACGCCCCGGGCGCCGCGGCGAGCGGGTACCCGGCGCGGGTGCTGCCCCGGGACCACGGGTACTGCCCGCACGTGGTGGTGCGGCGCCGGGCCCTGGTGCTGGAGGACGTACGGGACTTCGCGCGCTTCGCCGGCAACGCGGTGGTGGACGAATACGGGGTGCGCTCGTACGTGGGTGCGCCGCTGACCGACCGGCGGGGGATCGTTCTGGGCGCCGTGTGCGCCGTGGACGTGGAGCCGCGCCGGTGGGGCCTGGAGGGGCTGGCTAAGGTCAAGACCCTGGCGGCGGAACTGGTGGGCATCATCCACGCGCGGGAGGACGGTCGGTGCGCTTCCGCGGGTCTCACCCCAGGAAGCTGCTGATCCGCTCGCGGAGGGAGTGCGGGTCCAGGCCGTGGGCGGCGACGTGCTCCTCCATCGTCCCGTAGCGGCGGAGCTCGGCCCGGCCGACACCGAGGCCGAGGATGCGGTGGGGGACCTCCACGAGGGCCCGGCCGGCGGCCGCGGCAGAGGTTCCGGCGAGGTACGGCTCGACGAGGACGACGTCGGTCGTCGCGCGGCCGACGGCCGCGCGCAGGGCCGCATCGTCGAAGGGGCGCACGGTGGTGGCGTACAGCACCGTCACGTCCAGCCCCTGCGTCGCGGCGAGGACGTGGTCCAACAGGGGTCCGACGGCGACCACGACACCCGCGCCCCCTTCCCGTACGGTCCGCACGCGCAGGCCGTCCACCGGGTGCGGAGCGACGTTCGCCTGCTGCGAGAGGCGCACGTACACCTTCTCGTCCCCCGCGGCGTACGCGTGGCGCAGCAGCGCCTCGGCCTCGTCCGGGTGCCCCGGCACGTGGACGGTCCAGCCGTCGAGGGTGTCCATCAGGGCCACGTCACCCGGCGCCATGTGGGTGAACCCACCGGCCGGCCAGTCGTAGCTCCCGCTCGCGCTGACCAGGACCCCACCGGTGCCCTGGTGCCCGAAGTCCAGCTTGACCTGCTCGAACGGCCGCTCCACCAGGAAGCTGGCGAAGGTGTGCATGATCGGCCGCAGGCCGGTGAGGGCGAGCCCGCCGCCCACTCCGATCAGCAGCTGCTCCCGGATCCCGACGTTGACCACCCGCTCCGGGTGGCGCTGTAGGGCGGGTCGGAACCCGTCCATGGTGATCTCGGCGAGCACGAGTGCCAGCCGCGGGTCCTCGTCGAGCTCGCGCGACGTGACCGAAATGAACCGTTCCCGCATGGTGTCCATGACTCCCCCTGCTTCCTGCTTCCCTACGGCTTCTTCTACTGCTTCTTCTCGACGCGGGCGACGACGGCGTGCGGCCGGCCCGGGTGCGGTGCGGTGAAGGCGGCGTGCAGTGCCGCGTGGTCCCTGCCGTCCACGGTCACCGCCGACCAGCCGGCGGCCTCGAAGCGGGAGGCGATCCCGCCGCTCCAACCGTGGGTGGCGGAATCGTTGTCGATCACCACGGTGTGAAGCCGTTCCAGCCCGACCGAACCGGCGTAAGCGAGGGCCTCGTGGTTGCTGCCCTCGTCGAGCTCGGCGTCCCCGATCAACACCCACACCGCCGGTTCGTCCAGCCCCTGGGCCCGCAGCCCGAGCGCACCGCCGACGGCGAGCGGCAGACCGTGCCCGAGCGAGCCGCTGCCGATCTCCACACCCGGGACCAGGGTGCGGTCCGGATGGTGCCCGAGGGGCGACTCGTACGAGCCGAAGCCGCTCAGCCAGTCCACCGGGAAGAACCCCTTGGCGGCCAGCACGGCGTAGTACGCCATCGGCCCGTGCCCCTTGGACAGCAGGAACCGGTCCCGCCCGTGGTCCGCGGCGGTCGCCGGCTCCACGCGCAGCACCCGGTCGTAGAGCACCCACAGCACGTCGAGGGTGGAAGTGGCGGCGGGCCCGTGCTTCTCGGCCCCGGTCATGAGCCCCATGAGCTGGCCCAGGTCCTCGTAGCGGAACCCCGTGTCCGTAGTTGCCTGTGTCATGCACCGATCGTGCAACCTCAAGCCTGGTTGAGGTCAAGTGCCTCCGCCGTGCGACCCGGCCGGGGGAACGGGTGCGCGGCCACCCCGCGAAGTGCGGTATTGTTCTCCTGCGCGTTCAACCAGGGGAAACCCCAGGTCAGCGGGCATCGGGACGTGGCGCAGCTTGGTAGCGCACTTGACTGGGGGTCAAGGGGTCGCAGGTTCAAATCCTGTCGTCCCGACTCGAAAGAGTCGCAGGTCAGGGGCCGTTTTGGAGCAATCCAAAACGGCCCCTTGATCGTTTTCGGGGACCAGCTGGGGACCAGCGCACTTGACTGATCCGAAGAGCACCTTGACCCGGTCAAGGCGCGCTGCCTGCCCAGATGGCGTCGTAGAAGTGGGTGCAGGTGGCCCAGGTCATCGCCATCGTCCTCACCGTCTTCGTGATCGGTCCGGGGAGCGCAGGCGCCCGGCCATCGCCCGGGTGCTCCTCGCCCATCCCCGCGTGGTCATGCTCGACGAGGCGACCGCCCGCGCCGGGGCACCGAGTCCAGGAGGAGCCGGGTGTACGGGTGTTGCGGAGCCTCCAGGACCCGCGAGGCCGGGCCCGTCTCCACGACGTGACCGGACTTGAGCACGAGGACCTCGTCGGCGATGTGCCGGACCACCGCCAAGTCGTGCGTGACGAACAGGTAGCCGATTCCCGATGCGCTGCGGATCTGACCGAGGAGTTCGAGTATCTGTGCCTGGATCGACACGTCGAGCGCGGCGACGGCCTCGTCGAGGACGAGGACCCGGGGCTCCACGGCAAGGGCGCGGGCGATCGCCACGCGCTGTCGCTGGCCGCCGGAGAGGTCACGGGGGAGGGCGGACGCCTCGCGTGTGCCGAGGCCGACCTGGTCCAGGAGTTGGGCGGCCCGGGCGCCGCGGCCCGGGGCGTCGAGAGCCGTGTGGAGGCGCAGCACCTCGTCCAGGCATCCGGAGACGGTCACCCGGGGATCGAGCGAGAGGTACGGATCCTGGAAGACCATCTGGATCTCCCGGGCCCTGGCCAGCCGTTCCGCCCGCCGCCGGGGCCGCGTGGAGCGGTCCCGGCCGTCCAGGCGGACGGTCCCGCCGTCCGGGCGCTCCAGGCCGACGAGCATCCGCACCGTGGTCGTCTTGCCGCTGCCCGACTCACCGACGATCGCGAGGCAGGCCCCGGGCGCCAGGGAGAACGACACGCCGTCGACCGCCGTGTGGTCCCCGTACCGCTTCCGCAGACCCTCGACGACCAGTCTCTCGACGACCGGTTCCTCTTTCACTGAGGCGGTCACAGCGTGATCCCTTCGTCGGCGCGGTGGCAGGCGGCGAGTCCGTCGCCATGCCGGGTGAGTGCGGGCTTCTCCTCGGAGCAGCGCGGTACCGCGTGGGCGCAGCGCGCGGCGAAGGCGCAGCCCGGCGGCGCCTCGGCCAGGGAGACGGGACGCCCGGGGACGGGACGGGGAGCGGGCGCACCCGCTTCGATGCTCGGCGTGCAGGCGAGCAGCCCTGCGGTGTACGGGTGCCGCGGGCGGGCGAACAGCTCGTCGGTACCGCGCGTCTCCACGATCCGGCCCGCGTACATCACGTACACCCGGTCACAGACGGTGGCGGCCAGTTCGAGGTCGTGGGTGACGAAGAGCAGGCCAGTGCCGCGCTCGGTCCGCAGCCGGGTGAGGAGTTCGACGATCTCCGCCTGGGTCGTGACGTCCAGGGCGGTGGTCGGCTCGTCGGCGACGATCAGCGCGGGTTCGGCCGCGAGCGCGGCGGCGATGACCACCCGTTGGAGCATGCCGCCGGAGAACTCGTGCGGACGGCGGCGCAGGGCGCCGCGCGGGTCTCGGATACCGACCGCGTCAAGGAGTTCAAGGGCCCGCATGGTCGCCGTGGCGGCCGGGGTCCCGGCCGCGCGCAGCCCTTCGGTGAGGAAGTCGCCGACGCGGCGCAGCGGGTTCACGGAGGCACGCGGGTCCTGGAAGACCATCGCGACCTGCCGGGCCCGAAGCTCGGTCAGCTCCGCGCGGCTCATGGTGAGTACGTCCCGGCCGGCGACCCGGACCTCGCCGCTGGCGCGTGCGCCGGCGGGCAGCAGCCCGAGGACGCTGCGGCATGCGACGGACTTCCCGGAGCCCGACTCGCCGACGAGGCCGACGCTCTCGCCGGGCCGTACCCGCAGGCCGACTCCGTCCAGGATCGGCCGCGCGGCCCGGTCGCCGGTCAGCCGGACCCCGAGCCCGTCGATCTCCAGGACCGGACCCCTGCCGCCGGCCGGAACCGGAGTTGAGTCCATCTCTTCCCGCTGTTCCTTCACGCGGTTCACCGCTTCCGCCTCGCGATCCGGTCGGCGAGGCCCTCGCCGACGATGCCGAACGCCACCACGGCGAGCACGATGCACGCGGAGGGTGCGAGGGCGGGCAGCATCGCCCCTTGCTGGACGGCCGACTGGCCCTCGTTGATCATGGCGCCCCAGTCGGCGGTCGGCGGCTGCACGCCGAAGCCGAGGTAGGAGAGCGCCGCCAGGTCCATCAGCGCGTACCCGAAGTTCATCGCGGACTGGGCGAAGACGGTGGGGGCGATGTTGGGCAGCAGGTGGCGCAGGCAGACGTTCCAGCCGGACCAGCCCTGCACCTGGTAGGACTCGATGTACGGGCGGGCCTTCTCCTGGCGCGCGATGCCGCGGACCAGGCGGCCCACGTACGGGGTGTAGGCCACCGCCATCGCGATGACGGGCGCGGTCATCCCCGGGCCGACGACGGAGACGAGCAGGATGGCGAGCAGGAGTCCGGGGATAGCGAAGACCATGTCCATCGAGCGGGACAGGACCGAGTCCGCCCAACCGCCGCGCCAGGCCGCCACCACGCCGAGCAGGGTGCCGGCCAGGGTGGAGATGCCGACGACGAGCAGCGGGCCGAGCAGCCCGGTGAGGGCCCCGTACATCAGCCTCGACAGGATGTCCCGCCCGGACTGGTCGGTGCCGAGGAGGTGCTCGCCGGTGGTCCCGGCCAGGCTCGCCGAGAGGTCGAGGGCCTCGGGGTCGTACGGCGCGAGGACGGGGGCGAGCACGGCGATCAGGACGAGAGCGGCGAGCACCACGACCGAAGCGGTGAACAACGGCCCCTGGGCGAAGAGGCGCAGGGGGCGTAGCCCGGGCCTGCGGCGCAGGACGGCGGGCTCCGGAGGTGCGGTGGTGGTCATGAGGAGCCTTCCCCGTGGAGCGACAGCCGGGGGTCGATGAGGGGTACGAGCAGGTCGACCGCGAGGTTGACGAGGACGAAGGCGCCCACACTCAGGAGGGTGATCGCCTGCACGACGGCGAAGTCCTTGGCGGTGACCGACTGTACGAGCAGCGAGCCGAGGCCGGGCACGTCGAAGGCGGTCTCGACGATCGAGGTGCTGATGAGGAGTCCGGCGAGCATCGTGCCACCGACGGTGACGACCGGGCCGAGCGCGTTGCGCAGGACGTGCCGACGGACCACGGTCCGCCCCGGGACGCCGCGGGCGCGTGCCACCTCGACGTGTTCCCGGCCGAGTTCGTCGAGCATCGCCGACCGGGTCACCCGGGCGAGCAGCCCCGCGAAGGTCAGCGCCAGGGCGATGGCCGGCAGGGTCAGGTGGTACAGGCTTTCGGAGAATCCGACGGGTGTGCCGCCGGGGCCGGGGAACCAGCCCAGACGGACTGAGAACAGGGACACCAGCGCGATCGCGGTCACGAAGGACGGCGTGGCCGTGGCGAGGCCGCTGCCGAGGAGCACCGCGCGGTCCAGCGGCCCGGGCCGCAGCGCGGCGAGGACACCTGCCGCCATGCCGATGAGGGCGACGAGCAGCGCCGCGTACCCCACGAGCAGGGCAGTGCCGGGCAGCCGGGATCCGATGAGCGCGGAGACGTCCTGGTGGAATTGGGCCGAGCTGCCGAAGTCGCCCTGAAGGACGCCGCCGAGCCACTTTGCGTACTGCACGGTCAGCGGGTCGTCCAGGTGGTAATGGGCGCGCAGGGCCGCCACGGCCTCGGGGGTCGCGGGGCGCCCGTGGAGCAGGAAGGACACCGGGTCGCCGGGGGCCAGGTGGATGCTGCCGAAGACCACGAGGGAGGTCACGAACAGCACCGCCACCAGGCCGAGGACGCGTCCGACGAGGTAGCGCGTCATTTCGCCGCGGCCCCGATCGTAGCGGCCCACGGGTAGTACAGCTGGGCGATCCCGGTCGGGGCGCCGGTCGCGCGCTTGCCGAGGAAGAGCACGTAGGGCGCTTCATAGACGGGGATGACCGGCAGTTCGCGCATCGCGATCTTCTGGAGTTCGGCGGTCAGCTCCGCGCGTTTGCCCGCGTCGGGTTCGGCGTTGGCCCGGTCGAAGGCGGCGTCGAACTCGGCGTTCGACCAGTTGCCGTAGTTCCCGAAGTCGCCGGTGCGCAGGTACTGGTAGAACTCCAGCGGGTCCGGAGTGTTGTCGTACCCGTTGGTGATGACCAGGTCCAGGCCGGCGCGTGCGGTGGGGTCGACGAAGATGCTGCTGTACGCCTCAGGGGGCACCGACTTCAGCTCGACGTCGAGGCCGATCTCCCGGCCGGCGGCCTGCACGGCGTTGGCGACGACGCTGATCTCGGGGGCGAGCGTGCTGGTGACCAGGGTGATCTTGCGGTCGGCGGCACCGGACTCCTGGACGAGCTTCTTCGCGGCGTCGATGTCGTAACCGGGATCGGGCAGGGTGTCGTAGAGCGCGGCGGTCTTCTCCGGGGCCAGCGCCCACGCGCCGCGCGCGGCGGGGGCCTTGGCGGGGACGCCGATGCCGCCGGCCGCGGCCTTGATGATGTTCTTCCGGTCGAGCGCCAGGGAGAGGGCCTCGCGCACCTTCACGTCGCCGAGCGGCCCGCCGAAGTCGAGTACGGCGAGGTTCGACGCGGCGGTGTTGGGGCCGAAGAGGACGCTGCCCTTGCCGCTGGAACGCAGCTGTCCGATCGTGGCGGGGGCCACCATGTATCCGCCGTCGGCGGTGCCGGAGAGGAAGGCGTTGGTGCGGGCCGCCGGGTCCTCGATGAAGGTGAACTTCACGGCGGTGGACTTGGGTGCGAGCTGGGGGTCCCAGTAGGCGTCGTGCCTCTTCAGGGTGATCTCGGTGCCCTGGGACCAGGTGTCGAGGGCGTACGGACCGGTGCAGTTGACCTTGCCCGCGGGGGTGCCGTAGTCCTTGCCGGCCTTGGCGAGGGTGGCGGCGCTCTCGATGGTGCCGGGGGAGGCGGCCATCAGCTCGTGGAGCAGGACGTCCGGCTTGGTGAGCCGGAGCGTCACCTCCAGCGGTCCGGTCTTCTCGACGGCGCGGACGTTCTTGAACGCCGACGCCCAGGGGGAGCCGGTCTCCGGGGCCATCTGGCGCTGGAGGGAGGCGACCACGTCGTCGGCCGTCATGGTCGTGCCGTCGTGGAACTTCACCCCGGGGCGCAGGGTGTAGACCAGCGTGAGCGGGTCGGGGCGGTCGTACTTCACCGCGAGGCCGGGCTCGATCTTCATGTCGGGCGTGACCCGCATGAGTTGCTCGCACACGTTGGCGAGCACGGTGTTCGGCGGGTAGTCGTACGCGAGGGCGTAGTCGAGCGTGTAGGGCTCGGCGTACAGGGACCAGGTGAAGGAGTCCAGCGGGCCCTGGGCGGCCGGCGAGAGCGGAGTGACCTTGTAGTCGGTGCCGCCGGCGGTCTTGGGCGTGGTGGCGCCGGAACAGGCACTGGTGGTGGCCGCGAGAGCGGCGGCGCAAAGGAGAAACGCCATGTTTCGGGACATGCGCATGCAGACCCACCCCTTTACGGGTGTAGTGACGGGCGCTGTGGGATGGAGCGAGTATTGATGCGGGAACGTTCCCGCACAAGGCCGTGCGGGAACGGTTTTGCAAAGGTCGCGAGGGTGGCAGCATCAGTCGCATGACCGAAGCCTCACCGCAGGGAGGGCAGCCCTCGCCGCCCCTCCCACGCGTCCGCCTCGTCGACGTGGCCCGCGAGGCGGGCCTGTCCAAGACGACCGTCTCGGCGGCACTGAACGGCACCGGAAGGCTCTCTCCCGAAGTCCGGGAGAGAGCCCGCGAGACCGCGCGCAGAATGGGCTACCGGCCCAATGCCACCGCGCGCCGGCTGCGTGCGGGACGGGCCAGATTGATCGGATACGTGGTCGGGGAGTTCGCCGACGCCCCCTGGACCTTCCTGGAGTCGCCGTACTTCGCCCGGCTGACCGGGGCCACCGCGGCGACATCGCTGCGACGCGGCTACGCCATGGTGCTGCTGCCCGCCGGGTCCCTGCAGAGCGAGTGGGCCGATCTGTCGCTCGACGCGGTGGTCGTCGCAGACCCGGTCGCCGACGACCCGGTCGTCGAGGACCTCCTCGCCGCCCGCATCCCCGTGTTCAGCGACCGCTCCGTCGAGGGACGGCCCGGGGCGTACTGGGTGGACGTGGACGCGGGCGGCGCCGTGCGCGGGGCCCTCGACCACCTGCGGGAGCAGGGCGCTCGACGGCCCGTCCTCGTGGTGCCGGACAGCACCACCCGTTTCCACATCGAGGTGTTCGCCGCACACCGGGAGTGGTGCGCCGCCCACGACATGCCGGAACGGGTGGTACGCGTCGAGGGGCTGGGCAACGGTCCCGTCGTCCGCGCCGTCGAGACCGCCCTCGCGGGTGACCCGGCGGCCGGTTCGGCGCGGCCCGACGCCCTCCTCGTCGTGGCCGAGGCGAGTCCGCCCCTCGTCCTGGACGCGGCACGCCGGCTCGGCTACGAGGTCCCCGGCGACCTGCTCCTCGTCTGTGTGAGCGAGGACGTCACCGCGGAGCACACCGAGCCGCCCGTGACCACCCTGAGCCTGCGGCCCGAGGCGATCGCGGAGGCGGGCATCGACATACTCGTAGCGGTCCTGGAACACGGCGACCGGGAGACGGCGGGGGTGCTCGTCCCGACCCGCCTCGACGTTCGGGCGTCATCGGTTCGGTCAGCTCAGCCCGAGTACACGAGCCGGCCGCCGACATAGGTCCGCTCCACCCGGGCCTCCGCGATCTCCTCCGCAGGCGCCGTGAGGATGTCGCGGTCCAGGACGACAAGGTCCGCGAGGTTGCCGACCCGCAGGCTGCCCGCGTCGTCGTGACCGTTCACATGGGCGGCCCCGGCTGTGTAGGCAGCCAGCGCGGTCGGCAGGTCGAGCCGCTGCTCGGGGTAGAAGCCCCGGTCGTGGTCGGCCTCGGGATCCCGGCGGTTCACGGCCACGTGAAGGCCCGCCAGCGGATCAGGGCTGCTCACAGGCCAGTCGCTGCCCGCGGCGAGGGTCGCGCCCGCGCGCACCAGGTCGCCGAACGGGTACTGCCAGGCGGCACGCTCCGGACCCAGGAACGGGATGGTCAGGTCATCCATCTGGGGCTCGTGGGCCGCCCACAGGGGCTGGATGTTGGCCAGGGCGCCGAGCGAGGCGAAGCGGGAGAGGTCCTCGGGGTGGACGACCTGGAGATGGGCGAGGTGGTGCCGGTTGCCGCGGTGTCCGTTGGCCGCCACCGCCGACTCGATCGCGTCCAGGGCCTCGCGCACGGCCCGGTCGCCGAGGGCGTGGAAGTGCACCTGGAAGCCGAGGGCGTCGAGCTCCGTCACGTATCCGCGCAGCGCCCCGGGCTCGACGAAACTCAGACCACTGTTGGCGGTGGCGCAGCCGCAGCCGTCCAGATAGGGGGAGGTCATGGCAGCGGTGAAGTTCTCTGCGACACCGTCCTGCATGATCTTCACCGAGGTGGCGCGGAACCGTCCGGCCCGCAGCTTCTCGCGGCGGGCCACCAGTTCGGGGATCTGCTCGGCGCCCCGTGCCCGGTCCCACCAGAGCGCTCCGGTCACGCGGGCGGTGAGCGAGCCGTCCCCCGCGGCGGTCATGTACGCGTCCGAGGGGTCGGGCCGGCCGTTGAGGTCACCGAGCATGGCGTCCTGCCAGCCCGTGATGCCGAGGGAGTGGAGCAGCTTCTGGGCCCGGAGCAGCCCGGCGAGGAGTTCCGCCGGCGTGCTCGTCGGCAGCAGCCGGCCGACCAGCGAGGTGGCACCCTCCTGGAGCATGCCGCTGGGAGTGCCGTCCGGCTCGCGCTCGATGCGGCCGTCGGCGGGATCGGGAGTGGCGGCCGTGACCCCGGCGAGTTCGAGCGCCCGGGTGTTGGCCCAGGCGCCGTGGTGGTCCCGGTTGGACAGGAGGACCGGGCGGTCCGGGACGACGGAGTCGAGCAGTTGCCGGGTCGGCAGTCCACCCTCGAAGCTCTCCATCGACCAGCCGCCACCGGTGATCCACTCGCGGTCGGGGTGCGCGTCCGCGTACGCGCGGACCAGAGCCAGGTAGTCGTCCACGCCGACGGTCTCGCTCAGATCGCACTCGGCCAGTTCCACCCCGGCGAAAGCCGGGTGCACGTGGGCGTCCTGGAAGCCGGGGAGCAGCAGCTTCCCCGTCAGGTCGACCACTTCGGTGCCGGGCCCCACGAGTTCCCGTACCTCGTCGTGGCCGACGGCCGTGATCCTGTCGCCGATGACGGCGAGCGAGGTCGCGCGGGTGCGGGCCGGGTCCACCGTGAAGACGGGGCCGCGGGTGAAGACCAGATCGGCCTTGGCCATTCGAAAGCTCCAGAGCGTGAGGCGACGGGGGTGGGCGCCATGGAACCGGCAAGGCCGTTTACACGTCAATGGTGTTGACGTAAGGTCCCGGCCATGTCCGAACGTGTCATCCCCGAAGGCGGACGCCGGCGCCGCAGGCCCACCAAGCAGGGCGCCGTCCTCTCGGAGCAGCTCATCGTCGAGACGGCGCTGCGGCTGGTAGCCCAGCACGGCGCCGAAGCGCTCTCCGTACGGAGACTGGGCGCCGCGCTCGGCGCCGACCCGACCGCGCTCTACCGCTACTTCCGCAACACCGACGCCCTCCTCCTGGCCCTCGCGGACGAACTGATCGGCAGGGCGCAGGAGGGCTGGCAGGCAACCGGAGACTGGCGGGAGGACCTGCGGTCGATGGGCCTGCGGATCCACGCCTGCTACCTCTCCCACCCGCAGGCCGCCGTCCTCGGCGCGTACCGCACCACGGGACGCCCCCACGAGAGCCGGGCCGTCGAGCGCATCCTCGGCATCCTCCGCTCGGCGGGCTTCCCGGACCCCCTAGCCGTCCGCGCCTACCACGCGTTCGTCGACCAGGCCCTGGCGTTCGCCGCCCAGGACGCCGCCGCGCTCGCGCTGCCGAAGGCCGCCCGGGAGGCGGACGAGGCGGTCTGGAACTCGGTCTACGGCAGGCTGTCGGTCGACACCCACCCGCACATCGCCGCGGTCTTTCCGCTGCTGGCCGCCGACATGCGGGACAGCGGCTACCCTTTCGCCCTGGAACTGACGCTCAGCGCGCTGGCGGCGCTCCGCCCGGCGGCGACCGAGGCCTGAGACGTGTCCGCCCCGCGCGTGTGCCTCGTCAGGACAGGGCCCGCCAGGCCTCGTTCAGTGCCAGGCGGAACGCGTGGGTCTCCTCGGGGCTCAGGCCGGCGGTCATGCGTTTCTCGATGCGGCGTGCCGGCCCGGCGTACTCGGCGAGCAGTCGCCGCCCGGGGTCGGCGAGCAGAATGAGGCGTTCGCGGCGGTTGGCCGGGTTGGGCTCGCGGCGGATCAGGCCGCGGCTCTCCAGTGCGCGGACCATGTCGGCCATCGACTGGGCGGTGACGAAGGAGTCGCGGGCGAGCTGCGCCGCGGAGATGCCGTCGTGCCGCTCCAGCACCGTCAGGGCGGTGTACTGCAGTGCCGTGACCCCGGCGGGCTTGAGCAGCTCCTCCAGCCTGGCGCGTACCACCAGTTCCGTTCTCTTGATCAGGTAGAGCAGTGAAGTGCTCACGTTCATCCTTCCGTCGTGACGGCGCATCCACATCCTAGGTCATTGACAGGAATCCTGCTGATTGTCCAGACTGTGTTCATCAGGATTCCTGTCGATCTCGGCTCGTGCCGGCGCTTTCGGCATTCCTTCTCCCACCCCCTTTCGAGAGGCACCTCTCATGGATCTTCAGGGCAAGGTCGCCGTCGTCACCGGCAGCGGACGCGGCCTCGGGCTGGCATACGCTCAGGCCCTCGCCGCCGCGGGTGCCGCCGTCGTCGTCAACGATGTCGACAAGGACACGGTGGATGCCGCCGTCGCCTCGATCACGTCCCGGGGAGGCGCGGCGACCGGCGTCGTCGCGGCCGTGGGCGACAGCGAGGCGGCCCAGCGGCTCGTGGACGCGGCGGCCGAGGAGTTCGGGCGCTTGGACGTACTCGTCACCAACGCCGGCATCCTGCGCGACCGCGTGCTGTGGAAGATGACCGACGAGGACTTCGACGACGTCGTCCGCGTCCACCTGCGCGGCACGTTCACCTGCGCACGCGCCGCCGCCGTCCGCATGCGCGAGCAGGGCGCCGGCGGCCGGCTCGTCCTGATCTCCTCGCCCGCCGGCCAGCGCGGCAACTTCGGCCAGACCAACTACGCCGCCGCCAAGGCCGGCATCGTCGCCATGGCCCGCACCTGGGCCATGGAACTGGGCCGTGCCGGCATCACCGTCAACGCCGTCGTCCCCGTCGCCGCGACCGAGATGACCAGGACCATCCCGGCGTTCGCCCCGGTCATCGAGGAGTCCGAGCGCAGCGGCGAGCCGCTGCCGGACTGGCTGCGCAAGGGCGAGGGCCTCGGCAGCGTCGAGGACGTCGCCGGCCTGATCACCTTCCTGGCCTCGGACGCCTCCGGCGCGGTGACCGGGCAGGCCATCGGCATCGGTGGCGACCGGCTGGCGCTGTGGGCGCACCCGAAGGAGAAGGCGGTCGCGTTCGCCGACGGAGGCTGGAGCGGCGACGCCATCGCCGCCGCGTGGCCGGGCGGCGTGGGCGCCGACCCCGAGACCTACGGCATTCCCGCGCCCCAGGCCCCGGAGGCGTGAGATGGCCGACCGCATCCACGAACGCGCACTCGACCTCGACGCGCTGACCGCCATCGACGTGCACACCCACGCGGAGGTCTCCAAGGACGGCCACGGGGCCCTCAGCCCCGAGCTGTTGGGCGCGTCCGAGGCCCACTTCAAGGCCCACGGCCACCGGCAGCCCACCATCGACGAGATGGCCGCGCACTACCGCGAACGCCGCATGGCGGCTGTCGTCTTCACGGTCGACGCCGAGCACGCCACCGGCCACCCGCGGATTTCCAACGAGGAGATCGCCGAGAGCTGCGCCGCCCACGCCGACGTCCTGATTCCGTTCGCCAGCGTCGACCCGCACAAGGGCCGCGCGGGGGTCCGCGAGGCCCGGCGCCTGGTGGAGGCGTACGGGGTGCGCGGTTTCAAGTTCCACCCCAGCATCCAGGCCTTCTCCCCGGACGACCGCCTCGCCTACCCGCTGTACGAGGCCATCGAGGAACTCGGCGTACCGGCCCTCTTCCACACCGGCCAGACCGGGATCGGCGCCGGCGTTCCGGGCGGCGGCGGCATCCGGCTGAAGTACTCGAACCCGATGGCCGTCGACGACGTCGCCGTCGACTTCCCCGAGCTGAGGATCGTCCTCGCACACCCGTCCTTCCCCTGGCAGGACGAGGCGCTCGCGGTCGCCACCCACAAGCCGCACGTCTACATCGACCTGTCCGGCTGGTCGCCCAAGTACTTCCCGCCGCAGCTCGTGCGGTACGCCAACACCCTGCTCAAGGACAAGGTCCTGTTCGGCTCCGACTATCCGGTCATCACCCCCGACCGGTGGCTCGCCGACTTCGCCGGGCTCGATATCAAGCCCGAGGTCCGCCCGAAGATCCTCAAGGAGAATGCCGCCCGTCTGCTCGGCCTGTCCACCGACTGAAGGAAACGCTCGTGCTGAACCAAGGCATCGGCTCCTGGCCGGCGCGCCGGGCCCGCAAGACACCCGACCGGACCGCCGTCGTCCACGGGGACCGCACCCTGACCTACCGGGAGCTCCACCAGCGCGTCCTGCGGCTCGCCCACGGCCTGCGCGCCCTGGGTGTGGCGAGCGGCGACCGGATCGCCTACCTGGGCCCCAACCACCCGGCCTTCCTGGAGACGCTGTTCGCCGCCGGAGCGCTCGGCGCGGTCTTCGTCCCGCTCAACACCCGCCTGGCCGCCGCGGAGCTTGCGTACAACCTCTCCGACTCGGGCAGCGTCGTCCTCGTCCACGCCCCCGAGCAGGCCGGGGCCGCCCGGGCCGCCGCCGTCGAGGCCGGGGTGCGCCACCGCATCGCACTCGAAGGAGGCGACGGAGGCGACGAGCCCGGCGACGACGCCCTCGAGTACGAGGAGTTGCTGACCGGCGCCACGGAGTCCGTGGACGTGGCCGTGCGCCCCGAGGACCCGTGCATGATCATGTACACCTCCGGGACCACGGGTCGTCCCAAGGGAGCAGTCCTCTCCCACGGCAACATCGTCTGGAACAGCGTCAACGTCCTCGTCGACACCGATCTCACCGCTGACGAGGTCACCTTGGTGGTGGCCCCGCTGTTCCACACCGGCGCCCTCAACATGACCTGCCTGCCCACCTTCCTCAAGGGCGGCCTGGTGGTTCTGCTCTCGGCCTTCGACGCCGACCTGGTCCTCGACACCGTCGAACGCCGGCGCGTCACGTACCTGTTCGGCGTCCCGACGATGTACGACGCCATGGCCGCCCGGCCGCGCTGGGCGAGCACCGACCTCTCCAGCCTGCGCACCCTCAACTGCGGCGGCGCACCGGTCCCGGCCCGCACCATAGCCGCGTACATCGACCGCGGCCTCGCCTTCAGCCAGGGCTACGGCATGACCGAGGCGTCCCCCGGCGTCCTCTTCCTCGACCGGGAGCAGGCGGCCGCCAAGGCCGGCTCCGCGGGCGTCCCGCACTTCTTCACCGACACCCGCATCGTCCGGCCCGACGGCAGCGACACCGCACCCGGCGAACGCGGCGAGGTCCTCGTCCAGGGCCCCCACGTCATGACCGGCTACTGGAACCGGCCCGAGGACACCGCGGCCGCCTTCACCGACGGCGACTGGCTGCGCACCGGCGACATCGCCCGGACGGACGCCGACGGCTACGCCTACCTCGTCGACCGGGTCAAGGACATGTATGTCTCCGGCGGAGAGAACGTCTACCCGGCCGAGGTCGAGGACGCACTCCTCGACCACCCCGCCGTCGCCGAATGCGCGGTCATCGGCATCCCCGACCCGGTCTGGGGCGAGGTCGGCCGGGCCGTCGTCGTCCTCAAGCCCGGGGCCCGCGCCGGCGCCGGCGAGGAAGACCTCCTCGGCCACCTGCGGGGCAGGCTCGCCAAGTACAAGATCCCGAAGTCGGTCGTCCTCACGGGCGGCCTGCCCCGTACGGCCTCCGGCAAGATCGTCAAGTCCGCCGTCCGCGACACCTTCACGACCGGTCCCGCCGAACTCCCCCAACCGTGACCGGCCTTCGCGCAAGACGTTCGCCCAGGGCGCGTTCAGCGTCGCCCGCCCCATCGAAAGGTTTCCGCATGCCCATCGCCATCGCCGACGGTCTCGACGCACTCACCTCCCTCAGCGGAGCCGACCTCGGCCGCACCGAGTGGCTGGAGATCACCCAGGACCGGGTGAACACCTTCGCCGACGCCACCGACGACCACCAGTGGATCCACACGGACCCGGAGAAGGCCGCGGACGGGCCCTTCGGCGGCCCCATCGCCCACGGCTACCTCACTCTCTCCCTGATCATCCCGCTCTTCGGCGAGCTGCTCGGCATCACCGGAACCAAGATGAGCGTCAACTACGGCCTGGACAAGGTCCGGTTCCCCAGCCCCGTCCGCGTCGGCGCGAGGATCCGTCTCCACGGCGTCGTCGGCACGGTGGAGGAGGTCAAGGGCAACGGCGTGCAGATGCCGGTCACCTTCACCGTCGAGGTCGAGGGCAGTGACAAGCCGGCCTGCGTCGCCGAGGCCGTCTACCGCCACTACGCCTGACCGCACCACGAGAACGAGCTCACCGTGCCGGCCACCACTTGTACGTGGTGGCCGGCACGGTGAGCTCGTTCTCGTGGTGTGACCGGCCCCTTCCCGGGTTACGAGGCCGAGGCGGCGTTGAGCTGCTCCTCCAGGGCCGCCAGCGTCCGGTAGCAGGGCATGACCTGGGCGATGGAGGAGTTCGGTTCGCGGCCCTCAAGGATGGCGGCGACGAACTCGCGGTCCTGGAGCTCGATGCCGTCCATCGACACGTCGACGCGGCTGACGTCGATCGGCTCGTCCTTGCCGGTGACGAGGTCGTCGTAGCGGGCGAGGTAGGTTCCGGTGTCGCCGATGTAGCGGAAGAACGTACCGAGCGGACCGTCGTTGTTGAACGACAGCGACAGGGTGCAGATGGCACCGTTCGCCGCGCGCAGCTGGATCGACATGTCCATCGCGATGCCCAGCCCGGGGTGGATGGGGCCTTGGACGGCGTTGGCCTGCACGACCGGCGAGCCGGTCTGGTACGCGAAGAGATCGACGGTGTGCGCGGCGTGGTGCCACAGCAGGTGGTCGGTCCAGGAGCGCGGCTCGCCGAGCGCGTTGAGGTTCTTCCGGCGGAAGAAGTACGTTTGCACGTCCATCTGCTGGACGGCGAACTCGCCCGCCTCGATCCGCCGGCGTGCCCACTGGTGGCTGGGGTTGAAGCGGCGGGTGTGGCCCACCATCGCGACGAGCCCCGTGCGCTGCTGCGCCGCCAGGCACGCCTCGGCGTCCGCGAGCGAGTCGGCGAGCGGGATCTCGACCTGGACGTGCTTGCCCGCTTCGAGGCAGGCCAGCGTCTGCGCGGCGTGCAGCTGCGTGGGGGTGGCGAGGATGACAGCGTCGATGTCGTCCATCGCCAGCACCTCGTCCAGGGAGGCGACGGCGCGGCCCACACCCTGCTCCGCGGCGAACTTCTGCGCGCGTTCGAGGCTGCTGCTCACGACGGCGGTCACCTCGACACCCTCGATGCGCCGGAGCGCGGCCGCGTGCTTGGCGCCGAAGGCGCCGCCGCCGGCCAGGGCGATCCTGAGGGCTCGATCGTCGGTCATGTCAGTTCACTCCTTCGGCGGGCTCCTGAGCCCGGGGGTGGTTGTCGAGGATCAGATGGCCGACGGCCGTGTTGGACGCCGGCACATGGTAAAAGCGGTGTTTGACGTCGACCCGTCCGGACCCGTCCACGTCGCTCATCGCCCCGCGGGCGATCAGCCACATGACCAGCTCGATGCCCTCCGAGCCGGCTTCCTCGACGTACTCCAGGTGCGGGACCTGTGCCAGGCCGGCCGGGTCGGCGATCAGCCGGTCGAGGAAGGCGTTGTCCCACTCCTGGTTGATCAGACCGGCGCGCGGGCCCTGGAGCTGGTGGCTCATGCCGCCGGTGCCCCAGACCTGGACCTTCAGCGGTCTGTCGTACGACTCGATCGCCTTGCGCAGCGCCTGACCGAGCCGGAAGCACCGGGCGCCCGAGGGCACGGGGTACTGCACCACGTTGACGTGGAATGGGATGACCTTGCACGGCCACTTCTCGACGTCCCCGAACATCAGCGACAGCGGGACGGTCAGGCCGTGGTCGACGCTCATCTCGTTGGCGAGCGTGAGGTCGAAGTCGTCCCTGACGAGCGAGTGCGCGATGTGCGCGGCCAGGTCGGGGTCGCCCTCGATGCCGGGGACGGGGCGGGGCCCGTACCCCTCATCGGCGGTGGCGTAGGCCGCGCCGGTGCCGAGTACGAACGTCGGGATCAACGTCAGGTCGAACGCGGACGCATGGTCGTTGTAGACCAGGAAGATCACATCGGGCAGGTTTTCCCGCTCCCACTCCTTGGAGAACTCGTACCCCTCGAAGACCGGCTTCCAATACGGCTCTTCGGTCTTGCCGTGGTCCATCGCCGCGCCGATGGCCGGCACATGAGAAGTGAAGACCGCGCCGGTGACGGTGGCGTGCTCGGCGGGGGGTGCCTGGTCGGCGTGCGCCGCCTCCAGGACGGCGTGGTCGATGCGGTTGCCCTCGACGGAGCGGCCGCCGCCGACCATCATGGCGCGGTACTCCGCCTCGGTCATACCGGTCATCGAACCCGCCATCTGCTGGAACGAAAGCCCCAGCGTGGCACCCCACTTGGCGAGGAAGTAGATGTTTCCGCCCTCGTCCACGGCGGCGTTGAGGTCGCGGTCGAGCAGCGCTCGCTTCTGTTCCTCCCGCAGCGGCCACGCATCCAGGTAGGTGCGCTCGCCGGCGAGGTACAGGGCGCGGTTCTCCGCCGTCATCAGCGACATGCAGAACTGGTTGAGGTGGTAGCCCTTGGCGGACTGTTCGGTGTCGAAGATCGTGGTGCCCGGCACCAACTTGTAGGTTTTGTCCAGTGACATGGTGGCCTCCGGTCGTGGGCGGGTCAGCCGGCGTCCGGCCAGTACAGGCGCATGGGGTTCTCGACGAGGAGCCTCTGCTGCAGGTCCGGCGCCGGTGCGATGTGCGGGATGAAGTCGACGAGCAGACCGTCGTCGGGCATGTGGGAGACGAGGTTCGGGTGAGGCCAGTCCGTGCCCCACAACACCCGGTCGGGGAACTCCCCGACCACGCGCCGGGCAAACGGGACGACATCGCGGTACGCCTCATGCTCGCCGTCGAGGGCCGGTGGGCCGCTCAGCGTCAGCCGCTCCGGGCAGGTGACCTTGCACCAGATGTCGGGCCGGGCCCGCATGAAGTCGAGGAACGTCTCGAACTCGGCGCCGTCCGGGTCCTTGGAGGTGTCCGGCCGGCCCATGTGGTCGATGACCAGCGGCACTGGTACGGACAGGAAGAAGTCGCGCAGGCCGGCGAGGTCGGCGGCCTCGAAGTAGACGACGACGTGCCACCCGTACGGTGCGATCCGCCCGACGACGTCCATGAGGTCCTGTCGCGGGGCTGTGTCGACGAGCCGCTTGACGAAGTTGAACCTCACGCCGCGCACCCCCGCCTCGTGCAGCTCGCGCAGCTCCTCATCGGAGACGTCGGGCCGTACCGTCGCCACGCCCCGGGCCATGCCTTTCGAAGCCCGCAGCGCGTCGACCATCGCGCGGTTGTCGGCGCCATGGCAGGTCGCCTGGACCACGATGTTCCGGGCGAAACCCAGGTGGTCGCGGAGCGCGAAGAGCTGGTCCTTCGACGCGTCGCAGGGGGTGTACTTCCGCTCCGGCGCGTACGGGAACTCGACGCCCGGCCCGAAGACGTGGCAGTGCGCGTCGACGGCACCCTCGGGGATCCGGAAGCGAGGGCGGCTCGGATCGGCGTACCAGTCCAGCCAGCCGGGAGTCCTCTCGAAGCTCGTCATCATCGTCAGTCCTCGTAGCGCAGCCCGAGCTCGGCCAGCGGGCCGCGCATGCCGTACAGGTCCAGGCCGAGCTCGCCCACGCGGAACTGGGCGCGCTTGCTCTCCTCGTTGGCCTCCCGCCGCGCCGCCGCCTCGGCGACCTCGGTGGCCCGCTCGCGCGGCACCACCACGACGCCGTCGCGGTCCGCCACGACGACATCGCCGGGCCGGACGAGGGCGTTGGCGCAGACGACCGGGACGTTGACCGAGCCGAGGGTGGCCTTGACCGTGCCCTTGGCATTGATCGCCCGGGAGAAGACGGGGAAATCCATGTTCTCCAGGTCGGCTGTGTCCCGGACGCCGCCGTCGATGACGAGCCCGCGGCAGCCGCGTGCGCGGAAGGAGGTGGCGAGCAGCTCGCCGAAGAAGCCGTCCTCGGACTCCGTCGTGCAGGCCGCCACCACCACGTCCCCGTCCTGGACCTGCTCGGCGGCGACGTGCAGCATCCAGTTGTCGCCGGGCTGGAGCAGCACGGTCACGGCCGTGCCGCACATCTGGGCCTTCGGGTAGATCGGGCGCAGGTAGGGGCGCATCAGGCCGACCCGGCCCATCGCCTCGTGGATGGTCGCGACGCCGAACTGCGACAGTGCGGCGACGTCCTGCGGGTCGGCGCGGGTGATCGCAGTCTGGACGACACCGAGCCGGGTGTGTTCCATGTGTCCTTCTCCTGGGTCAGTGGGTCAGTGGGTCAGTGGCCGGCGGAGGTGAGCCGGGCGGCGAGTCGGGGGTAGACGCGCAGGGCGTTGCCGGAGTAGACGGCGGCGCGCTCCTCGTCCGAGAGGTGCGGGGTGGCGTCGACATACCGCTTCGTGTCGTCGAAGTGGTGACCGGTGCGCGGGTCGATGTCGCGGACCGCGCCGATCATCTCGCTGGCGAAGAGGACGGACCGGCTGGGGATCACTCGGGTCAGCAGGTCGATGCCGGCCTGGTGGTAGACGCAGGTGTCGAAGAAGACGTTGTCGAACAGCGCTTCCGGGTCCGGCCTGCCGAGCGCCATCGCCAGGCCGCGGAATCGTCCCCAGTGGTACGGGACGGCGCCGCCGCCGTGCGGGATGACGAACCGGAGGGTCGGGAAGTCGGAGAACAGGTCGCCCTGGACGAGCTGCATGAACGCCGTGGTGTCCGCGTTGAGGTAGTGCGCGCCGGTGGTGTGGAAGGCGGGGTTGCACGAGGTGCTGACGTGGAGCATCGCGGGGATGTCGTACTCGGCCATCGCCTCGTAGAGCGGGTACCAGCTGCGGTCCGTCAGAGGCGGTGCGGTCCACTTGCCGCCCGACGGATCCGGGTTGAGGTTGACGGTAACCGCCCCGAGCTCCTCGACCGCGCGGCGCAGTTCCGGCAGGCAGGTCGACGGGTCGACGCCGGGGGACTGCGGCAGCATCGCGCCCATCGCGAAGCGGTCGGGATAGAGCGTGCTGACGCGGTGGACGAGGTCGTTGCAGATCCGCGCCCACGTCGAGGAAACCCGGAAGTCGCCGATGTGGTGGGCCATGAAGCTGGCCCGCGGGGAGAAGACCGTCAGGTCGCTGCCGCGCTCGTCCATGAGGTGCAGCTGGTTGCCCTCGATCGCCTCCCGCAGGTCGTCGTCCGTGATGACCAAGTCGTCGGGGTCGGGGGCCTCCGCGGGGGAGCCGACTGCCGCCACCTGCCGGTTCCGCCACCGCGCCAGCTGGGGCGGAGCCGTGGTGAAGTGCCCGTGACAGTCGATGATCATGAGGTCTCCTGGGAGTCGTCGGGGTCAGCCCTGGGAACCGACGGGCCAGCCGGTGTACTGCTCGGCGAGGTAGGTGCGGCCGGCGCGGGTGCCCACCACGTTGTCCAGCTCGCCGAGCTGGCGCCTCAGGTCGAACGGCGACCCGCCCGGCGCGGTGTGCAACAACTGGGTCATCCAGTGGGAGAAGTTCTGCGCCCGCCACACCCGCTGCAGGGCGCGTGGCTGGTATTCGTCGAGCGCGGCCCCGCCCGCCGGTCCGAGCGCCCGCAGGAGCACCTCGGTCAGGACCCTCACGTCGTGCAGCGCGAGGTTGAGCCCGCGGGCGCCGGTCGGTGGCACGGTGTGGGCAGCATCGCCGGCGAGCGCCATCGAGCCCCAGCGCATCGGTTCCTGCACGAACGAGCGGAACCTCAGAACGGTTTTCTCCAGGACCGGCCCCTCCTTGAGCCGGAAGCCGTCCTCGCCGGCCACCCGGGCCTGGAGCGTCTCCCAGATGCGGTCCTCCGGCCAGGCGTCGACGGATTCGCCGGGGGAGCACTGGAAGTACATCCGCTGCACGGTCTCGGTCCGCTGGCTGATCAGCGCGAAGCCGTGCTCGGAGTGGGCGTAGACGAGCTCCGGCGCGCTCGCCGGCGCCTCGGTCATGATGCCGAACCAGGCGAAGGGATACTCCTTGCCGTACCGCACCCGCCGGTCTTCGGGCACGAGGTTGCGGCACATGCTGCGGGATCCGTCCGCGCCGACCACGTACCGTGCGCGGATCTCGTGCCGAGATCCGTCGGCAGCGGTGTACCGGACCCGTGGAGCGGTGGTCGTGACGTCGAGAGCCTCGGTGTCGCTGACGCCGAAGTGGACCGTGCCGCCGTCGCGTTCCCGCGCGTCGGCCAGGTCGATGAACACGTCGGTCTGCGGGTAGAGCCAGACGGACTCGCCGACCAGAGCCTTGAAGTCGATCCGGTGCGCCCGGCCGCCGAACCGCAGCTCGGTGCCTTCGTGTTCGCGGCCCTCGCGCAGGATCCGGTCGCAGACGCCGGTCTCGACGAGGTCGCGGGCCGCATCGGCCTCCAGGATTCCGGCCCGCTGAGTCGTCTCGATCTCACGCCGGGTACGGGTGTCGAGCACGATCGCGTCGACTCCGGCACTCCCCAGCCGGTGCGCCAGCATCAGGCCCGCTGGGCCGGCGCCGATGACTGCGACGGGAACCGAGGCAACGGTGTCGACGACGGCGTCGGCCATGGCATCTCCTGAGCAACTGTGAACGTTCCGAACACGTCGAACGTTGACACCCAGGGCATCGGCCGGTCTCTGGCCTTTCCGTCAGGCGGAAGCAGGCAGGTGCATCAGGCAGAGGGGCGGGTACGCCGGCCGAGCTCGTCGGAGATCCCGTATGCGGCCCTCAGCAGCGGTTCACGCAGCCCGCGCGCACGGCTCGCACCGCGTGCCGTGATCACGATCCCCAAAGTGGCGCTGACAGGACCGTTGCGGCCGATACGTACAGGAGCGGCCACCGCGACCGTGCTCTGCGAGAGCTGCCGGTCGCTGACGAAGACCTGTTCGCGGCGGATCCGGTCCAACTGCGCCCGCAGCGTCTTCGGGTCGGTGACGGTGTGCGGGGTCCAGGCCCGCAGAGGTGATGCGAGGACCTCCTCCTGGATGTCCGGCGGCGCGTGGGCCAGCAGAACCCGCCCCATCCCGGTGGAGCCGATCGGGAAACGGGTTCCCACCATCGTCAGCAGCTCCACCGACCGATGCCCGGCGATCCGCTCGATGAACACGAGCTCCGTGCCTTCACGTACCGCGAGTTGGACGTTCTCGTGCGTCGCCTCGTAGAGGTCCTGCATGAACGGCAGCGCCACGTCACGCAGGATCTGGGTGCGCGGGCATCCCGAGGCGATCTCCCACAGCCTCAGCCCGACGTGCCACGACCCGTCCTCCCCGCGCTCCAATGCTCCCCACCCCGCCAGCTCGGCGACCACGCGGTGCGTCGTGCTCAGGGCCAGTCCGGTGCGCTGGGCGATCTCCGACAGTGTCTGCGACGCGTGCTCGCGGTCGAAGGCCGCGAGCACCTCGAGGACTTTTCCTGCTGCTGTGCTCCCGGTTGCGCTCACGCGGTCAGTCTCGCAAATCCGCGTTGGGCAGCCCGCACCGAGCGCCGTACCATCTGCCGGACACCAAGGAGGCGACGTGAACAGAGTGATCTCCGGGCTGTCCTCGATGGCGACACGACCGCTGCTGGCCGAGCTGTCCGAGCACATCCGGCTCGTGCACGGACTCCCCGTGCGTTTCGAGGCCGCCGGCGGGGTCGAGATCGCGCGGCGGGTGCGCGAGGGCGCCGAGGCCGATCTGCTCGTGCTCGCTGACGGAGCGCTGGCCGCGCTGGAGAAGGAGGGACTTCTTCTGGCAGGCACGGCGCGACCGCTGTGGACCTCCCAGGTCGTCGCCGCCGTGCCAGAGGGCTCACCGGTTCCGGTGCTCGACTCGGAATCCGACCTGCGGGCCGTTCTGCGGTCCGCGAAGAAGATCGCTTACTCCACCGGTCCCAGCGGGACGGACCTGATCGATCTGATCAGCCGGCTGGGTCTTGCCGACGCGCTCGCCGGCCGGCTTGTCCAGGCACCGCCGGGCGTGCCGGCCGGAAGCCTGCTGTCCTGTGGCCAGGCCGACTTGGCGTTTCAGCAACGCAGCGAGCTGATGGACCTGCCGGGCGTAGTCATCGCCGGACCGCTGCCAGGTGACAGCGCCATAAACTCGACATTCGGCGGAGGCGTACTGTCCTCAGCCTCCCAGCCGGGCCTCGCTCTCGAGGTCCTCGATCTCTTCGGTTCCGACATGGGGTCCAGGACCGCTCGTGCCAGGGGCATGCGGGCTTCGGGGAACAGCCGCAGCGCATGACGCACCGCGTGCCGGGCAGCCCGGGGCAGCTGCGGCGCCCGGCAGGCACCCGATGAACCGGTCGAACGCGCCTTGCCGCTCTGCGGTGAACTGGGGCAGGCAGTCCTTCGCCGGGAAGCCCACGTGGGTGAGCCCGTCGTTGGTGGTGAAGGTGGGGGCCATGTGCTGCCGGCAGCTCGCCCCCGCGGGGCTCCCCGCGGTGCTCCTGGAGGAGCGCCGGGCCGCCGGTGGTCTGGCCGTCCGGCGCCGGGCCGATCCGGTCACTGCTACACGGAGTAGGTCGTGATGGAGATCGAGGTGCCCGAACCGGTCGGGCTGACCTGGACGGTTACTCCCTTGCCGTCCCGCCTGGCCATGAGGTTGACACTGAACTCCCCTTGATATTTGGAGACCGTGGTCCATCCGTCCCGGGCGAGAGCGTCCACATAGAACGAACCCACCTTGCTGACCGAGTCGTCGGTGTGCAGCAGCGTGAACCCACCGACGTGGCTGACCACGGTTGCGCCCGGATATGTGGGGATCGGCCCGGAAGCCGTCCTGGACGGCGTCACCGACTGCGACGAGGCCTGGGTGGTGGGCGTCTGTGCGGGAGTCGAGTCATCGGAACACGCGCCGAGCATCATGAGAACCGCAGCAGCGCCCGCTGTTGCGGCGCTCGCGAGTCGCCATCTCATCTCCGTGCACCTCCATTGGGCTTGCCCGAATTTCGCCGGCCCCGGAACCCCGCTTTCCACCATCGCCGGGGCCCTGAGCCACGGCAACCGGAGGGGACCTCCGGGCGGTTCCGGACTCAGTCGCCCGTGCCCGCCGTACCGGCATCGACCGATGAGCTCTCCACGCTCTACGGGTCGCTGTCCTGGCTACGGCTTGACCACGATGCGGACGGGGTTGCCCTCCTTCGTCCGCAGTCGCTCGACACCCCGGGTGATCTCTTCCAGGGGCAGTACGTCGGAGACCGAGCGCGTCAGATCGAGACGCCCGGAGGCCAGCAGGCGCATCAGGCGGGTGAGATGGCGCGTGGTGTACCCGTCGTGGCCGAGGACGGAGTGGTTGTACCAGCCGAAGAGGACCGTGCTCTCGGCGAGGTGGATCGACTCCGGCGACATGCCGATCATGACCGCCCGCCCGTGCCGGCCGAGACTGGAGACCGCCTGGTCCAGCGCGCTGCCGACCCCCGACAACTCGACCGCCAACTCCAGTCCCTCACCGTCGGTCAGCTTCAGGACCTCCTCGCGGAACCCGCCCGTACGGGGGTCCAGCGCGTGGTCGGCTCCGGCCTCCAGGGCCCGCCGGCGGGCGGCTTCCAGGGTGTCCACGGCGATGATCAGGCTCGCACCGGCCAGGCGGGCGATCTGGACGGCGTGGACACCGAGGCCGCCGACGCCCCACACACCGACGGTCTCGCCCGGGCGCAGGCCACCGCGGTCGATGAGCCCGGAGAACGGTGTGGCCACCGCGTCGGCACAGATCGCCGCTTGCTCGATCGGCACGCTGTCGGGCACCTCTACCAGCGTCTGGTACGGGGCGGTGACGTACTCGGCCCAGGCTCCGTCCCAGTCTTGCCCCATCACCTGGGGGGCGAGGCAGGGCTGGCCGTCCCCGCAGTGGCGACACGTACCGCAGCCCCTTCCGGGCGCGATGACCACTCGCTGACCCGGCTGCCAGAACGGCACCCCGGACCCCAACCGGGCGACCGTGCCCGCCGGCTCGTGGCCGGGGGTGACCTGCTCCAGCGGACAGGGCAGAGTGCCGTCGATCATGTGGACGTCCGACAGGCAGATGCCGCAGGCTTCGACGCGGACCACTACCTCGCCCGCCCCCGGAGCCGGAACCGGCACCTCCGCCACCCGCAGTCGGCGGCCTTCGCGGGAAAAACGCGCCGCACGCATGGTCTTCGGTGTCATCGTTTCACCTCCGCGAGCCCGGACGCCGTGCCGGGAACCGACTGCTCGGCGCAGGGGCGCTGTCGGCGCCAAGGGGCGGTACGGCGCAATGGGTTTCGGCGTCACCAGCCGGGTCGGGCTCGTCCCGCGCGCCCGCGCGCCCGCGCGCCCACCGCGCGGACCGCGTGTGTCGGCGCACCCGGCCTGCCGTTCGGCATGGTCGGAGCGCCGCTCGTCGGCGCCCCGTACGGAGTCGATGTTCCTCCTCCGCGCTGCGGTCAGCTTCCGCTGATCTCGACGTGCGGCGGCCTGGCCGTCTCAGAGCCGGCCGGGCCGGCGGTGTACGGGCAGCGTTATCGCAGTTCACCTCCGCGATCGGACACATGGATCACTTCCCATGGTCCGCCCCGCCCAGCGGGTCTGCGAATCGTGCATCGGAGGTGTCGGCACAGCTCAGCCACACCCTAGCTGGCCGCGTCGTGACGGGGCGGGCGGTGGGTCTGTGCTGTCGCGGTCAGGCGAACGATCGGGATGTGGCCGATCTGCGCCGGCCGGACGAGTGGCGGCGTGCTGTCGGGTGTCACAGGCGCACGATGATCAGGGCGATGTCGTCGCGGGCGCCGCTGACCACGCCGAGGCGGGCCAGCAGCGCGTCGGCGAGGCGTTCGGTGCCGTACTGGGCGTAGCGGGCCAGGGCGTCCATGAGCCGGTGCAGACCGGCGTCGATGTCCTCGCCCCGTCGTTCGATGAGCCCGTCGGTATACAGAACGAGCGTGTCGCCGGGGGTGTAGGACAGGCCGGCCTGGGGCCGTGAGGCGTGCTGGGGGCGCGCGCCCAGCGGCGGGTCGGTGGCCTGGTCCAGCAGGTCGCAGGTGCCGTTGGGGTGCAACAGGATCGGCGGGGGATGACCGGCGCTGCTGTAGGTGATCGTTCGCCTGCCGGCGTCGATGACCGCCTGCAGGGCTGTGGTGGCCAGCGCCCCCTCGACGGACCGGGAGTACAGGCCCAGGACCTCCAGCGACCTGGCCGGCTCGGGCAACGCCCGGACCGCGGCGGACAGCGCGCTGCGGAGCATGCCCATGACGGCGGCCGCTTCCAGGCCGTGCCCGACGACGTCACCGACCGCGACGGCGAAGCCGCCGTCGGGCAGGTCGACGACGTCGTACCAGTCGCCGCACACGTTCAAGGACCCGGCGGCGGGCAGGTAGCGCACCGCGATATCGGGATGCCGGGCCAGATCCGGTGAGTGGAGCATGGCTTCCTGCAAGGTGACGGCGATCTGGCGCTCCCGGGCGTGGGCCTGGTGCAGTTCCTCGTTCAGTCGCAGCAGCTCGCGCGCCCGCGCGTACAGCTCGGCCTCCATCGCCTCCCGCCCGGACAGCGCCCCGCCCCCGCCGCCGGACGGGCGGCCGGTGTGGGACAGCACGAACTCGGTCACGTCCTCCACCCGGTGGATGATCCACGCCACCTGCCCGTCCGGGCCCAGCACTGGGGTGTTGATCGGAGACCACCACCGCTCCTCGAACACCCCGGGCCGGCCGGGGACGGCGATGTCGTACTTCTGCACCGCCATCGCGTCCGGCTCCTTCGAGCGCAGGGCCCGGTGCAGGGAGGCGTCCAGGTTGCGCACCCCGTCCGCGCTCGGGTCCGCCGGATTGTCGGGGAAGGCGTCGAACAGGTACTGCCCGACCAGCTCCTCCCGGCTACGGCTGGTAGCCCGCAGGTAAGCCTCGTTGACATCGACGATCACCAGATCGGGGCCGAGGACCAGGTACGGGCTGGGCGTGGCCACGAACAGCGCCTTGTAGTCGATCTCCAACGTCACGGTCGTTGTGCCAGTCCTCTCCGGTCCCCGAGTTCTCGCCCATCCAATCGGGGAGCGCGGCCGTGCGCCCGTCGTGATCCGCCAACCGGCGGTCCGTGGACGGCGCGCCACACATGTGGCCGGCCGGTCTTACGCCGCCTGCTGGGCCCGGGGCGCTGTCCTCTGCCTCACCGGCGCCGTCGCGCCGGGTTCCGGCATGCGGTGCGAGGTGGCCGAGCACGGTCAAGGCGGATGCGGTGGTCGGCGCCGACAGCCGGGGCTTCGACGGCAGCAAGCTGATCAACGGCCAGAAGCGGCACGCCGTGGTCGACACACTTGGCCTGCCCCCGGGGTGACGGTCACCGCAGCGGACGTCGGCGACCGTGCCGCCGCCCAGCACTGGGTCAAGGCCGCAGCGGGCGGCCATCTCCTGGCAGGTCAGCGGTCCTTGGCCGAGCCGGCTGCGGTCCGCGAGAGCTTGGACTCCTTCCGGCTTCGGGCGCGGGTTTCAGCCGAGGGCCCCGAGGAGGCCGTCGCACGCCTGCTGGCAGGAGCGGCACGCTTCCGCGCAGATGCGGCAGTGCTCGTGCATGTCGGCGTGGCGGGCGCATTCGTCCGCACAGGCCTTGCAGGCGGTGGCGCAGGCGGTGAGGATCGCGCGGGTGATGTTGGCGTCGTAGCCGGTGTGGCGGGAGAGGACCGCGGCGGTGGCGCTGCAGATGTCGGCGCAGTCCATGTCGGTGCGGATGCACTTGGCCAGATCGCCGACCATTCCCTCGGAAAGGCACGCGTCCGCGCATGCCGTACACGCCTGCGCACAGGCGATGCACTCCTCGATGCAGCGGGTCAGCTTCGCCTGGTCGACATCGCCGAGGTCGGCGGGGTAGGTGGCGAGCATGTCTTTGACAGTGCTGGACATCGCGGCAGCCTCCTTCGCGCCGCGGGCCGGCGGGCCGGGGCAGCCGCGCCTGGAAGAGACCCCCGGCATCATGCGGTTCACCACCAGCGTGGCGCGCAAACACCTTCGGGGCATCCCGTGGCGTGGGGAGAAGCCGATGCTCCGACCCTTGATGCCGACCGTGTGGCCGGGCCGGGCGCCGCCCTTCTGGGCGACGCCCGCCGGGTTCAGCCGATGTTCAGGGTCAGGGCGGCGGTGTGGAGCTTCCCGCCGGTCTGGAACTGCAGGAACAGCCGCCAGTTGCCCGCGGTGGGCAGCTCCGCGTGGAAGGCGAGGTCCGGCCCGCCGTTGTCGCCGGTGACCTCTGTGGTCGGGTGCAGGTGGGCGAACGCCTGGTCGCCTTCGTGGAAGGCGGTCAGGTGGGCGTAGGTGTCCAGGTACGGCTGGAGGTCGGCGACGGGCTTGCCGTCCTTGGTGACCGAGACGGTGAGGGGGTGCGCCATGCCCGCCATGGGCCGGCCCTTGACGGTGATGGTGTACCCGTCGACCTCGGCCGTGGTCGCCGGTGCGGGCAGCGGGGTGTCGGCGGCGTTGCCGGGCACGGTCACCGTGCGCGACAGCACCAGGTCCTTGCCCTTGCCGCTCCCGCTGTCCGGGGTGAAGGAGGTGAACATCCGCCAGGTGCCGGGCGTGAGGGCGGCCAGGTCGGCGGTCCAGGTGCCGTCGGGGGCCATGACGGGGTGGATGTGCTGGAAGCCGGTCAGGTCGGAGCGGATGGCGTAGAAGTGCATCCGCTGGGTCTGCTCGAGCGTGAACACGGTGACCGGATTGCCGTCCGAACCGCTGATCGTGAACCGGTACGCGCCCGGCTTGCCGGACGCCAGGGTCGTCTCCGGGGAGGTGAGGCGGTAGCCGTCCTGGCTGTCGGACAGGCCCGGGCCCGCCGCGGCCATGTGATCCATGCCGGGCATGTCACCCATCGGCGACGATGCGCTCGGCGAGGCGGAGGAGTGGGTGCTGCCGTGGTTCATGCCGGGCATGGCCGAGGAGCCGTCGGACGAACCGCAGGCGGCCAGGGCAAGGGCCAGGGCCACGGCGGTGCCGGCCGCGGCAAGAGCGCGGCGCCGGACGGTGAAGCGGTGGGAAGCGAACATCTGTCGGGGTCTCTCCGGGTGGGCGCACCACAGCGATGGCGCGCGGGAACGTGAAGGGGCGGCGCTTGAGCCCGGCCGGTGGTCGGGGCTCGGCGGTGCCGGTCACGTCCGCGCGATGCAGACCCGATTCAGTAGATCTCGCCCGCCGTCAGGTGGGCCGCGCCATCCGGCCCCGCCTCTGGCTGCCCGCAGGCGCGCCGGCAGCCCTGCCATGAGCGCCCCGAGGCCGGCCACGGCCAGGAGGCCGGGGGCAGGCGGCGGAATCCGTTCGTGTGCGGGGGTGGAGACGCAGGACCATCCGCCCGTTCCCGGCATCGGGGAGGCCTTGAGGGTCGCTCCATGACCGGCGGCGGCCTCGGCCGCCGGGCTCATTGCCGCATGGTCGTGGCCGTCGGTCATGGGAATGACGTGGGACATTGCACTGTGACAGCCCTCGGCGGCAGTGGCCGGCGTGCCGTGCATGAGGAACAGGCCGAGCAGGACTGCGCACACTGCCAGGAGCCGGGGGACGCCCCGTCTGCCTTGCTGTCCGCTACCCACCGCTCTGCCTTTCGATCGCTGCTGTCTCGAGGGATGAGCTCCGACATTACCCCGGCGGGGTACGTCGGTGCATGTGCGCTTCTCTCCGACGGGGCTGGACCGCTTCGCCGGGGGCACTCGGCAGTTCGGGGGCCTGGCGTAGGCCGGTCCGCTCCCAGGCCGACCCGTGCCGCGCGTGCGTAACCCGTGCTCTGCCAGTGCAGCTGTTCGGGGGCGTGGGCGTCGGTGTCCACGGCGAACCGGCAGCCCGCGGCGGCCGCCTGTAGGAGCAGGTCGTCCGGGGGGTCGCGCCGTTCGGGCCGGCAGTTGATCTCCACGGCGGTACCGGCCTCCGCGCAGGCGGCGAACACGGCCTCGGCGTCGAAGCGGGACTGGGGGCGTCCCCGGCCGGTGATGATCCGTCCCGTGCAGTGCCCCAGGACGTCGACATGCGGGTTGCGCACTGCGGTCACCAGGCGGGCGGTCATCGGTTCCGGTTCCGAGCGGAGATTGGAGTGCACGGATGCCACGACGATGTCGAGCCGGGCGAGCAGGTCTTCGTCCTGGTCCAGTGAGCCGTCGTCGAGGATGTCGCACTCGATGCTGGTGAGCAGCTGGAAATCCGGGCCCAGCCTGGAGTTCACGGCGGCCACGGCCTGCAGCTGGCTCCTCAACGCGCGGGATCCAGGGCATCGAGGCGTATGGGCGGCAGGCGATGGTGCGGATGGCGGGCGACACCCTGTTCCTGTCGCTGTTCACCGCCGGCTGGAAAGTGGTGGCCGCCGGCTGCACACCGAGGCCCGACCAGCCCTACGACTGCCTGATCAAGGGGGCGTGAGGGTGCGGATCCTCTTCGTCACCACCCTGGTGGTCATCCTCGGCGGGCTCGGCTACTTCGTCATCATCGGGGTGCTCCAGCGATGACCGACAGCCGCGAACCGCGCAGAGGGTTCTGGCGGGAGAACAGCCTGACCGTCGCCTTTGGCATCGCCTTCCTGGTGGTGTTGGTCTGCCAGGCCATCGCCGGGCACGCCGAGTTCAACGAACAGATGACGGTCGAAAGCCTCCAGCCGCTCAGCTTCGGCGAGTACCTGACGTCCTCGGACTTCGCCGTGGACGTCACCGAGAACTGGCAGCCGGAGTTCCTGCAGTTCTTCCTCTACATCTTCGGCACCGTCTACCTCGTCCAGCGCGGTTCCCCCGAATCCAAGCCGGTCGGCGCCGCCCACACCACCACCGGGGTCGAAGGCTGACCGGCTCCGGCGGGTCTGCCCCGTTACGGTCCTGGCTTCGAGGTGAATTCGGACGCTCCCCTGCCGCCTTCTGGTGTACCTCTGCGGTGTCGAAGCGCCCACAGTGCGATGGGAGCTCCTGCCCCGACCATCGCTGACGCCACACACAGACCGGCCTGGTAGCCGGAGAGAAAGGCATCCGAGTCCTCGGCTCCGGCTGCGGCGGCGGCATGTTCCACGAACGACACGATGGCGCCCACTAGACCGATCCCGACGACTCCGGACGCCTCGCGGACGGCGCTGAACAATCCGGCCGCGATTCCGGAAAGGTGATCGGGTGAGGACTCCAGAGCGCGGGTGGTCAGCGGAACGGCCAGCGCAGAGCCGAAGCCAACGGCCGAAAGGCCGGGCAGGATATGGACAAGACTCCCGCCGGAGCTGCCCAGCGCGACCATCAGCAACCCCAGGCCGACCAGGACCAGACCCGCAGCAGAGATCCGGTCGTCTCCCCAGCGGCGCGCCAAACGCGCGATGAAAGGGGTGGTGACGATCAGGAAGAAGGCCACGGGAATGAATGCCAGCCCGGCTGGCGTCGGGGCGAGGCCGAGGCCATTCTGCAGGAACTGGGACGTGAAGAAATAGACTCCGCTCACGCTCAGACCCCACAGCAGTTGAGTAATGACTCCGCCGACGAAAGGGCGTTGCCGGAAGAGGAGTCGTAGCACGGTGTTCCGGCGCGATGTCAGTTCGTAGGAAAGACCGACGGCCGATGCGGCGATGATGCCCCCTGCCGTGGCGAGGGGAATGCTGCCGAAACCCTGTTCAGGCCCTTCGATCAGGCAGTAGGCGAGGGCCGCCAGCGAGCAACAGGCCAACGCCACGACGCGGAGCGGCAGCGTGGCCGAGGGCGTGGACGCGGCACGGGGCGAGGATCCGGGCCGGGGGACGAGGAAGCCGACGAGGAGACTCGTGCAGCCCAGTGGCGTGTTGATGGCGAACACGGACTGCCAGCCCAGGTGCTGTGTCATAACACCGGAGATCACGGGGCCGCAGGCCAGCGCGGAAGCCAACGCGGCGGTGGTGGCACTGAATGCCGCATTGCGCGCGCGAGGCGGCAGATCGTGCGACAGGACCGCCAGGGAGGCCGGCAGGATCAGCGCCGCGCCCGCCCCCTGCAGCCCCCGGCAGGCGATCAGCGCCACCCCCGAGGATGACGCACTGCACCCGACCGATGCGAGGGTGAACAGGGCGACACCGAGCGACAGCGTCGTACGCCGCCCTACGGTGTCGGCCAGATGCCCGCCCAACAGCAGGAGGCTGGCGAGGGTGAGAGGATAAATGGCCGCAACCCATTTGAGGTCGGCGTCGCGCAAAGAGAGTTCGGCCTGGATCTGAGGCAGCGCCACATTGACGATGGTGTTGTCCAGGGCCGTCATGAAGGACGGCACCAGTACAGCCACGAGGATTGCGAGGACACGCAGTCGGCTCACGAGACCTGCCTTGAGCGGGGCGGGCGGTGGTAAGGGGCCGCCACGTTCTGCGCGCCCTTTCTGCGTACTCTGCGTACTCTGCGCCGTGGGCATGGCAGGCGCGACTTCCGGCCCGCGGTTCCCCCGCTGGGCGGGAGGTGCTGACTAGCTGGTCAGGGTGGGTCGACCTGTTTTCAGGTTCGCCTGTTCGGCGGCTGCCTGGTTGGCGTAGTGCTTCTCCTCGCAGCCGATCGGGCTGAGGCAGCCGAGCCGTCTCCGGATACGCGGGGGTTGTCGGATGCCCCCATCGTCTGGGCTCCTCCCATGTCCCATCTGGCCTGCTGTCACCTTTCCCCGCGTCTCGGGGGACCTGAGACACCCTGATTACGGTTTCCGGTGTGCTGCCAGAAAAAACCGCCCGGTTTCCGTACGCCGACCGGGCCGGGCTCTCGGCGTGGCGCTGCGTTCTCGGTATGTCGCCGTGCTTGGCTGATCGCTCACCACTGCCACTATCCATGGGGAATGGGTGATGGGCGGCGACGGTCATCAATTCGCCTGACAGGCTGACGGCTGAGGAGTCCCGTTGCCCGTCGAGAACGAAGGTTCGGTGAGTTAGTGCTGAAAACCATGGAAGACACGATCAGTCATCATCTCGCCCGAGCCGCGGCGCAGACCCCCGAGGAAAAAGCTTTCACTCTAGTGGATTTCAGCACCGATCGTAACGGCGTCTCCAGCTGCCTGACGTGGCGCCAACTGGAGCAGCGGGTACGTACGCTCGCGACGGCTCTGCGTCACGCCGGCGCGCCCGGCGAGCGGGTGGCCATCGTGGGTCCGCAGAACCTGGACTACGTCGTGGGCTTCCTCGCGGCCACGTGTGCCGGTGCGATCGCCGTTCCTCTTTTCCCCCCGGCTCTGCCGGGCCATGCGGAGAAACTGGCCGCCGCACTCGCCGACGCCGACCCGGTGCTCGCCCTGACCAGCCCCGACTCGCTTCAGGCCGCGGAGAAGTTCTGCGCCAACCAGGACGGCCTGCGCGTGCGCGTGGTCACCGAGGAGGAGCTGCTTTCGGGTTGGGCGGCAGGGGCCGAACCGACGGGCGGTGAGCCCTCTCATCCGCGCCCCGAGGACTGTGCCTACCTGCAGTACACCTCGGGCTCCACCCGCATGCCGTCCGGCGTGGAGATCTCCCACGCCAACGTCTGCGCCAACGCACGCCAGGCCCTGAAGGCGTACGACATCCGAGCCGGGCGCAACTGCACCGTCGGCTGGCTTCCGCTGTACCACGACATGGGACTGGTGCTGGCGATCGCCGTTCCCGTCGTCGGTCGCATCCACTCCGTGCTCATGGATCCGCTGGCCTTTGTGCAACAGCCCGTCCGATGGCTGCGGCTGCTCAGCGAATACCCGGGAGCGCTCACCGCCGCCCCCAACTTCGCGTACGACTACTGTGTGCGCCGCGTCACCGAAGAGGAGCGCGCGAAGCTGTCGCTGGGATCGGTCGCCGCCATGGTCAACGGCAGTGAACCCATTGCCGAGCAGACGCTCCGGC
Source organism: Streptomyces sp. NPDC006430 (assembly GCF_040612395.1). Classification (NCBI taxonomy): domain Bacteria; kingdom Bacillati; phylum Actinomycetota; class Actinomycetes; order Kitasatosporales; family Streptomycetaceae; genus Streptomyces; species Streptomyces sp. NPDC006430. The sequence goes on from NZ_JBEXQA010000015.1 coordinate 144,514, forward strand.
GGTTCCAGCAGGCCTTCGCCCAGGCCGGCGCGGTGCCCACGGCGATGCGCCCGTCCTACGGGCTGGCGGAGGCGACGGTGTTCGTTTCCGCCTCACCGGCCGGTGCGGAACCGACCGTCACCTCCTTCGACCGTGACGCGCTGGCGGCCGGCACCGCCCGGCCGGCCGAGGGCACCGAGGGACAGGCCGTGACCCGCCTGGTCGGCTGCGGACGGCCCACCGACCAGGAGGCCGCCATCGTCGACCCGGCCCACCTCGTCCGGCTGGAGGACGGGCGCGTGGGCGAGATCTGGCTGCGCGGCCCCAACGTCGGACGCGGCTACTGGGGACGCCCGGAGCAGAGCGAGGCCACCTTCCGCGCCACCCTCCAAGGCGACAACCCGGGCGAGGGGACGCATCACTGGCTGCGCACGGGAGACCTTGGTCTGTGGCACGACGAGCACCTCTACATCACCGGTCGCATCAAGGATCTCGTGATTATCGACGGGACCAATCACTATCCGCAGGACATCGAGCACACTGTCGAGAACGCCCACCCGGCGATCCGCCGCCATCACACCGCGGCGTTCTCCGTCCCCGGTGACGACGGAGAACGCCTGGTCGTCGTCGCTGAGCACGCCCGTGACCTCGCGGAACCCCACACGGTCCGGGACGAGGCGACGCGCGCCGTACGCGTGGCGGTGTCCGCCGGTCACGCCATCGCGATGCACGACTTCGTCCTCGCCCAGCCCGGCACCGTACCCCACACCACCAGCGGGAAGGTCGCCCGCAGCGCCTGCCGTGAGAACTACCTCCGGGGTGCCTGGACCTCCGACACCCACGTACAGAGGGAAACCGACAACGTATGAACCAGCCAGGCGGACACCAGGAGTCGGTCGAGAACAACGCCCAGGCCACCACCTTCACCACGGATGGCCGCTCCGGACCGGGCGTTGCCGAACTGCGGAACGCACTGGTGCAGTTGGTCTCGAACATCAGCGGCATCGCGCCGGATCAACTCGATGACGGCCGACCTCTGGCGGAGTACGGCCTCACCTCCCGCGACGCCGTCGGACTGACCGGCGAACTGGAGAAGATGCTCGACCGATCACTGCCCGCCACGCTGCTGTGGGAGTACCCCACCATTGGACAACTCGTCGCCACCCTGACGAAGGCCGACCAGGCCGATGCCGCGCAGTCGGACCGGCAGCCCCGTGCGCCCGACGAGGCGGCCACCACCGCCAGCACCGACGACGGTGCCATCGCCGTCGTCGGCATCGGCTGCCGCCTGCCCGGCAACGTCCATGGGCCGGACGCGTTTTGGGAGCAGCTCACGGCGGGAACGGACGCCGTCGGCCAGGTGCCCGAAGAACGCTGGCCGAACTTCGCCGGCACGGCGCCCGACGTCACCGCCCTGATGGAATCCACCACACGGTGGGGCGCCTTTCTGGACGACATCGAGGGATTCGACGCCAAGTTCTTCGGCATCACGCCCCATGAGGCCGAAGTCATGGATCCCCAGCAACGGCTGGTGCTCGAAGTCATCTGCGAGGCGCTGGACCATGCGGGTGTACCCGCCCACGCCCTGCAGTCCACGCCCACCGGCGTCTTCGTCGGCGTGAGCGCCCTCGAGTACGGGCATCTGACTACCTCGGATCCCGCGCGACTGACTGCGTGGACCAGCACCGGAGCCGCCGCCAGCATCGTGGCCAACCGCGTGTCCTACCAGCTCGACCTCCGCGGCCCCAGCATCACCACCGACACGGCCTGTTCGTCCTCCCTCGTGGCCGTACACCAGGCCTGCCGCAGCCTGCGCAGCCGGGAGTGCGACACGGCACTGGCCGCAGGAGTCAACCTGCTCCTGTCCCCCTCGGTCACGGCCTCACTCGAACAGGCCGGCCTGCTGGCCGCGGACGGCAGGTGCAAACCCTTCGACGCCGCGGCGGACGGAATCACCCGCGGTGAGGGCTGCGGCGTCGTCGTGCTCAAGCGGCTCGCCGACGCCCGGCGCGACGGCGACAGGGTGCTCGCCGTCATCAGGGGCACTGCCGTGAACCAGGACGGCCGGTCGGCGGGGCTCATGGCACCCAACCCGGCGGCGCAGGAAGCGCTGCTGCGCGACGCCCTGCGCGACGCACGCATCGACGCGGCCGACGTCGACTACGTCGAGGCGCACGGGACGGGCACCCTGCTGGGGGACCCCATCGAGGCGACCGCCCTCGGAGCGGTCGTCGGACGTGACAGGGAGCCCGACCGGCCACTGTTGATCGGATCGGTCAAGAGCAATCTGGGTCACCTCGAAGGCGCGGCCGGCATCATCGGCCTGATCAAGACCGCGCTGGCCCTGCATCACGGCCGTATCCCGGTCAGCCTGCACTTCCACAGTCCCAACCCCCACATCGACTTCACCGAGCTGGGCCTGCGCGTGGTCACCGAACCGACCGCATGGCCCACCTCCGGGGACCGTCCGGGGCGCGCCGGTGTGTCCGCCTTCGGCTTCGGCGGTACGAACGCCCACGTCGTACTTGAGCAGGCGCCGCCGACCGCTGCGAATGCCGCGCAGCCTACGCGGGCCGAGGACGAAGAGGCCGACCACCCGCACATCCTGGTGGTGTCCGCCCGCACCTCGGACCGGCTCCCCGACGTGGCCGCGAGCCTGTCGCGATGGGTGGCCGCCGACGACGCACCGGCCCTCACCGACGTCGCCCACACGCTCGCCTTGCACCGCCGTGGCCCGTCCTGCGCGGCCGTCGTCGCGCGGACCCGCTCCGAGGCGGCTGCCGGGCTGGCTGCGCTGGCCCGGGGGGAGACGGTGCCCGGTGTGGTCACCGCGTGCACCGACGCCCGAGTCGCGCAGTCGAGCACAGCGCGCCGACCGGTCTTCGTCTTCTCCGGTTACGGCTCACAGTGGGAGGGCATGGGGCGGCGCCTGCTGAGCGACGACGCTCTCTTCGCCGCCCAGGTGTCCGCGCTCGATACGAACTTCCTCGCGGAGACCGGCTCCTCACTGACCGACATGCTCATGTCCGATTCCGCCGGGACGGTGGACCGGCTCCAGCCGCTGCTCTTCGGACTCCAGCTGGCCCTGGCGCGGACCATGCAGGCCTACGGCGTGGAACCCGCCGCCGTCATCGGCCACTCGATGGGCGAGGTCACGGCCGCCGTGGTCGCCGGCGCTCTCGACGACCGCGCCGGACTGCGCGTCATCGCCCGCCGATCGGCCCACCTCGCTTCCCTCGCAGCCGGACACGCAGGCGCGACGGCCGCGGTGGAGCTTCCCGTGGAGTCCCGGACGGCCATCCTCAGCCGCTTTCCCGGGGTCGAGATCGCCGTCCATTCCTCGCCCCAACGCTGCACGGTCGCCGGACCGACCCAAGCGGTGCGCGACCTGGTGGACGAGCTGACCGAGCAGGGCCGGCTCGCCCGACTGCTGGAGACCGGCGCAGCCGTACACTCGGCCTTCGTCGATCCCATCGTGACGCCACTGCGCGAAGATCTTGCCGATCTGCACCCGCACACCCCCACCACACCCTGGTACAGCACAGCCCTCGATGATCCGCGCGCAGGCACGGCAGCCGATGCGAGCTACTGGTGCGCCAACGTCCGTCGTCCGGTGCACCTGCAACAGGCGGTGACAGCGGCAGCGGAGGACGGCCACACCCTGTTCCTGGAGATCTCGCCCCACCCCATCGCCATCGTCCCTCTCTCGGAGAGCCTCGAAGCGACATCGGCGGGGGACCAGGCGCTGGTCGTGCCGACCCTGTACAAGAACACCGACGACGCCGTTCAGCTACGGGCCGCGCTGGCCAGGCTGCACTTCGCCGGCGTCACGCTGAACCCCGGGCTGTGGCCCGCCGGCGCGCGCACCGCACTACCCACTCCCGCGTGGCGGCACGAACGTTTCTGGTTCTCCCGCTCCACCCACTCGACGGAAGCCGGCGGCCATCCTCTGCTGGGGGGCCGCATCGACGACCCGAGGACCGGCGCCGTGCTGTGGCGGGGAGACGTCGGCACACGTCGGCACGGCACCCGCAGCACGGTCCACGGCAGAGCGGTGCTGACCCTCGTCGAGGCGGCGGAGCTGGTGATCGAAGCCGGCCTGGACCTGTGGGCCCGGGAGGGCGTCACCCACCTCGCCGTCGAGGACCTGCAGATCCATCAGTGGCTCGCCATCTCCGGCAGCACCCCCCTGACCGCGGTGTGGGAACCGGCCTCCGAAACCCACGGAACCATCACCCTCCACGCCCGCGGCCCCGGCACCACATGGCGCTGCTACGCCTCGGCCCGCGTCACCCGCGACCCGGAACCCCAGGGCGAGCACGACCTGGAGTCGGAACCGGCGTCGGCCCTCGTCCGGCACTTCGTCCCCGAGGGCCCTGCGTCCACCCGGCGATCGTCCTACGCACAGGTTCTGACCGCCATGCTGGAGGCGCAGAGCGCTGCGGCTGCACCACCGGGCAGCGACCGCGCCGTCGAGGCCGCCGCACACACCGTCCCGGTCGGCGTACGGTCCCTGCACATCAAGGGGCAGGGCCTCCTCGACACCGGCTATGACATCCACTGCACCCCCGTCGACGGCGTCGGCCCGGCGCAGGCAGGCGTCGACCAGTGGCACGTCTCCGCCCGGGGCGCCACGAGCGAGATCGTCGCCCGGTTCGTTCAGCTGCGGCCCGTCGAGCAGTGCGAAGTGCCCCGGTCCCTGGAGACGTTCGTCTACGACATCCAGTGGGAGAAGTCCACCGTTCCCCTGCCGGCGCGCCGCCTGCAACGTGCCCTGATCGTCAGCGACGAACCGGACGCCGCGGGCGGTGCCACGGCCTTGCTCGTGGCGGCTCTGGAAGCCGAGGGCGTCGACGTCACGCCGACCGGTGCCCGGGACGACGCCTGCGACGCCGCACTCGACGCCTGGCTGGAGGCCCCGCAGGACGGCCCGAGCACCGTCGTCCTGTTCTTCCAGCAGCACGAAAGCGACGACGACACGCGGCCACTGCACAGGGCGGCCCGGATGGCGCGCCGCCTGGCCGACGCCACGCACCGGGAACCCCCGCGCCTGTGGATGGCCACCGTGCTGGCACAGGCGACGGGTTCCGGGGAACCAGGGACGCCCTATCTCGCTTGCCTGCGCGGACTCGTCCGGGTCCTCGCGCTCGAACACCCTCATCTGCGCGCCTCGCTGGTGGACATCGACAAACAGCCCGACGCGGTCGACGACCTCGCCCGCGAACTCCTCGCGGGCGGCGACGCGGACGAGGTCGCCTGGAGGGCCGGCACACGCCTGACCGCCCGTCTCGCCCGGGCCGACCTCAGCGCACAGCGCAACGACAAGGTGGCCTTCACCCGTCCCGACGGCGCGTACATCATCACCGGGGGCCTGACCGGACTGGGCCTGGCGACAGCGGGCCGGCTCGCCGAGCAGGGTGCCGGGCGCATCGTCCTCAACGGACGCCGTGCCCCGGGACCCGATGCCCAGGCCGCCCTGGCCGAGCTGCAGGACCGGGGAACCTCTGTCGTCGTGGTCCAAGGGGACATCACAGACCCAGACGTGTCCACGAACCTGGTGCGTGCCGCCCTCGCCGAAGGCCACACCCTGCGTGGCATCGCGCACTGTGCCGGCGTCCTGCACGACCGCGTGATCACCGACCTCGAACCGGCGGACATCGACACGGTGCTGCGGCCGAAGGCCGTCGGAGCCCGCAACCTTGAGGCGGCCATCGCAGACCATGATCTGGACTGGTGGGTGATCTACAGCTCCGCCGCGGCACTTCTCGGCTCGCCCGGACAGTCCGCCTACGCAGCCGCCAACGCCTGGCTCGACGCCATTGCCCACCACCGCAGAGCCAGCGGTCTGCCCGCGACCTCCATCGCCTGGGGCCCCTGGGCGAACGTCGGCATGGCGGCCAGGAACCCGGTGTCGGCCCTGGAACCCATCCAGATGAGCGAGGGAATGGATGTCCTACAGGCACTCGTCACACTCAATCGCGCGCACGTAGGCGTCGTCCACCTCGACACGGACCGCGTACTGGGGGCGTTCCCCGGCCTGTCCGCTATCCCCTTCTTCTCCGACGTCCTCGAGGACGGTTCACCCGGCGCCGACGACTGGGTCGGCCCCCACGGCATCGCGGGTCTCGGCAGCTCCGCCGCAGACACGGTGTACGCACGCCTGGTCAAAAGAACAGCGGCCATCATGGGGTTCATGGCCGCCGAACTCAGCGAGACGATCCCGCTGACCGAATTGGGCCTGGACTCCCTGGTGGCGGTGCGCATCCGCAACGCGTTCCGCCAGGACTTCGGCATCGACCTGCCGGCCCCCCGGCTGCTGCGTGGCGCCAGCCTGCGTGAACTCGGCCGCGCGGTGCTTGAACAACTCGGTCTGGACGCTCCGGAGCCGACTGCCGCTTTCCAGCTGACGGCGCCCGACGACACACGAGAGGCGGGGCCGTCCACGCCCACGCTGCCGAGCTTCCTCGGCCCCAGGGACGCCGCGGAGCGGCTGGTTGCGAGCGCCTGGGCCGAAGTCCTGCCACAAGGGCCCGAGGACATCCGGGAGGACTTCGCAACCGCCGGCGGGGACCAGGGCGCCGCCGCGGCCATGGCGGACGCCATTCGCCGGCGCCTCGGCGACGACACCGAGTTGAGCCTGACGGCCGACGCCATCCTCGCCCAGCGCACTGTCGCCGCCGTCGCCGAACTGATCCGGCCGGTCGTCAACCGGACCGGCCGGTCGGCGCTGACCACCTTGCGCCCCCCACTCGCCGGGTCGCAACAGCCCCCGCTGTTCGCCTTCCACCCCGCGGGCGGCCCGACCTCGGTCTACCTTCCCCTGATGGAGCTGTTGCCGGCCGGACAGCCCGTGTATGGCCTGGAACGCGTCGACGAGTTGAACACCATGGAGGAGAAGGCGGCCCACTACCGCACACTCATCCGTAGCATCCAGCCGGAAGGGCCCTATCACCTGATCGGCTGGTCCTTCGGAGGGTGTCTCGCCTATGAGGTGGCTCGTCAACTGAGGCAAGAAGGACAGGGCATCGGGTTCCTCGGACTGATCGATACCATCCTGCCCCCCGCCTTGCCGCAACCGGAATCACAGGCGTTCCTGCTGGAGCGTTTCGGCCGTTTCGCCGAATACATCGAGAAGACGTACGGGCACCATCTTGACCTGCCGTACGAAGAGCTGGCGGCCACCCCGGACGATCAGCAGATCGACGTGATCATGCGTCTGGTCGCCGACGCGGGCCTCGACATGAGCCCAGGGATCATGGAGCACCAAAGGACCTCGTACGTCGATGCCCGCGTCGGCGAGCGGTATGTCCCCGGTCCCCAAGAGGGCCACGTAGTCCTCTACCGTGCCAAGCAAGCGCAGCAGCTCACCACCGCTCTGGACCCGCGCTACCTCCGGCAGGACGCCGACCTCGGATGGGCGCCCCTGTGCCAGACCCTCGAGATCGTCCCCGTCGAGGGCGACCACCTCTCCCTCATCGACCCCCCGCACGTCCAGGTCATCGCGCAGCACGTCACCCGTGCCATGGGGTGGCCCACCCAGTGACAGGCGCAACTGCTCCTCACCCACCCGAGCACGGGCCTGCGAGACGATGACGCCGAACTTGGTACGCGGAGCCGGGACACGGCACACCGGCCTTGCCGGTGTGCCGACGTGCTGATGGCTGGACAGGCCGTGCGGCGCCCCGGGCCTGTGCCGGCGGATACGTCGTCGACAAAGCGGGAACAACGCTGCCCCTGCCAACGCTGCTCGGCTGTGCGGGCTACTGCCCTCCGTTTAACGGAGTGTCTGCTGGTGATGACCAACGCATTTCGTCATGCTCCCGCCTGTGTGGGTCACTTTTCTGAAGTACGCGAGAATGAATCTGGTGTGCCTCTGGCTCACCGCCGCTCTCCTCTCGACCGATGCGCATGCGGCTGAGCGGAGACCGGACGGAACGTCCGGACCTCACCATGCAGAGGCTCGTGTCACTGCCGTGAAAATCATCGACGACCGGACGCGTGATCTCACGGTCAATTCCCCGGCGATGGGAATGTCGATCCCGGTCCGCGTCATTCTTCCCACGAGCTGGAGAAAAAAGCCGAAAGCCACCTTTCCCGTCCTCTACATGTACCACGGCGGCGACGACGACTACACGTCCTGGGTGCGCGAGACGGATGTGGAAGAGTTGGCGAAGAACTCCGACGTTCTCGTCGTCATGCCGGACGCCGGAAGGGCCGGCTACTACAGCGACTGGTTCGCCGGTGCTCCCCGCTGGGAAACCTTCCACACCGGCGAACTCGTGAGGCTCATGGAGAAGAAGTACCGTGCGGGCCCCTCGCGAGCCGTCGTGGGACTGTCCATGGGCGGCCTCGGCGCCCTCAACTACGCGGCGCACCACCGGGGGATGTTCCGGTATGTGGCCTCAATGAGTTCTTACGTGGACCTGGACGACCCTGCCGTGCGCCTGGAACTCTCACTCGGTACGTGGAGGGAGGGCATCGACATCAGAGAAGTGTGGGGCGATCCGGTGGAGAACGCCGGAGTATGGCGAGCCCACAACCCCGTTGCCATGCCGCGTTCCTTCCGCGGGACGCAAGTCCATCTATCCGCGGGCAGCAGCAATCCCGGACCGTTGGACACGGGACGCTCACCCGATGCGCTGCTGGTGAGCGTGCTGGGCGAGGCACCGCTGTCGAAGCAGATCGAGAGATTCGCGGGGTCGCTCCGCTCGGAGGGTGTCAACGTCACGACGCATGTGTACACGCCGGGAACGCATTCCTGGCCGTACTGGCAGAACGAGTTGCACGCCATCTGGCCGACGGTCATGAAGTCACTCAGGTAGCGGTTCATGCGTACAGTGGTGATCTTCGCGGCGGGATCCCGCGGCGATGTCCAGCCTTGCCTGGCCCTGGGGCGAGCACTGCTCCGTCGGGGCGACACGGTAAGGATCCTGGCCAGCGTCCGCTATCGGCGTCTGATCGCCGAGGCGGGCCTGGACCTCCATCCCCTTCCGGTTGACCCCACGGAGATCATCGAGTCCGCCGAGGGGCAGGAACTCCTCGCCGGACGACGGAACCCGGTGGCGTTCATCCGCCGTATGGACCGGGTCCTGCGGCCCTACATGATGCCGATGCTGGAGGAGACGCAGGCCGGTGCGAAGGGAGCCGATCTGGTTCTGGCACCAACCTTCAGCTTCCTCGGCGTTCACCTGAGCCAGTACCTCCACGTCCCGCACGCCGTCATTCACTTCCAGCCGAGCCAGCCCACGAAGGCCTTTCCGCACCCGTTCGCACCGGCCGCCCGGCTGCTGGGGGGCGTGGGCAACCGGCTCAGTTACGGTGCGGTCGACCTCGGGTCGTGGATGGTGTTCCGGCGGTTCGTCAACACATGGCGCCGGGAGAGCCTCGGCCTCCCGGCGCTCTCCCTGTCGGCCCCCTTCCGGCAGGTTCGCCAAGCCCCCGTGCTGTGTGCGTTCAGCCCCACGGTCGTACCGCGGCCGTCCGACTGGGGACCGAACGTCCACGTCACCGGCTTCTGGCAGCACGACCAGCCGCTGTGGAAACCCTCACGGCGACTGCTTGCCTTCCTGGCCGACGGCCCCCCGCCCGTCTACGTCGGATTCGGCAGCATGAGGACCGGCGACCCCAAGGCGACCGAGGACCTCGTACGGACGGCACTGCGTCGGGCGAACCTGCGCGGAGTGTTGCCAGGCAACCCCGCCGCCAGCGAGGACGACATCCTCGTGGTCGGCGACACCCCCCACGACTGGTTGTTTCCCCGGATGGCCGCTGTAGTCCACCACGGCGGGGCAGGCACGACGGCCTCGGCGCTGCGCGCCGGTAGACCATCCCTGATCTGCCCGTTCTTCGGGGACCAGCCCTACTGGGCCGCACGGGTGCACCAGCTCGGCGCGGGGCCCGCGCCCCTGCCGGTCCGCGAGCTCACCGTTGCGGCCCTCGCCCAACGCCTGCAGGCCCTCACCCAGCAGGCCTCCTACGCCGAGGCCGCACGCCGGCTCGGCCGGGCCCTGGAAGCGGAGGACGGCACCGCCCGGGCCTGTCAGGTCCTGGACCAATACGGGGTCGGATCCGGGTGATCACGGTGATCAAGCCGTCGTCGAACGCTTCCGTTGCCGGGCCCGGAGCCACTTGTGGGAGCCGCGAGGGAAACGCTGCGAGGTCCGAGGTCCGTGCCACCGTCCGGAATCGAGGTGTGGAGCGCGTGCACGCGAGGTGCGGCTGCCAGCCGGTTCCGGGTCAGAAGGGACCTCCCGGAGGGCCGCGCTGGCTGCGGGCGTTCGCCGTACTGTCATTGCTTGCGTCGGTGCTCGCCGCTTGCGGCGGTGACGAGGGCTCCGGCAGACCCACCCTCAACTGGTACAACTTCCCCGACGACTCCGGTGCGCTCCAGAAGGCGGCCGACCGGTGCAGCCAGGCGTCGGGAGGCCGCTACAGGATCAGCTACAACAAGCTTCCGCGGGCCGCGGACGGCCAGCGCCAGCAGCTCGTACGCAGACTCGCCGCCGAGGACGACTCGCTCGACATCCTGGGCCTGGACGTCACCTGGGCGGCGGAGTTCGCCGAGGCGCGCTGGATCCGGGAATGGACGGGGGCGGCGAAGCAGCAGGCAGTCGAGGGCACCCTGCGGGTACCGCTGCAGACCTCGACCTGGAAAGGCAAGCTGTACGCCGTCCCGTACAACACCAACACCCAGCTCCTGTGGTATCGCGAGGACCTGGTGCCCACCCCACCCAAGACCTGGGCCGAGATGCTGGACATGGCCGGCGCCCTCGCCCGGCAGGGCAAACCGCACTTCGTGGAGATCCAGGGCGCCCAATACGAGGGCCTGACGGTCTGGTTCAACACGCTGATCAACAGTGCGGGCGGCTCCATCCTCAACGCGAGCGCGACCGGGCCTTCCCTCGGTCCTCCTGCCGTACGGGCCGCGGGGATCATGCGTGATCTGGCGACGTCCCCGGCCGCGGACCCCTCCCTGCCCAACCAGATGGAGGACCAGAACCGCCTCGCCATGGAGTCGGGGACGGCGGCGTTCGAGCTCAACTACCCGTTCGTCTATCCGTCGATGAAGGCGAACAACGCCGAGCTGTTCAAGAACTTCCGCTGGGCGCCGTACCCCCGGGTCGACGCGAACCGTCCGGCACGGCCGACCATCGGCGGTATCGATCTGGCTGTGAGCGCCTACTCGCGCCACCCCGACCTGGCCTTCGAGGCGGCGCTGTGCCTGCGCAACCGGGAGAACCAACTCACCGCCGCGCTCGACGGCGGTCTGCCGCCCACCCTGCGCGCCCTGTACGACGAGCCCGCGTTCATGAAGGAGTACCCCTTCTCCGAGGCGGTGCTGGCCGCCCTGGAGTCGGCGAGCGTGCGCCCGCTCACTCCCGCCTACCAGAACGTGTCGGTCGCGGTCTCCCACACGCTGTCTCCGCCGGCCGGGATCAAACCGGAGAGCTCCGTCGACACCATCAGGGAGCAGATCGACGATGCCCTGCGATCCGAGGGTGTGATCCCGTGAACCACTTTCTCCCGCACCACTGCATCAACCGGCGCCGCAGGGCGCGGGCCTCGTCCTCGGACGGCCCGAGATGAGCACGTGGGCGCGACCGGCCGGAACCCCGCCGCTCCCCGAGGCGGAGACGGAGCAAGCGGCACCCGGCCGGGCGGCGCTCTCAGCGGGCGCCAGGCAGGAGCGGCGGCTCGGCTGGCTGCTCTGCGCGCCCGCGGTCGTCGTCATGATCGCCGTGACCGCCTACCCCATCGGGTACGCCGTCTATCTGTCTCTCCAGCGGTACGACCTGCGCTTTCCCGGACGAGCGGAGTTCGTGGGCCTGAGCAACTACGGGGCGGTGCTGTCCTCCCCGTTCTGGTGGGACGCCTTCTGGGTCACGCTGTTCATCACCGCCGTGTCCGTGACGATCGAACTGGTCCTCGGAATGGGGCTCGCCCTGGTGATGCATCGTACGATCTTCTGGCGCGGCGTCGTCCGCACGTCGGTCCTCATTCCGTACGGGATCGTCACCGTCGTCGCCGCCTTCTCCTGGCAGTACGCCTGGACCCCGGAGCTCGGATACCTCGCCGCACTGTTGCCCAGCGGGGAGGCCCCGCTGACCGAGCAGTGGCCGGCCCTCTGGCTGATCATCCTCGCCGAGGTGTGGAAGACGACGCCGTTCATGGCCCTGCTGCTGCTCGCGGGCCTCGCGCTGGTCCCCGAGGAGACCTTGAAGGCGGGCATGGTGGACGGTGCCACAGCCTGGCAGCGCTTCACCAAGATCATGCTGCCGTTGATGAAACCGGCCATCCTGGTGGCACTGCTCTTCCGCACGCTCGACGCGTTCCGGATCTTCGACAACATCTACGTCCTGACCGCGGGCGCCCACGGGACCGGCTCTCTGTCCATCCTCGGGTACGACAACCTGTTCACCGCGTTGAACCTGGGCATCGGGTCGGCGATCTCGGTCCTGATCTTCATCTGCGTCGGGATCATCGCCTTCACCTTCGTCAAACTGTTCGGCACGGCCGCACCCGGCGCGGAGGTGAAGCGCTGATGGCCGCGGCAGGAAGGACGCATGCCGCCCGATGGGGTGTCCTGAACGTGGTGGTGGTGCTGTACGCCCTGTTCCCGGTGTGGTGGATCGCCGCGCTGTCGTTCAAGGACCCCAGCACCCTCACGGACGGCGACTACATCCCCAGGGACTGGACCCTGGAGAACTACCGGGGCATCTTCGAGACCTCCGAGTTCACCCGCGCACTGATCAATTCGATCGGTATCGCCCTGATCGCCACGGTGATCGCGGTGGCACTGGGCACCATGGCCGCCTACGCGGTGGCCCGGCTGCGCTTCCCCGGCAAGCGCGTACTCATCGGCATGTCACTGCTGATCGCCATGTTCCCGCCGATCTCCCTGGTGTCACCGCTGTTCAACATCGAGCGGATCATCGGGATCTTCGACACCTGGATCGGGCTGATCATCCCGTACATGACCTTCTCCCTGCCGCTGGCGATCTACACCCTGTCGGCGTTCTTCCGGGAGATCCCCTGGGATCTGGAGAAGGCCGCCAAGGTCGACGGGGCGACACCCGCGCAGGCTTTCCGGATGGTCATCGTGCCGCTGGCCGCGCCGGGCGTGTTCACCACGGCCATTCTCGTGTTCATCTTCTGCTGGAACGACTTCCTGTTCGCGATCTCACTGACGTCCACCGAGTCCGCGCGCACCGTGCCTGCCGCGATCGCGTTCTTCACCGGGAGCTCCCAGTTCCAGCAGCCCACGGGGTCGATCGCCGCCGCCGCTGTGGTGATCACCATCCCGATCATCGTTTTCGTCCTGTTCTTCCAGCGACGGATCGTCGCCGGACTGACCTCCGGGGCAGTCAAGGGGTGAACGGGCCGACCGCGGCAGACAGGCCACCGGTCCGAGACGCCGACCGCAGTGCTCGGACCCGGAAGGCACGAGGGCAAGGAGGCACCATCCATGGCCGAGATCATCCTTGAGGGAGTCACCAAGCGCTTTCCCGACGGGGCCCTCGCCGTGAAGGACGTGGACCTTGAGATCGCCGACGGCGAGTTCGTGATCCTGGTCGGTCCGTCGGGATGCGGCAAGTCCACCACCCTGAACATGATCGCCGGACTTGAGGACATCACCGAGGGCACCCTGCGCATCGGAGACCGAGTCGTCAACGACCTGGCTCCCAAGGAACGCGACGTCGCCATGGTGTTCCAGAGCTATGCCCTGTACCCGCACATGAACGTCCGGGAGAACATGGGCTTCCCGCTGCGCCTGGCAAAGGTGGACAAGGACACCATCAACGCCAAGGTGACGGAAGCCGCCCGGATCCTCGACCTCACCGAGCACCTGGACCGCAAGCCCGCCAACCTCTCGGGCGGTCAGCGCCAGCGGGTGGCCATGGGGCGGGCGATCGTCCGTGACCCCAAAGCGTTCTTGATGGACGAGCCGTTGTCCAACCTGGACGCCAAACTCCGGGTACAGATGCGCACCCAGATCTCCCGGCTGCAGCGGCGCCTCGGCACGACCACCGTGTACGTCACCCACGACCAGACCGAGGCGATGACGCTCGGCGACCGCGTCGTGGTCATGAGGCAGGGTCTGGTCCAGCAGATCGGCACACCCGCCGAGCTGTACGACCTGCCGCGCAACATCTTCGTCGCGGGCTTCATCGGCTCCCCGGCGATGAACTTCCTGAACGCCACCTTGGAGGGCGGTGCCCTGCGCTCGCCCCTGGGTGACCTACCCCTCGACGACCGCACGAGGCAGGCGCTGGAAAGGCAGAACGCGCCCCGCGAGGTCATCGTAGGGCTACGGCCGGAGGCATTCGAGGACGTCGCCCTGTCACACGACCGGGACCGGACGGGCCCGGTCTTCACCACCACAGTGGAGGTACTGGAGTCGCTGGGCTCCGACGTGTATGTCTACTTCACCGCGGAGGGCGGGCCCGCGACGACCACCGAACTGGAGGAACTCGCCAAGGACTCGGGCCTGCGCGACACCGGCGCCGACACCCGTCAGATCGTGGCTCGCCTGGACGCCGCCACGCGTGCCCGCGAGGGCGAACCCGTAGAGCTGCAGGTCGACATGGCCAAGGCCCACGTGTTCGACCCGGCGACAGGAGCGAACCTTACGCATCCGGTGAGGGCGGACTGATGACGCACCACACAGGGCGCGATCCGCATCCGTGTCCCCGGCGACTCAGGAGGCGGCTCGGGAACCACTCGGGGACCAACCCGCTCGACCGCGTCAGGTGGCGACCGAGTTGCGTCCGGCATCGTGTGCATACGGCCGCCTCGGGGCCGGTGCCCCCCCGGGCGTCCGGGTCGGTGCCGGCTGCGAGGACGTGTGGGGACGGTGATGATGGGCAGGATCTGGGCCGCCGGCTGCCCAGAGGGTTCCGCGGGGACCCATCACGCCAGGAGGTCGCGGCATCGGTCGGCCGACTCCCTCAGGTCCAGGCTGACCTGTTCCAGGAACGCGCCCACCTTCGCCAGCCTCTGCCCCACGGGGCTGTCCAGCCCGTACGTCTGCGCCGCTGCCGTCGCGGCCTGCGCCGACTCGAGCGTCTGGCGTGAGCTGATCACGATCGAGTGGTACCACGCGTCGTCGTCGACCACGTAGACGTCGCGGCGCCGCTGCGGATCGCGTTCGCGCCGGACGTATCCCTGCTGGACCAGGAAGTTCACGGCCACGGAGACGGAGGCCGGGCTGACCTCCAGCCTGCGGGTCAGCTCGGCCGCGGTGCGCCTGCCGTCCTCGGACAACAACAGGTCGACGTGCACGCGCGCCGTCATCCTCGGTAGCCCCGACCTGACGGCCAGCTCGATGATCTCCTCTTCCATCGCGCCGCCCGGCGCTCCGGCCGCGCTCGGGGGTGAGGGTGTGCCACGCCGCGCCCGCTGGACCGTCGCCTGGTGCGCGTCTTGTGGTCGGTAGCCGCCGGGGCCGCCGTTGCGGGCGACCTCCCGGCTGATCGTCGAGGTCGGCCGGTCGAGCCGCCTGGCGATCTCGGCGTAGGGGAGCCGGTCGGCGAGCCCGGCCGCGATGCGCTGGCGTTCCTGCTGGGTCAACCGTCCTCCGGGCATGCCGTCAGTATTGCCTTCACCGCTACTCAATGCAACGCTCCATTGCGTTCGAGTTCAGCGTCATTGCATCAATTTGATGCCATCTACCTGCGCTTATGCCTTTCAGTGGATTGCAGTCACTCTGAATGCAACGTAGCTTTCGAGATGCATCAAACGCGCACTATCGCGAGGTGAGGAATAGTCATGGGCGAATCCCTCCACACTGTCACGACGCTGCCGACGGCGCGTCAGTCCGGCTGTCCCTTCGACCCGCCGGCAGAGCTGATCGACGCACGCAGGCACGGCCCCATCAGCCGCTACACCCACCCCGGCGGGAAACCCGGCTGGATGATCACCGGATACGACCTGGTCAGGTCGGTCCTGGCCGACCCGCG
>NZ_JBEXQA010000016.1:0-153989 GCF_040612395.1 Streptomyces sp. NPDC006430
ACGCCCGGTTACATTCCGAACCCGGAAGCTAAGCCTTTCAGCGCCGATGGTACTGCAGGGGGGACCCTGTGGGAGAGTAGGACGCCGCCGAACAACCCGCCCTTTTAGCTCAGTCGGTAGAGCGTCTCCATGGTAAGGAGAAGGTCAACGGTTCGATTCCGTTAAAGGGCTCCAACGAAAAGGCCCCCGCCACATGGCGGGGGCCTTTTTGCGTTTTGCCCGTGTGGTGGCCGCGGCTAGGGGCCAAGCCACAGGCCCGGTCGAGCAAGCGGCCGGGCCGGTCAGTCGCCAGTGCGCTGGCCCGGGACGCGGAAGGCCAGGATGGCCATGTCATCGGAAGCGGGTTCGGCCGCGAAGCGTTCCACCGCGCGTAGGACGCGGGCGGCGACTGCGCCGGCCGTGAGGCCGGTGCAGGTGGTCAGCACCTCCGCGAGGCCGTCGTCTCCCAGCATGCGCGAGCCCTCGCGGCGTTCCGTCACACCATCGGTGACGCACAGCAGCACGTCGCCCGGATCCAGGGTGAGGGTCTGCTCGTAGAGGTCGAGGTCATCGATCACGCCGAGCAGCGGCTGCGGGTCCGCGGCCGGGGTCACCCGGCCGTCCGGACGCAGCCGGAGCGGGAGCGGGTGGCCCGCGCACACCACCTTCATCAGGGCGCCGCCGTCCGGCTGGGGGTGGAGCTCGCCGTAGAGGAGGGTGAGGAAGCGGCTGCGGGCGCCCTCGTCGAGGATGGCCGCGTTCAGCCGCTCCAGGACCGCCGGGCCGCCGAGGCCCTCGCGGGCCAGCAGGCGCAGGGCGTGCCGTGCCAGGCCCGTGACGGCCGCCGCCTCGGGGCCCGTGCCGCAGACGTCGCCGATGGCGAAGCCGTACGCACCGTCGCGGATCGGGAAGACGTCGTAGAAGTCGCCGCCCACCTCGTTGCCTTCGCCGGCCGCACGGTAGATGACCTCGACCTCCATGCCGGGGATGGCCGGAGAGCCGGGCGGGAGCAGGCTGCGCTGGAGGGAGCGGCTGATGGCGGTGCGCTCGGAATAGAGGCGGGCGTTGTCGAGGGCGAGGGCGGCCCGTCGCGAGAGGTCCTCGGCCAGTTCGAGGATCTCCTGCCGGAAGTGCTCCTCGGACGGCTTCCCCAAAGTGAGCATGCCGATCACGCGGTTGCGCGCCAGCAGCGGCAGGACCACGGTCTCGCCGCCGACCGCCGTGGTCGTCGCCGGCCAGGGGCGGGCACCGGCCTCGCGGACCGGTTCGGGCGGGCTGACGTGGGAGAGCAGGTCCTTGAGGCCGTCGATGCGTTCCTCGTCCTCGTGCAGGACGTACGAGAGGTACGGATCGGAGGACTGGTCGGCGATCGTGTAGACGGCGCACCAGGTGGCAAGCGTCGGGACGGTCATCTGGGCCACGAGGGCCAGGGTCTGGTCCCGGTCCAGGGTGCCGGCGAGCAGGTCGGAGGCCTCGACGAGGAAGGACAGGGAGCCGCGGCGCAGGCGTTCCAGCTCGCCGAGGCGGGCGGATTCCACGGCGAGGGCGATGCGGTCGGCGGCGAACTGGAGGCGCAGGGCCTCCGCGTTGGAATAGCGGCCCGGGCTCTCGGCGGCGACGCCGAGGGACCCGGTGAGCCTGCCTTCGACCTTGAGCGGGACGGTGATCACGGAGCGCATGCCGGTGGCCTCCAGGAGCGGCACGGCTCCGGGGACTGCGGCGAGGTCGTCGTGGACGGCGGGCATGCGGGCGGAACCGTACCGGTTGGTGCCGGCCTCGACGGGGACGCGGGCGAAGCGCTGGCGGGTGGAGGGGAGTCCGGTCGTGGCGCGGACCTCCAGCTCCGTCTCGTCGTCGGTGGCCAGCAGCAAGAAGGCGGAGTCGGCGTCGAGCATGTCGCGGGCGCGTTCGACGGTGCGCTGCAGGAGGCCGTCGAGGTCGTCGGGAGCGGGGGAACCGATGAAGACCTCGAAGGGGTCCGCCGGGCGGGGCTCGGTGAGCTGGAGGGCGTCGGAGGGAGCTACCCGTACGGGTGTCTGGAGCAGGGCGCGCTCGTCGTCGTGGACCAGCAGGCAGACGATGGAAGGCTCCCCGTGGGCGTCACGGACCCGCAGGTGGGATGCGTAGACGGGGATGACGCGGCCGTCGGCTCCGCGGATGCCGTAGCTGCCCTCCCAGCGGGACAGGCGCAGGGCCTCCGCGATGCCGGTGCCGGTACCCGGGGTCTGGGGCCAAGCGGCGAGTTCGGCGAGCGGGCGGCCGACCACCTTCTCGGCGGAGTACCCGAAGACGTGCTCGGCGTCGTCGTTCCAGGCGGAGACGCAGTCGGCGGCATCGACCTGCAGCACGGCCACGCGGACCCGGCTGTCGGTGAGGGGGAGGAGGCGATCGGGGACGATCGGGCCGGCGGAGCGGGTACCGACCGGCCGGTCCGGCAGGTCGAGCCGGAACCACACGTGCTTGTGCGTGCTGGTGTACTCCACTCCCCAACGAGTGGCGAGGGCGGCGCAGAGCATCAGCCCGCGACCGCTCTCCCGGTCGGGGTCGGCGTACGGGCGCTCGCCGGGGTGCTGGAGCGGGAGCTCGCGTTCGGGGTACCGGTCGGCGATCTCGACCCGTACCCCGTCCTCGGTGCGCAGGCACAGGACCTCGGCGCGCGTGCCGGCGTGGACCACGGCGTTGGTGACGAGCTCGCTGGTGAGGACCACCGCGTCATCGACGATGTCCGCGAAGCCCCAGCCTTGCAGGGTGTCGCGGACGAACGCACGGGCAGCGGCGACCGAGCGCCCGAGGGGGTCGAAGCTGGCAGCCGCCCGAGCCGTGATCACGAGTCTCCTTCGACGCGGTTGGACATCGGGTGCCAGGTTACTTACCTTCGCGGTCGGCTTGGCGCCGTCGTCCGGGATTCCACCCCCAGGGTGCGGCCGGTGTGCGATGGTGCCGAAGTGTTATGGCCGGGTTCGGCCGGGGTGAAACACTGGGCAGGATGGAACAGCCGGGCGTTTGATTCGCCGGGTCTCGGTGGAACAGTGGTCGACCCTTTCGGGAGGGACACGGTGGAGTCTGGCGCGGCGGTGCGGCGTACGGGAACGCGCCCCAAGGGGGGACGGTCCCGGCGGAGCGGTACGACGGAAGTCGATACCGCCGCTCTGAACCGGCTGCTCACGGCCCTGGTGTCGATGCGAGACGGGAATTTCCGCAAGCGGCTGACAGTGTCCGGCGACGGCGTGATGGCGGAGATCGCTGCCGTCTACAACGAGGTCGCCGACCGCAATCTCCACCTGACCGGAGAGCTCTCCCGGGTGCGGCGGATGGTGGGCCGCGAGGGCAAGCTGAGCGAACGGCTGGAAACGGGTGCCTGTGAGGGTTCCTGGGCAGCCGCGATCGACGCCTCGAACCAGTTGGTGGACGATCTCGCCCGGCCCGTGTCCGAAGTGGGACGGGTGCTGTCGGCGGTCGCCGAGGGCGACCTGGACCAGCGCATGGACTTGCGGACGCAGACGGCGGACGGGGCCGGGCATCCGCTGCGCGGAGAGTTCCTGAAGGTCGGGCGCACGGTCAACAACCTGGTCGACCAGCTGTCCGCGTTCACCGACGAGGTGACGCGCGTGGCGCTGGAGGTGGGTACCGAAGGCAAGCTCGGCGGCCAGGCCCAGGTGCGTGGAATGTCGGGTTCTTGGAAGGATCTGACCGACTCCGTCAACACGATGGCGTACCGGCTCACCGCTCAGGTGCGTGATATCGCCCTCGTGACGACGGCGGTCGCGAAGGGCGATCTGTCGCGCAAGGTCACGGTGCACGTGGCCGGCGAGATGCTCCAGCTGAAGAACACCGTGAACACGATGGTGGACCAGCTGTCGTCGTTCTCCTCCGAGGTGACACGGGTCGCCCGCGAGGTGGGTACGGAGGGCGAGCTGGGTGGCCAGGCGAAGGTGCCCGGCGTCGCAGGCGTGTGGAAGGACCTAACCGACTCCGTCAACACGATGGCGGGCAACCTGACGGCCCAGGTCCGCGGGATCGCGCAGGTCACGACGGCGGTGGCGAACGGCGACCTGTCGCAGAAGGTCCGGGTCAGCGCGCGCGGTGAAGTGGCGCAGCTGGCCGAAACGATCAATCAGATGACGGAGACGCTGCGGACCTTCGCGGACGAGGTCACCCGGGTGGCCAGCGAGGTCGGGGCGAAGGGTCTGCTCGGCGGCCAGGCGCAGGTGCCGGGGGCCGCGGGTACGTGGAAGGACCTCACCGACTCGGTGAACACGGTCTTCCGCAACCTCACCACGCAGGTGCGGGACATCGCGCAGGTGACCACCGCCGTGGCCAACGGCGACCTGTCGCAGAAGGTCACGGTCGATGTGGCCGGCGAGATGCTGGAGCTGAAGAACACCGTCAACACGATGGTGGACCAACTCCAGTCCTTCGGTGCGGAAGTGACGCGCGTGGCCCGCGAGGTCGGCGTTGAGGGTGAGCTCGGTGGTCAGGCCCAGGTGCCGGGGGCGGCGGGGACCTGGAAGGACCTCACCGACTCGGTGAACACCGCCTTCCGCAACCTCACCGGCCAGGTCCGCAACATCGCGCAGGTGACGACGGCGGTCGCCAACGGTGACCTGTCGCAGAAGGTCACCGTGGACGTCTCCGGTGAGATGCTCCAGCTGAAGAACACCGTGAACACGATGGTCGACCAGCTGTCGAGCTTCGCCGACCAGGTCACGAGGATGGCCCGGGACGTGGGCACCGAAGGCCGCCTCGGCGGGCAGGCGAGGGTGGAGGGGGTGTCCGGCACGTGGAAGGAGCTCACCGACTCCGTCAACTTCATGGCCGGCAACCTGACGTCCCAGGTGCGCCAGATCGCCCAGGTGACCACCGCGGTGGCGCGCGGCGACCTGTCGCAGAAGATCGACGTGGACGCGCGCGGCGAGATCCTGGAGCTGAAGAACACCATCAACACGATGGTCGACCAGCTCTCGGCCTTCGCGGAGCAGGTCACCCGGGTGGCCCGGGACGTGGGTACGGAGGGCCGGCTCGGCGGTCAGGCGCAGGTGCCAGGGGTGGCCGGCGTGTGGCGTGACCTGACGGACTCGGTGAACGGCATGGCCGGGAACCTGACCTCGCAGGTGCGCAACATCGCGCAGGTCGCGACGGCGGTGGCGCGCGGCGACCTGTCGCAGAAGATCGACGTGGACGCGCGCGGCGAGATCCTGGAGCTGAAGAACACCCTCAACACGATGGTCGACCAGCTCTCGAACTTCGCGGAGCAGGTCACCCGGGTGGCCCGCGAGGTGGGTACGGAGGGCATCCTGGGCGGTCAGGCGGAGGTGAAGGGGGTCTCCGGGACCTGGAAGGACCTCACGCAGTCCGTCAACTTCATGGCGAACAACCTGACGTCGCAGGTGCGCAACATCGCCGAGGTGACGACGGCGGTCGCGATGGGTGATCTCTCCAAGAAGATCACCGTGGACGCCAAGGGCGAGATCCTCGAACTGGTCACGACCGTGAACACGATGGTGGACCAGCTGTCGTCGTTCGCGGAGCAGGTGACGCGGGTCGCGCGCGAAGTGGGTACCGAAGGCATCCTGGGCGGCCAGGCCCGGGTGCGCGGGGTCACCGGCATCTGGAAGGACCTGAGCGACAACGTCAACACCATGGCCGGCAACCTGACGGCCCAGGTGCGCGGGATCGCCCAAGTCTCGGCGGCGGTTGCCAACGGCGACCTGACGAAGAAGGTGACGGTCGAGGCGCGCGGCGAGGTCGCGCAGCTCGCCGACACGGTCAACACGATGGTGAAGACCCTGTCCTCGTTCGCGGACGAGGTCACGCGCGTGGCCCGGGAGGTGGGTACGGAGGGCCGGCTCGGCGGTCAGGCGCACGTGCCGGGGGTCTCCGGAACGTGGAAGGACCTCACCGATTCGGTGAACTTCATGGCCTCCAACCTCACCGGTCAGGTGCGGCAGATCGCCATGGTCACGACCGCCATCGCCAAGGGCGATATGACCAAGAAGATCGACATCGACGCCCGTGGCGAGATCCTGGAGCTGAAGACCACCATCAACACGATGGTCGACCAGCTGTCCTCGTTCGCCGATCAGGTGACCCGGGTGGCCCGCGAGGTGGGCACCGAGGGCATCCTGGGCGGTCAGGCCCGGGTCCGGGACGTCGACGGCACGTGGCGCGACCTCACGGAGTCCGTGAACGAGATGGCCGGGAACCTGACCCGGCAGGTGCGCGCGATCGCGGCCGTGGCCACCGCGGTGACCCGCGGCGACCTCAACCTGAAGATCGACGTGGACGCGGCGGGAGAGATCCAGGTCCTCCAGGACAACATCAACACGATGATCGCGAACCTGCGCGACACCACCTTGGCCAACAAGGAGCAGGACTGGCTCAAGGGCAACCTCGCCCGGATCTCCGCGCTGATGCAGGGCCGCCGCGAGCTGGACGACGTGGCCTCGCTCATCATGAGCGAGTTGACCCCGGTGGTTTCGGCGCAGCACGGGGCGTTCTTCCTGGCTCTGCCGACCGGTGGCACCACCGAGATCGGTACCGAGGGCGGCCCCGACGGCTCGTACGAGCTGCGGATGCGCGGGAGTTACGCGTACGCGGGCGGTCAGATGCCCACGTCCTTCCGGCCGGGGGAGGGGCTGATCGGGACCGTCGCCGAGGAGAAGCGGACGATCCTCGTCGAGAACACCCCGCCCGGCTACCTGAAGATCTCTTCGGGGCTCGGGGAGGCGCCGCCGGCGCACGTGATCGTGCTGCCGGTGCTGTTCGAGGGGAAGGTGCTCGGCGTCATCGAGCTGGCCTCCTTCCAGCCCTTCACGCAGATCCAGAAGGACTTCCTGAGTCAGATCGCCGAGATGATCGGTACGAGCGTCAACACGATCAGCGTCAACTCCAAGACGGAGATGCTGCTCAAGCAGTCGCAGGAGATGACCGAGCAACTGCGGGAGCGCTCCGACGAGTTGGAGAACCGGCAGAAGGCGCTCCAGGCCGCCAACGCGGAGCTGGAGGAGAAGGCGGAGCTGCTGGCCCAGCAGAACCGGGACATCGAGGTGAAGAACACCGAGATCGAGGAGGCCCGGCAGGTCCTGGAGGAGCGTGCCGAGCAGTTGGCGGTCTCGATGCGCTACAAGTCCGAGTTCCTGGCGAACATGTCGCACGAGTTGCGCACCCCGCTCAACTCGCTGCTGATCCTGGCCAAGCTGCTTGCGGACAACGCGGACGAGAACCTGTCGCCCAAGCAGGTGGAGTTCGCCGAGACCATCCACGGGGCTGGCTCGGACCTGCTGCAGCTGATCAACGACATCCTCGACCTGTCGAAGGTCGAGGCCGGGAAGATGGACGTGTCGCCGACCCGGATCGCGCTGGTTCAGCTCGTGGACTACGTGGAGGCCACCTTCCGGCCGCTGACCGCGGAGAAGGGCCTGGACTTCTCGGTGCGGGTTTCCCCGGAGCTGCCGGCAACTCTGCACACGGACGAGCAGCGGCTGCTCCAGGTGCTGCGCAACCTGCTCTCGAACGCGGTGAAGTTCACCGACACCGGTGCGGTGGAGCTGGTGATCAGGCCTGCCGGGTCGGACGTTCCGGCGGCGATCCGGGAGCAGTTGTTGGAGGCCGGTTCGTTGCGGGAGGCTGACGGGGACCTGATCGCCTTCTCGGTGACGGACACCGGGATCGGGATCGCGGCGAGCAAGATGCTGGTGATCTTCGAGGCGTTCAAGCAGGCAGACGGGACCACCAGCAGGAAGTACGGCGGCACGGGTCTCGGGTTGTCCATCAGCCGGGAGATCGCCCGGCTGCTGGGCGGGGAGATCCACGCGGCGAGCGAGCCGGGCCGCGGGTCCACCTTCACCCTGTACCTGCCGCTGCACCCGAGCGAGCTGCCGCCGCAGGGGTACGCGCCGCCGACGCCCGGCGGCGGGCGCGGGGAGGCGTACCGCAGGCAGGTCGACGGGGCGCGGACCGAGCTGCCGGCCGCCCCGGTTTCCGCACCGCCCGTGCAGCCGCAGCAGGCGCGGCCCGCGTTGCCGGCGGCCGAGCCGGTCGGGCAGGGGCAGGGCGGCGCCGCGCTCTTCAGGCGGCGGCGCAAGGCGCTGAGCGACCTGGAGCCGCGTACGGCGGTGCCGGGGCAGCCGAACGCGCAGGGACCCGGGGACGCGTGGGGCAGTCCCGAGGAGGAGTTGCCGGTGGTGCCCCGGACCTACGACTTCCACGGCGAGAAGGTCCTCATCGTGGACGACGACGTGCGCAACGTCTTCGCGCTGACCAGCGTGCTGGAGCAGCACGGGCTGACCGTGCTGTACGCGGAGAACGGTCGGGAGGGCATCGAAGTCCTGGAGCAGCACGACGATGTGACGGTCGTACTGATGGACATCATGATGCCCGAGATGGACGGCTATGCGACGACGTCGGCGATCCGGCGGATGCCGCAGTTCGCCGGGCTGCCGATCATCGCCCTGACGGCGAAGGCGATGAAGGGGGACCGGGAGAAGGCCATCGACTCCGGTGCTTCCGACTATGTCACCAAGCCGGTGGACCCGGACTACCTGCTGTCGGTGATGGAGCAATGGATGCGAGGAAAGTGATCGAACGGTGAGCGCTCCGGTACCAATTGCTGACTGACTGTGGCGAAAACGGTGTGGAAGGGCGGTAGACGGGGAACCTTCTGCTCCCCCACACCGTTTCTGCTTCGTTCACAGTGACATCCTGGTGACAGGGTGTGGCGATCTCGGGACTGGGGCTACGATGACCGGCACAAGGACGGACGGCGCAAGGATGCCGTCCTCTGGGGCGGGGCCCGGCGTACAGGCCGGTGCCAGGAGCCGGGGAGGCCCCATGCCGGGGCGAGGAGGACAGGGCATGGTGCAGAAGGCCAAGATCCTCCTGGTCGACGACCGGCCGGAGAATCTGCTGGCGCTGGAGGCCATCCTCTCCGCGCTCGATCAGACACTGGTCCGGGCGTCGTCGGGGGAGGAAGCGCTCAAGGCGCTGCTCACGGACGATTTCGCGGTCATCCTGCTGGACGTGCAGATGCCCGGGATGGATGGATTCGAGACGGCCGCGCACATCAAACGGCGGGAGCGGACCCGGGACATCCCGATCATCTTCCTCACCGCGATCAACCACGGGCCGCACCACACGTTCCGCGGTTACGCAGCGGGCGCGGTGGACTACATCTCCAAGCCCTTCGATCCGTGGGTGCTGCGGGCCAAGGTCTCGGTTTTCGTGGAGCTGTACACGAAGAACTGCCAACTGCGCGAACAGGCGGCGCTGCTCAGGCTCCAACTGGAGGGCGGTGGCTCCAGCGGCGACAGCAGCAAGGAGACGGCCGGCCTGCTGGCCGAGCTCTCCGCGCGGCTCGCTGCGGTCGAGGAGCAGGCCGAGGCGCTGACCAAGCAGCTCGGCGAGGAGTCGGCCGATGCGGCGGTCGTGGCGACCGCGGCCCATCTGGAGCGCAAGCTCACCGGACTGCGGCGGGCGCTCGACGCGCTGGAGCCCGGAACCGGCGGTGGGACTCCGGTCCTACCCGCTCAAAACTGAGCTCCGCCCGGTCCGCCGCCCTGCGGACCGGACCGGACCGTCCCGGTCTGTGCCCGGTGGACGTCAAGTCTGGCGGTGCGTCAAAGAACTGATGCGGGTGGCGACACGAACGGGTGAAGGGGTGGGCACGCGCGTCCGACGGCGTGCGCACCGGTAATCTCGGGCCCATGGCCTCACGTACGTCCGGCAAGGGTTCCCCGAGCACCGCGGGCACCGCGAAGGGCCGCACCGGCCGTACGGCGGCGAAGAAGGCGGCTCCCGCGCGGGGGCCTGCCGCGAAGAAGGCCGCGGCGGGCCGGCGCCCCACGGTCAAGAAGGCGGCGCCCAAGCCCGCCCCGTCCCCGACAGGGGGCGTGGTGCGGTTGGTGCGGGCCGTCTGGCTGGGCTGCGCGCACGCGGTCGGCGCGGTCTTCCGCGGGGTCGGCCAGGGGGCCAAGAACCTCGACCCGGCCCACCGCAAGGACGGCATCGCACTGCTGTTGCTCGCCCTCGCGCTGATCGTCGCCGCCGGTACCTGGTCGAACCTGAGCGGCCCGGTGGGGGATCTGGTCACCATGCTGGTCACCGGGGCCTTCGGACGACTGGATCTGCTCGTTCCGATCCTCCTCGGTGTGATGGCGGTACGTTTCATCCGCCACCCCGAGCAGCCCGACGCCAACGGCCGGATCGGCGTGGGCCTCTCCGCGCTCGCCATCGGGGTGCTGGGCCTCGTGCACATCGCCTGCGGGGCGCCCGGCCGGGACGACGGCACCACCGCCATGCAGAACGCGGGCGGGCTGATCGGCTGGGCCGCCTCCAAGCCGCTGATCTTCACGATGGGCGCGCCGCTGGCCGTGCCGATGTTGGTCCTGCTCACGATCTTCGGACTGCTCGTGGTCACCGCCACCCCGGTGAACGCGATCCCGCAGCGGCTCCGGCGGCTCGGCATCCGGCTCGGGATCATCGCGCCGAACGAGTACGACGAGGAGTTCGGCGAGGCCGGCGCCGCCGACCGGCACGACGCCGAGCAGTGGCGGGCCCGCTCCGGGGCGGCGTCCAAGTCCGCCGGACCTGCCGATCCCGTCGACGCCGCCGAGGAGCAGGCGCTCGCCCGGCGGCGCAGCCCGCGGCGGAGCCAGGCCCGGCCCGCCATGGACCGCCAGATGGACGCCGTCGACGTGGCCGCGGCGGCCGCCGCGGCGCTGGACGGCGTGGTGCTCGGTGGAATGCCGCCCTCCCCACTGGTCGCGGACCTCACCCACGGCATCTCCGTCGATCACGATCACGATCGGGTGGATGCGGACGTGGAGGTGACCGCTCCCGTACCGCCCGCCCGTGAGGAGCGGACCCGGCCCGCCGCCCCGGGTCCGGCCGATCCGCCGCACGCCACCACCGCCGCGGCCTCCGGGACCTTGTCGGTGCCGGACCTCACCAAGGCGCCGCGGCCGCCCCAGCCGCTGCCGCCCCGCGCCGAGCAGCTCCAGCTGCGCGGGGACATCACGTACGCCCTGCCCTCGCTGGACCTGCTGGAGCGCGGGGGGCCGGGCAAGACCCGCAGCGCCGCGAACGACGCGGTCGTCGCCTCGCTGACGAACGTCTTCACCGAGTTCAAGGTCGATGCGCAGGTCACCGGATTCACCCGGGGTCCGACGGTCACCCGCTACGAGGTGACGCTCGGCGCTGCCGTGAAGGTCGAGCGGATCACGGCGCTGGCGAAGAACATCGCGTACGCCGTGGCCTCCCCGGACGTGCGGATCATCAGTCCGATCCCGGGCAAGTCGGCGGTCGGCATCGAGATCCCGAACACGGACCGCGAGATGGTCAACCTGGGTGACGTCTTGCGCCTCGCGGACGCGGCCGAGGACGACCACCCGATGCTGGTGGCGCTCGGCAAGGACGTCGAGGGCGGCTACGTCATGGCCAACCTCGCGAAGATGCCGCACGTGCTGGTCGCCGGCGCCACCGGTTCCGGAAAGTCCTCCTGCATCAACTGCCTGATCACCTCGGTCATGGTCAGGGCCACTCCGGAAGACGTCCGGATGGTGCTGGTGGACCCCAAGCGGGTGGAGCTGACGGCGTACGAGGGCATCCCGCACCTGATCACGCCGATCATCACCAACCCCAAGCGGGCCGCCGAGGCGCTCCAGTGGGTCGTGCGCGAGATGGACCTGCGCTACGACGACCTGGCCGCCTTCGGGTACCGGCACATCGACGACTTCAACCAGGCCATCCGGGACGGCAAGATCCAGCTGCCGCCGGGCAGCGAGCGGGAGCTCACCCCGTACCCGTACCTGCTCGTGATCGTCGACGAGCTCGCCGACCTGATGATGGTGGCCCCGCGGGACGTGGAGGACTCCATCGTCCGCATCACCCAGCTGGCCCGCGCGGCCGGCATCCACCTGGTGCTCGCCACGCAGCGGCCCTCGGTGGACGTGGTGACCGGCCTCATCAAGGCGAACGTGCCCTCGCGGCTGGCCTTCGCCACCTCCTCGCTCGCCGACAGCCGGGTCATCCTCGACCAGCCCGGCGCCGAGAAACTCATCGGCAAGGGCGACGGGCTGTTCCTGCCGATGGGCGCGAACAAGCCGGTCCGGCTCCAGGGTGCCTTCGTCACCGAGGAAGAGGTCGGCAAGGTCGTCCAGCACTGCAAGGACCAGATGACGCCCGTCTTCCGGGACGACGTCACGGTCGGGCAGAAGCAGACCAAGGAGATCGACGAGGAGATCGGCGACGACCTGGACCTGCTGTGCCAGGCGGCCGAGCTGGTGGTCTCCACCCAGTTCGGGTCGACCTCGATGCTCCAGCGCAAGCTGCGGGTGGGCTTCGCCAAGGCCGGCCGGCTCATGGACCTGATGGAATCGCGGGGGGTCGTGGGCCCGAGCGAAGGTTCGAAGGCGCGTGACGTCCTGGTGAAGGCAGACGAGTTGGACGGCGTCCTCGCCGTGATCCGGGGGGAGGCTCACCCGTAAGGGATCGGCGGGCAACCGTTTCCCACGGGCCCGCGTCTAGTTGAGGGGGATGGCGGCCCTGCGCGCTACGCCGGTCCGCCGCACCGCCCAGGACGCCCCTCGCCATTCGGATGGCGTAGGAAGTCCACCCTCCGGTTGCTCCACCCTTTCGTCACCCCCCTAGACTGGACATCCAGCAGGTGGCTACACGCTCGAAAGGCGCCCTCGTGTCCATCGGCAACTCCAACTCCCCCGAAGAAGAGCGGCCTTCGACCGACGACCGGTCCGAGGACCGCATCATCGAACGCACCGTCGAAGGTCCGTCCATCGGGACGGCCCTGCAGCAGGCCCGGATCGCCGCCGGCCTGACCGTCGACGAGGTCAGTTCCACCACCCGCGTGCGCATCCCGATCGTGCACGCGATCGAAGCGGACGATTTCACGCGGTGCGGTGGCGACGTCTACGCCCGCGGTCACATCCGTACGCTCGCCCGCGCCGTGCAGCTCGACCCGGAACCCCTGGTCGAGGCCTACGACGCTGCTCACGGCGGCCGGCCGGCACCCACCCCCGCCGCGCCGATGTTCGACGCCGAGCGGATCCGCCCCGAGCGGCAGCGGCCCAATTGGACCGCTGCCATGGTGGCCGCCATCGTCGCCGTGATCGGCTTCGTGGGCTTCACCGCCTTCGGCGGCGGCGAGGGCAAGGAGAAGCGGCCCGTGGCGGAAGGTTCCGCCACCCCGCAGGCCGCACCCAAGCAGTCGGCCGCCCAGCCCCAGCAGACCCCGAAGGCGCCCAAGCCGGAGCCCTCGGACAGCGCCATCGCCGCAGCGCCCAAGGACCTCGTCACGGTCGTCCTGACGGCCAACGACGGCGAGAGCTGGATCTCCGCCAAGGACCACAGCGGCCGGTTGCTCTTCGACGGCACGCTGGCCGCGGGCGAGTCCAAGACCTTCACGGACAAGGAGTCCATCGACCTCGTTCTCGGTGACGCCGGGGTCGTGAAGCTCTTCGTGAACGGCAAGGAGATCAAGGACGACTTCCAGCCCGGCCAGGTGGAACGCCTCACATACACCAAGGACGATCCCCGCCAGGGACCGGCCCAGGCGGGCTGACACAGCGCTGAATACCTGATTCCGGATCCCCGGGGTGCTGCGCCGCACCCCGGGGATCTTCGTTTACCAGGACTTGGGGCGGGGGCCGGCGTTTGGACAAAGTAGTCTTGAGTCCATGCCCGAACGCCGTACCGTCGCCCTTGTCACTCTTGGCTGCGCCCGTAACGAGGTGGACTCGGAGGAGCTCGCAGGCCGCTTGGCGGCGGATGGCTGGGAGCTCGTCGAGGACGCCGCCGATGCGGACGTAGCCGTCGTCAACACCTGCGGCTTCGTCGAAGCCGCCAAGAAGGACTCCGTAGACGCCCTGCTGGAAGCCAACGATCTCAAGGATCACGGCAAGACCCAGGCCGTCGTCGCCGTCGGCTGCATGGCCGAGCGCTACGGCAAGGAGCTCGCCGAGGCCCTTCCCGAGGCCGACGGCGTGCTCGGCTTCGACGACTACGCCGACATCTCCGACCGCCTCCAGACCATCCTCAACGGCGGCATCCACGCCTCCCACACCCCCCGCGACCGGCGCAAGCTGCTGCCGATCAGCCCGGCGGCCCGCCAGGACGCCGAGGTGGCGCTGCCCGGCCACGCCCAGTCGTCGCCCGTCGAAGAGCCGGCCGAAGCCCCCGCCGACCTGCCGGACGGAGTCGCGCCCGCCTCCGGGCCGCGCGCACCGCTGCGCCGCCGCCTCGACAAGAGCCCGGTCGCCTCGGTCAAGCTGGCCTCCGGCTGCGACCGCCGCTGCTCCTTCTGCGCCATCCCGTCCTTCCGCGGCTCCTTCATCTCCCGCCGCCCCAGCGACGTGCTGGGCGAGACGCGCTGGCTCGCCGAGCAGGGCGTCAAGGAGGTCATGCTGGTCTCCGAGAACAACACCTCGTACGGCAAGGACCTCGGTGACATCCGCCTGCTGGAGACCCTGCTGCCCGAGCTGGCCGCGGTGGACGGCATCGAGCGCGTCCGCGTCAGCTACCTCCAGCCTGCCGAGATGCGCCCCGGCCTGATCGACGTACTGACCTCGACCCCCAAGGTCGTGCCCTACTTCGACCTGTCCTTCCAGCACTCGGCCCCCGACGTGCTGCGCGCCATGCGCCGCTTCGGTGACACCGACCGCTTCCTGGAGCTGCTGGACACCATCCGCACCAAGGCCCCGCAGGCCGGCGTCCGGTCCAACTTCATCGTCGGCTTCCCCGGCGAGACGGAGTCGGACTTCGCCGAGCTGGAGCGTTTCCTCACCCACGCGCGCCTCGACGCGATCGGTGTCTTCGGCTACTCCGACGAGGACGGCACCGAGGCCGTCACCTACGAGAACAAGCTGGACGAGGACACGATCGCCGAGCGGCTCGCGCACATGCAGCGACTCGCCGAGGAGCTCACTTCGCAGCGTGCGGAGGAGCGGATCGGAGAGACCCTGGAGGTACTCGTCGAGTCCGTCGAGGCGGTCGACGAGGACGGCGACGGTGCCTACGGGCGCGCCGCTCACCAGGCGCCCGAGACCGACGGCCAGGTCGTCTTCACCGACAGCACGGGCCTGGTGCCCGGTCGTATGGTGACGGCGAAGGTGGTCGGCACGCTGGGCGTGGACCTGGTGGCCGAGCCCCTGCACCTCGAGGAGGCGGCCGGATGACCGGAGTCCCGGCATCTGCGGCGGGCGGGACCGGCCGCCGGCCCGCGCCCGGCGCGAAGCTGGGGGCTGCGGCGGTCAATCAGGCCAGCCTGTGGAACATCGCCAACATCCTGACGATGATCCGGCTCGTCCTGGTGCCGGGATTCGTCCTCCTCCTCCTCGCCGACGGCGGGTACGACCCGGTCTGGCGGGCGCTGGCCTGGGCCGCGTTCGCCGTCGCCATGATCACGGACATCTTCGACGGGCACCTGGCCCGTACGTACAACCTGGTCACGGACTTCGGGAAGATCGCCGACCCCATCGCCGACAAGGCGATCATGGGGTCGGCGTTGATCTGTCTCTCCTGGCTGGGCGACCTGCCCTGGTGGGTCACCGGGGTGATCCTCGGGCGGGAACTCGGGATCACGCTGATGCGTTTCTGGGTCATCAGGTACGGAGTGATTCCCGCCAGCCGGGGCGGCAAGCTCAAGACCCTGGCCCAGGGCACGGCGGTGGGCATGTACGTGCTCGCGCTGACCGGGCCGCTGGCGACCATGCGGTTCTGGGTGATGGCGGTCGCCGTCGTGCTGACCGTGGTCACCGGTTTGGATTACATCCGCGAGGCCGTCGTGCTGCGGCGCAGGGGTCTGGCCGCGGAGCGGGCCGCAAGGTGACAGACGCGGTGGGGGAATCTCCGGCGGCCGGTGGGGCGGCTTCGGACGCCGTGCAGGCGGACGCGGGGATTCGGGACACCACCGCGATCGTCGAGGAGGTACTGCGTCTGCTCGCGGAGAGTGACCAGACGCTTGCGGTCGCCGAGTCACTGACGGGTGGGATGGTGGCGGCGGAGATCACGGCCGTCGCCGGGGCCTCCCGGTCCTTCCGCGGTTCGGTCACGGCGTACGCGACGGAGCTCAAGAACCGGCTCCTCGGGGTGGACGCCGAGCTGTTGGCGGCCGAAGGGGCGGTGAACGCACAGGTCGCGGCCGAGATGGCGGCCGGAGTGCGGCGCGCACTGGGAGCTTCGTGGGGGATCGCGACCACTGGGGTGGCGGGTCCGGACCCGCAGGACGGACAGCCCGTGGGCACCGTTTTCGTCGCCGTGGCGGGACCCGGGGGCAGGAAAACCGTCCCGCTGCGGTTGAACGGCTCCCGTGCGGAAATCCGTAGGGAGAGTGCACGGAAAGTGCTCGAACTGCTTTCGAGCGAACTCCGCGAGAATGCGCGGGGGCAGGATACGGAACAGAACGGGGGGATTTGATGTTTGCAGCCCTGAGTGAACACGACATCGCTCCCCGCACGGCCGCGGCGCGAGGCGGTACGGTGGGGCGTGAAGGATGCGGCTACACGGTCAGAGGAGGGAGCCACCGATGATTCTGCTCCGTCGCCTGCTGGGTGACGTGCTGCGTCGGCAGCGCCAGCGCCAGGGCCGTACTCTGCGCGAAGTCTCCTCGTCCGCCCGAGTTTCTCTCGGCTATCTTTCCGAGGTGGAGCGGGGGCAGAAGGAGGCATCCTCCGAGCTGCTCTCCGCGATCTGCGACGCGTTGGACGTACGGATGTCCGAGCTGATGCGCGAGGTCAGTGACGAACTGTCGCTGGCCGAGCTGGCACAGTCGGCCGCGGCAAGCGAACCGGTGACGGTGCCGGTCCGCCCGATGCTCAATTCGGTCTCCGTGACCTCGGTCGCGGGCGGCCCGGAGCGGGTGACCATCAAGGCACCTGCGGAAGCGGTGAATGTCGTAGCCGCGTGAGCTCGAATGCCCGAGCTGTGAAGATACGAGCGTGGCCGGAGCCCCGGTCGGTGCATGATGCGCCGGCCGGGGCTCCGCGCCGTTCTGGGTGCGCGGGCGGGGGCCGTACGGGAGGATGGGACGAGTCCGGATCGCGGCCCTGATCTCGGGAGGCAGCCGTGCGGCGATTACTGCGCATACATCCGGGCGTGGCCCTCACACTGGTCGTGGGCGTGCTCTGGTGGTGGGCGGTCCTGCGGCTCGCGCTGGCACCGGCGGCTTCGGGGCCCGTGGAGGGCGCGGTGGCCGTGGGCGGTTGGGGGCTCGGCCTGCTGCCGGTGCACTGCACCCCGGGACCGGTGCGCAAGACGTCGCGGGCGGCGGGCGGCGGAGCTACCAGGGCATCGACACTCCGCCGTTCGGGCGCAGGATCTGGCCCGTCATGAACGACGAGGCGTCCGAAGCGAGGTAGAGCACGGCCTGGGCGATGTCCTCGGGCTCGCCGACCCGGCGCAAGGGGGACATCCGGACCATCGTCGCCTCGGTGCGCTCTTGGACCTCGGAGCCGTGGCGGCCGGTCATGGGCGTGCGGATCCACCCCGGGGCGACGGCGTTGACGCGGATGCCGTGGGTGCCGACCTCGGTGGCGAGGGTCCTGGTGAGCTGGACGACGGCGGCCTTGGCGGCGCTGTAGCAGAGCAGACCGGGCTGGGCGGCGTCCACCGCGCCGGAGGCCATGGTGACGATCGAGCCCGGGCGGCCGGCCGCGATCATGGCCCGGGCAGCCTCCTGGCAGGTGCGCAGGACCCCCTTGAAGTTGACGTCCAGGACCCGGTCGAGATCCTCGTCGGTGGTGTCCAGGACGCTGCTGGTGTGCATGATCCCGGCGATCGCGGCCGCGATGTCGAGCGGGCCGGCGAATGCGACGGCGGCGCGCAGGGCGTCGCGGTCGGTCACGTCGAGGGGGTGGACGGTCGCGGAGCCGCCTGCTCGGAAAACCAGCTCCGCCGTCTCGGCGAGGCCCTTCTCGTCGCGGTCGGCGCAGTGCACGGCGGCTCCCGCGGCGGCGAGGAGGACGGCGGTGGCGCGGCCTATGCCGCTCGCGGCGCCGGTGATCAGGGCGGTCCGTCCGGTCAGGTCGTACGGGGCGCTGGGTGTGGGCATGTCGGGACCGTACGACCGAATCTGACGGAGCGTCAACCAGGGGACGGGCCGGATTGGCAGCGGGGGCACCAGTAGGTCGGGCGGTCGCCTTGGAGGGCCTCGCGGACCGGGGTGCCGCAGCGCAGGCAAGGGCGGTGGGCGCGCCCGTAGACGAAGAGGTTCTGGCCGGGGCGGCGACTGCCGGTGGTGCTGCGCATCCCGCGGTCGCCGGTGTTTGCGGCGAGCAGGCGGTGCGCGCCCGCGGCGAGGCGGACGGCCGTGGTCGGGGGGTCGGGGAGGGCGCCGACCGGGGTCCAGGGGGTGACTTGGGCCAGGAAGCAGAGCTCGCACTTGTAGATGTTGCCGATGCCGGCCAGGTTGCGCTGGTCGAGCAGTGCTTCGCCGAGGGGGCGCTCGGGGGAGGCCAGCAGGTTGGCGGCGGCAAGGTCCGGGTCCCAGTCGGGGCCGAGGAGGTCGGGCCCCAGATGGCCGACGACCCGCTGCTCGTCGCTGGTGCGGAGCAGTTCGACGACGGGCAGGCGGTAGCCGACGGCGGCGTGCTCGGCGGTGCCGAGGATGACGCGGATCTCGTGTGCGGGGCCGCCGTGCCACTTCTCGTGCGCAGCGAAGACGTGCCAGGCGCCGTTCATGCGGAGGTGGGTGTGCAGGGTGAGGCCGCCCTCGAAGCGGGCGAGGAGGTGTTTGCCGCGCGGGGTGACGTCGAGGGTGGTGCGGCCGGTGAGGTCGGCGGTGGCGAAGCGCGGCACGCGCAGGTCACAGCGGGTGAGCTCCTTGCCGGCCAGGGCTGTGTGGAGGCGGGCCGCCGCGCGCCAGACGCTGTCTCCTTCGGGCATGGCGCCATTGTCGCCCCGCAGCGGGAGGCGGGCCCGTCACGGCCGAAGCCCCCGCCGCGCCGTGGCGCGGTGAGGGCTTCGGTAGGGGGAAGGGGCGGAGGTGGCCGCCGCTGCTTTCCGTTGCCACTACTTCCAGTAGATGGCCTTGCCCTGGGCCAGGCCGAACGGGTCGCCCCAGTACATGGCGCCGGCGACCTTCGTCTGGCTGGACGGGGCCAGCGCGATCGCGCAGCCGTTCTGCGTCTTGCCGTTGGTGAAGCCCTTCGGCAGCGACTCGTGCGGGCACTTCTCGTAGTTGCCGATGACCGAGACGTCCTGCGCCTCGCTGCCGTCGCTGAGCGTGCCCTTGATGTGGCCCACCGAGCTGAAGGAGAGGTCCGTGGAGCCGACGTTCTTGACGGTGTAACGGACGAAGTAGGGGACCATGCCCTTGACCTTGTCGCCGAGCTTCAGGGCGTCCAGGTCGGAGGACTGGCCCTGCTCGATCGCCGTCACGGTGAGCGTGATGTCGCCCGCGGTGCTGCCGCTCTTGAACGGGAACTGCGCCGCCTCGCCGATCTTGAACGTCTGGCCGGCCTTCGCGACGCCACCGCTCGGGGCCGGGGCGCTTCCGCCGCCGTCGTAACCGCCACCGGCCGAGGAGCTGGCACCGGCGCTGGGCTGCTGCGCGGGCTGCGACTGCTGGGCGGCGGGCGAGCTCGGCTGGGCCGGGGTGATCTCTTCGTTGCCGCTCTTGCAGCCGGTCAGGCTCAGGGTGCCGGCAACCGCCAGACCGATGACGCCCGTTGTCGCTCTACGCATGCTGATGTTGCTCACTCTTTTCTTCTCCCCGTTGGATATGCACGTGATCGGGCACCGCCGTGTGCGACGCCTCTGTGGATCTTGATAGTCGATGCGAGAGAGCCCCTGCCAGCCAGGGGGCCACTTCGTGACGTGCCCAGTACATAAGCGCAACATAAGCGGAACGGTCGGGACGGCCCTGCGGTAGACGGGACTTCAGGAGCGCAGGCGCAGGCCACGTGGGGTGGCGTGGAATCCGGCCGCCTCCAGGACGGGGCCCAGCGCAGAAGTCAACGCCGGGGTGGCGTTGATGCGTTCCACCGTCAACGCCGGCAAGGTGCCCATCCGGGAAGCCGCCGCCAGAGCCACCGTCGCCGCCGCGAGGCGCGGATCCTCCGCGGGGGGCCACGCCAGCAGGGTCTTGCCGCCGCGCTCCAGATAGAGGGTGAGCTCGCCGTCGACCAGGACCACCAAGGAGCCCGCCTTGCGGCCCGGCTTGTGGGTGGCCCCGGCCGGGGGCTCCGGCCAGGGCAGGGCCGCCCCGTACGCGTTCGCCGGATCGGCGGCTGCCAGGACCACCGCCGCCAGCGGGGGCGGGTTCCGCTCGGCCGACCTCAGCCGGTCCACCGCGCCGTCCATGGCGAACTGGGCCCCGCCCAGGCCCTCCACCACGTAACCACGGCGGGCCTGGCCGCTGTCCTCGAAGGCGGACAGGACGCGGTACACCGCGCTGAAGCCGCCCTCCACGCCCTCGGCGGCCACCGCGCCCCGGGTGACCACACCATGCCGGTCCAACAGGGTCCGGGCCAGTGCGTGGGCCCGGTGGGTGGGGTCGGGGGCCGAGGAGGGCAGCAGCGACCAGCGGCCCGAGACCGTGGGCGGGCCCGGCCGGGACACCTGTGCGCTGAGCGTCCCGTACCGGCCGCGCGGGACAGTACGCCGGGCCCGATGGGCGGTCGCGCCGGCGGTGCGGCCCGAACCCAGCAGGGAGCGCAGCGGGGCCAGGGTGTCGTTCGTCAGGCGGCCCGACCAGGCCAGGTCCCAGACGGCCTCCGTCAGTTCGAGATCGGTGGCCTCGGACCACTTCGCGCGCACCGATTCCGCCAACTGACGGAAGAACAGGCCGTACCCGCCCGCGAGGGTGTCGAGGATGGACTGGTGAAGGGGAGTCAGTTCCAACGGGTGCGGCGGGGGCAGCAACAACGGCGCCGAATCCGCCAGGTAGAGCGAGACCCAGCCGTCCTTGCCCGGGAGGGCGCCGGCGCCCGCCCAGACCACCTCACCCGTGGTGGTCAGCTCGTCCAGCAGGGCCGGGGAGTACCCCGCGACGCGCGACGGGAGGATCAGGCGCTCCAGAGCCGAGGCGGGGACCGGGGCGCCCTGGAGCTGTTCGACGGCCCGCGCCAGGCCGTCGATACCGCGCAAGGCCCCGCCCAGGTGCTGCCACTGCGGCAGGAAGGTGGCCAGGGAGGCCGGAGGAACCGGCTCCACTTCCTGTCGCAGCGCTGCGAGGGAGCGACGGCGCAGCCTGCGCAGTACGGCGGCGTCGCACCACTCCTGGCCGATCCCGGCCGGATGGAACTCGCCCTGGACCACTCGGCCGGCTGCCGCGAGCCGGTGCAGGGCGCCCTCGGTCACCGCCGCGCCCAGACCGAAGCGGGCGGCGGCCGTGGCCGTGGTGAACGGCCCGTGGGTGCGGGCGTACCGGGCCAGGAGGTCGCCGAGCGGATCCTTGACCGGCTCGGTGAACGCCTCCGGGACCCCGACCGGGAGCGCCGTGCCCAGCGCGTCGCGCAACCGGCCCGCGTCCTCGACCGCCGCCCAGTGGTCCGCACCACCGATCCGGACCGGGATGGCCCGGCGGGCCGCGGCCAGGGCCTTCGGCCAGGCTGGATCGGCGCCGCGCTCGGCCAGTTCGGCCGTGGTCAGCGGGCCGAGCAGGCGCAGCAGGTCGGCGACCGATTCGGCGTCCTTGGCGCGCCGGTCCCCGGTCAACCACTGGAGCTCCCGCTCCAGTTCCTCCAGTACCTCCGCGTCGAGCAGTTCGCGCAGCTCCGCCTGGCCGAGCAGCTCCGCCAGCAGGCGGGAGTCCAACGAGAGCGCGGCCGCCCGCCGCTCGGCCAGCGGCGAGTCCCCCTCGTACAGGAACTGGGCGACGTAGCCGAAGAGCAGCGACCGGGCGAAGGGGGACGGCTCGGGGGTGGTGACCTCGACCAGACGGACCCGGCGCGCCTCGATGTCCCCCATCAGCTCCGTCAGGCCGGGTACGTCGAAGACGTCCTGGAGGCACTCCCGTACGGCTTCCAGCACGATCGGGAACGAACCGAACTCCGAGGCAACCTGGAGCAGCTGGGAGGCCCGCTGACGCTGCTGCCACAGGGGGGTGCGCTTGCCGGGGCTGCGGCGCGGCAGCAGCAACGCGCGCGCCGCGCACTCCCGGAACCGGGAGGCGAACAGGGCGGAGCCGCCCACCTGGTCGGTGACGATCTGGTTGACCTCGCCGTGGTCGAAGGCGATGTCGGCCGCGCCCAGCGGTGCCTGTTCGTCGTCGGAGACGAAGGCGTGGGGGGCCGCGGGATCGTGATCGAGGAGGTCCATGGACAGCAGGTCCGCATCGGGCAGGCGCAGCACGATGCCGTCGTCCGCATGCACGACCTGTGCGTCCATCCCGTACCGCTCGGCGAGACGGGCGCCGAGCGCGAGCGCCCACGGGGCGTGCACCTGGGCGCCGAAGGGGGAGTGCACGACGACCCGCCAGTCGCCGAGCTCGTCGCGGAACCGCTCGACCACGATGGTCCGGTCGTCCGGCACGTGGCCGCAGGCCTCGCGCTGCTCCGCCAGATAGGCCAGCACGTTCTCCGCGGCCCAGGCGTCCAGCCCGGCCGCCAGCAGGCGCAGCCGGGCGTCCTCCGCGGACAGGCCGCCGAGCTCGCGCAGGAACGCGCCGACCGCGCGGCCCAGTTCGAGCGGGCGGCCCAGTTGGTCGCCCTTCCAGAACGGCAACCGGCCCGGGACGCCGGGGGCGGGGGAGACCAGCACGCGGTCGCGGGTGATGTCCTCGATCCGCCAGGAGGTGGTGCCGAGGGTGAACACGTCCCCCACACGGGACTCGTAGACCATCTCCTCGTCCAGCTCGCCGACCCGGCCGCCACCCTTCTTCGGGTCGGCCCCCGCGAGGAAGACGCCGAAGAGCCCGCGGTCGGGGATGGTGCCGCCGGACGTGACCGCGAGGCGCTGCGCCCCCGGCCGGCCGGTGATCGTACCGGCCACCCGGTCCCAGACGACCCGCGGACGCAGCTCCGCGAAGGCGTCCGAGGGATAGCGGCCGGCCAACATGTCCAGCACCGCGGTGAAGGCCGACTCCGGCAGCGCCGCGAACGGCGCCGCCCGCCGCACCAGGGCCAGCAGCTCGTCCAGCTGCCAGGTGTCCATCGCCGTCATCGCGACCAGCTGCTGTGCCAGTACGTCGAGCGGGTTCGACGGGATGCGCAGGGACTCGATGGACCCGGTCCGCATCCGCTCGGTGACCACGGCCGCCTGGACCAGGTCCCCCCGGTACTTGGGGAAGACGACCCCGGTGGACACCGCACCCACCTGGTGCCCGGCCCGCCCCACGCGTTGCAGCCCGGAGGCCACCGAGGGCGGGGATTCCACCTGTACGACCAGGTCCACCGCGCCCATGTCGATGCCCAGTTCCAGACTGGACGTGGCGACCACGGCGGGCAGTCGCCCGGCCTTCAGGTCCTCCTCCACCAGCGCCCGCTGCTCCTTGGAGACCGAACCGTGGTGTGCCCGCGCCAGCAGCGGTGGGGCACCCCGGGCGGCGCCCGACTGGGCCATGATCTCGGCCGGGGGCGGGCCGTCGGGCAGCGTCTCGCCGGTGGCGCGCTCGTACGCGATCTCGTTCAGTCGGTTGCACAGGCGCTCGGCGAGACGGCGCGAGTTGACGAACACGATCGTGGAGCGGTGGGCCTGGACCAGATCGGCGATCCGCTCCTCCACGTGGGGCCAGATCGAGGGCTTGTCGCCGCCTTCCTTCCCCTCGGTGGCCGGAGAGCCGCCCAGCTCGCCCATGTCCTGCACCGGCACGACCACCGACAGGTCGAATTCCTTCGTCGAGGGCGGCTGGACGATCTCCACCTTGCCGCGCGGTGCGAGGTACCGGGCCACCTCCTCCACCGGCCGGACCGTCGCCGACAACCCGATCCGGCGGGCCGGGCGGGGCAGCAGCTCGTCCAACCGTTCCAGGGACAGGGCCAGGTGGGCGCCCCGCTTGGTCCCCGCGACCGCGTGCACCTCGTCCAGGATCACCGTCTCGATCCCGGCGAGGGCGTCGCGCGTCGCCGAGGTCAGCATCAGGAACAGCGACTCGGGGGTGGTGATCAGGATGTCCGGCGGCCGTGTGGCCAGCGCCCGGCGTTCGGCCGGCGGGGTGTCCCCGGACCGGATGCCCACCCGGATCTCGGGTTCCGGCAGGCCCAGGCGGACCGACTCCTGGCGGATTCCGGTCAGCGGGCTGCGCAGGTTCCGCTCCACGTCGACCGCGAGCGCCTTCAGCGGGGACACGTACAGCACCCGGCAACGCTTCTTCGCCTCGGCGGGCGGCGGCGTGGACGCGAGCTGGTCGAGGGCGGCGAGGAAGGCGGCGAGGGTCTTGCCGGAGCCGGTGGGCGCGACGACGAGCACGTCGGAGCCCTTCCGGATGGCCCCCCACGCCCCTTCCTGCGCGGAGGTGGGCTGGACGAAGGCCCCCGTGAACCAGGAGCGGGTCGCGGGGGAGAACGAATCGAGCGCTGAGCCGGCCATGCCCCCATCCTGCACCCCGGCACCGACAAGGGCCCCGACCTGGGCAAACCCCCGCTCCGGGCGAGGCGCAGAATGGGGGGATGGCGGACGACAGGGAGTGGGCGCGGCACTGGCGGCACGCACAGCTGCCCGGGCTGGACCTGCTGCGCGCCCACTACATCCGCCACTCCTTCCCCCGCCACGCCCACGACGGGTACGTCATCGCGGCCGTCACCGGCGGCGTCGAGGAGGTCGGCCTACCCGGCGGGACCGTGCGGGCCGGGCCGGGGAGCGTGGTCCTGATCAACCCCGAGGTGCCGCACACCGCCCGCGCAGGGGTCCCGGAAGGCTGGGCGTACGCCACGCTCTACCCCTCCCGGGGGCTGATCGCCGAGGTGGCCGCCGAGATCGGCAGTCTGCGCGGGACCGCCGGCTTCACCGCCGACTCGGTCACCGACCCGCAGACCTCCCACGTGATCAGCGAGGTGCACCGGGCCGCCGAGGAAGGGAACGCGCTGGCCGCCGACACCCTGCTGCGCGGGGCGGTCGCGCGGATGCTGGCCCGGCACGCCGGGCCGCTGCCCGCCCGTACGGTCCGCAGCGCCGGAGCCCTCGACGCCGCGCGGGCCCGGTCGGTGCTGGAGGAGCGGCTGGCGGACCCGCCGTCGCTGGAACAACTGGCCGCGGAACTCGGGACGAGCCCGTTCGCCCTGCTGCGGGCCTTCCGGGAGCACTACGGGATGCCGCCGCACACGTGGCTGACCGACGCCCGGGTCCGGCAGGCCCGCCGACTGTTGGACGCGGGCACCCCGCCGGCGGAGGTCGCCGTCGCCGTCGGCTTCACCGACCAGCCGCACCTGAACCGGCACTTCACCCGGATCGTGGGGGTTCCGCCGGGCGCCTACCGGCGGGAGCGGTCCGGCTAATCCCGGCCGCGATCCTGGGCGTGCAAGAACGTACAAGACCCGGCTGCCCCGCCCCTCGTACGGTCGCGGCGTGGGAGAACGTCAGATGGTGGTGCGGGAAGCCCCCGAAGGGGTCGCCGGACGGCCGCGTGCCGCCGTGGTGCGGGACGCGCTCGGGGTCGGGGTGGCCGTCGGGCTGTCCGGATTCGCGTTCGGGGTGACCGCCGCGGGGTCCGGGGTCAGCGTGGTGCAGGCCTGTGTGCTGAGCCTGCTGGTGTTCACCGGGGCCTCGCAGTTCGCGTTGGTCGGGGCACTGGCCGCGGGCGGGAACCCGTTCACCGCGGCAGCCGGGGCCTTCTTCCTGGGTACGCGGAACGCCTTCTACGGGCTGAGGCTGTCACAGCTGCTCGCGCTGCCGAAGGCCGTGCGGCCCCTCGCCGCCCACTGGGTGATCGACGAGACCGCCGCCGTGTCACTGGCGCAGCCCGACCGCAGGTCCGCCCGCCTCGGCTTCACCGTGACCGGGCTGAGCCTGTACGTCCTGTGGAACCTGACCACCCTGATCGGTGCGCTCGGTGCCGAAGCGCTCGGGGACACCTCCGCGTGGGGGCTGGACGCCGCCGGGCCCGCCGTCTTCCTGGCCCTGCTCGCACCGATGCTGAAGACCGCCACCGAGCGGGCCGTCGCCGCGCTCGCCCTCGTCCTCGGCCTGGGGCTGCTCCCCGTCCTGCCCGTCGGGCTGCCGGTCCTCGTCGCCGCCCTCGCCGCCCCCGCGATCCTCTGGCTGAAGGGACGCCGCTCGTGAACGTCTGGATCGCAATCGGGCTGACCGTCGTCGGCTGCTACGCCGTCAAGCTCGCCGGGCTGCTCGTGCCTGCCGGGGCGCTGGAGCGGCCGGTCGTGCGCAAGCTCGCCGCACTGGTGCCGGTCGCGCTGCTCGCCGCGCTCACCGCCCAGCAGACCTTCAGTTCCGGGCACGAGATCGTGCTCGACGCCCGGGCGGCGGGTCTGCTCGCCGCCGGGCTCGCCCTACTGCTGCGGGCGCCCTTCCTCGTCGTGGTCGGCATCGCGGTCGTCGTCACCGCGGGCGTCCGGGCGCTGGGAGGGTAGCGGAGGCCGGGGGAGTGCCGTCCAGGGGGCGCCCGTACGCCCGCAGGGTCAGCAGGGCCTCCAGCGTGGCGATCGGACGCCGCTCCAGCGAGCTGCCGGGCGCCCACGCTTCACGGCGCACCGGCCACCCGCCGTCCGACTGCTGCTGTGCGGCCAGGAAGTCCAGCGAGTGCCTCATCTCCTCGTCGGTGAACCACCCGCGCGCCAGGGACTCCGGCCGCCGTGCGAGGTCGTGCGCGAACAGGTTCTCGCCCGGTGCGTAACCGGGGTGGTGCGGGTACTCCGCCCGTCGCCGGGGATCGAGCACGACGAGCCGCTGCTCGCGCACCATCCGTCCCAGCCGGTCCGCGGTCGCCACGGCCCGCGCCCGGTCGGGGACGCCTTCGAGGAAGGCCACCGCGCTCTGGACCTCGTACGGGTGCGAGTGCCGCAGGTTCTCGACCCGCTCCCAGCAGAAGTCCGTGGCGCGGAACAGCCACGCGTGCCAGATCCGGTTGCGGTGCAGCACGCCGACGACCGGGCCCGTGGTCAGCAGCTCGCCGGGCGGGTCGTCGTGGACCTGGTGGTACGGGGCCACGGGAAAGGCGCGCGGGGCCGCACGGAGCACCGGAAGCGCTCCGTCCGCGGTGGAGACCCGGGTCAGGTGGCGACAGAGCCGGTCGATGCGCTGCCCGGCGCAGCGGCCCAGGCCGTCCAGGACCCGCAGGGCGTACGCGGTGTGCAGCGGCTGGCTGAGCGGACCACGCAGATCCGGGTCGAGGGCGTGGCCGTACCCGCCGTCGGGGTTCAGGTACGAGCCGAGGGCGGTGTCCACCGGGTCGGCCTCGGCGCCGAGGAAGTGGAATGCGAACCGGTGCTGCTCCAGGACCCGGGCCGTGAGCCAGATGAACTGCTCGGCGCGGGCCAGCGGCGTCGGTGCGGTCGGTGCGGCCCGTGCGGCTCGCGCGGTCGGTGTGGTCGGTGTGGTCAGCGAGGAAGCTTCGTCTCCAGGCATGCGTGAAACCGTAGGGTGCCGGGAGGCGGGGGCGGGGGGTGAACCGGGCCGGTGCACTCTCCCGGGGCGGGATACTGGGGGCATGCGGTTGACGATTTTCTGGGAGCGGATGGCCGAGCACTTCGGCGCGGCCTACGCGGACTCCTTCGCACGGGACCACGTCATGACGGAGCTCGGCGGACGCACCGTCCACCAGGCGCTGGACGCGGGCTGGGAGACCAAGGACGTGTGGCGCGCGGTGTGTTCGGCCATGGACGTGCCGGCCTCGCTGCGCTGACGCCGGTGGGCGTTTCCCCGTCCGCGTGGCGGGTGGGACAGACTTGGCTGCGTGGCAGCCACCGATGAGACGACCGACATGACCGACTCGAGCCGGCCGACCGACATGACCGAGTCGTCCGCCGACCGGCCCCGCCCCCTCACCGCCGCCCCGGGCGGCCCACCGGAAGACCTCGCCGCCCCGGCTGCGGCCGGTCACCGGATGCCGCGCTGGCTGCCCCGCGCCGTCGTCCTCGTCCTGGCGCTCATCGCCTGCTTCCAACTCGGCAGTTGGGCCTTCCATCAGTTGACCGGTCTGCTCGTCAACATGCTGATCGCGTTCTTCCTCGCGCTCGCGGTGGAACCCGCCGTGGCACGGATGGCGGCCCGCGGCATGCGCCGCGGGCTCGCCACCTTCCTGGTGTTCTTCGGGGTGTTCGTCGCGGGCGCCGGCTTCGTCGTCCTGCTCGGCTCGATGCTCGCCGGGCAGATCGTCGACATGGTGGAGGGCTTCCCGCGCTACCTCGACTCGGTGATCGACTCGCTCAACACGACCTTCCACACCGAGCTGTCCCGGCTCGCGATCCAAGACAGCCTGCTGCACTCCGACTGGCTCCAGAAGTACGTGCAGAACAGCGCGACCGGAGTGCTCGACGTGTCCGCCACCGTGCTCGGCGGGCTCTTCAGGCTGCTGACGGTCGGACTCTTCTCCTTCTACTTCGCCGCCGACGGGCCACGGCTGCGGCGCGCG
The DNA here is from genome assembly GCF_040612395.1 of Streptomyces sp. NPDC006430. Lineage (NCBI taxonomy): Bacteria > Bacillati > Actinomycetota > Actinomycetes > Kitasatosporales > Streptomycetaceae > Streptomyces > Streptomyces sp. NPDC006430. The sequence goes on from NZ_JBEXQA010000016.1 coordinate 28,451, forward strand.
CTGTGCTCCGTACTGCCCCCTGCGAAGCAGTCGGAGGTGCTGCGCGCCTGGGAGATCGCCGTGGCCAAGACGGGCGGCTACCTCTACTCGCGCGGGCTGATGGCACTCGTCTCCGGCATCGCGCACTACGTCGTCTTCGCGGTCCTCGGAGTGCCGTACGCGCCCGCGCTTGCGGTGTGGGTGGGGCTGGTCTCGCAGTTCATCCCCACCATCGGGACCTATCTGGCGGGCGCGCTGCCGATGCTGATCGCGTTCACCGTCAATCCCTGGTACGCGCTGTACGTCCTGGGGTTCGTGGTGATCTACCAGCAGTTCGAGAACTACGTCCTCCAGCCCAAGCTGACCGCGCGGACCGTGGACATCCACCCCGCGGTGGCCTTCGGCTCGGTCATCGCGGGCACCGCCCTGCTGGGCGCGGTCGGGGCGCTCATCGCGATCCCGGCCGTCGCCACGCTGCAGGCCTTCCTGGGCGCGTACGTGAAGCGGTACGCGCTGACGGAGGACGCGGACGCCTCTACGGCGCCTTCCCCTCCGTGGAGCCGAGTACGGTTGCCAAGGCGTCGTTGACCGTCGCCTCGACGGTGTCCTTCGCGGCTCCGAGGTCGCTGAGCAGACCCGTGCCGTTCTCCAGTTCCAACAGCGCGAGCAGGATGTGCTCGGTCCCGACGTAGCCGTGGCCGAGGCGCAGCGCCTCGCGGAAGGTCAGTTCCAGGGCCTTCTTCGCGTCGGCGTCGAAGGGGATCAGGTCGGGGACCTCCGCCACGGCCGGGGGCAGGGCCGCGGTCGCAGCGGCGCGCAGGTCGTCCGTGCTGATGCCCTGCGCGCGCAGGGCCAACGCGGCGAGGCCCTCGGGTTCGGCCAGAAGGCCCAGGACCAGGTGCGCGGTGCGGATCTCGGTGCCGCCGGCGGCGCGGGCCTCGTTCTGGGAGGCCATGACGACGTTGCGGGCGCGGGGGGTGAAGCGGCCGAAGCCCTGGTTGGGATCGAGGCCCGGGTCGCCCTCCTTGTCGGCCTTGGGGACGAAGCGCTTCTGGGCGGCCTGGCGGGTGACGCCCATGCTGCGGCCGATGTCGGTCCAGGAGGCTCCGGAGCGGCGGGCCTGGTCGACGAAGTGCCCGATGAGGTGGTCGGCCACGTCGCCGAGGTGCTCGGCCGCGACGACGGCGTCGCTGAGCTGCTCCAGGGTGTCGGTGCGGACCTTCTTGATGGCCTCGATCAGGTCGTCGAGGCGTACGGGATTGGTCATGCGAACGGGTTCCACTGAAGGGTTCGTCATGGGGCAACCCTAGGTTGACAGTCGAGTGGGTGTCAACCTCAGGTTGTCAGCTGATCTCCGGCTGGCGGCAGTCGTGCGGGGCGGGGAGTGGTGCGCTTGACAGGAAAATCGAACATCCATTCTGATGAGTTATCCACAGCCGAACCGGGCGTGGAAGCGCATTGTCAGTGGCAGGCGTTAGCGTCAATGGCGTGAAGCGATCGACTCAAGCAAACCGGGTGGAACCCATGGCAGGCACCGACCGCGAGAAGGCTCTCGACGCCGCTCTCGCACAGATTGAACGGCAATTCGGCAAGGGTGCGGTCATGCGCCTCGGCGACAAGCCGAACGACCCCATCGAGGTCATCCCCACCGGGTCGACCGCGCTGGACATCGCACTCGGCGTCGGCGGGCTGCCCCGCGGTCGTGTGATCGAGGTGTACGGCCCCGAGTCCTCCGGCAAGACGACCCTGACCCTGCACGCCGTGGCCAACGCACAGAAGGCCGGCGGCACCGTCGCCTTCGTGGACGCCGAGCACGCGCTCGACCCCGAGTACGCGAAGGCGCTCGGCGTCGACACCGACAACCTCATCCTGTCGCAGCCGGACACCGGCGAGCAGGCGCTGGAGATCGTGGACATGCTGGTCCGCTCCGGTGCCCTCGACCTGATCGTCATCGACTCCGTCGCCGCGCTCGTGCCGCGCGCGGAGATCGAGGGCGAGATGGGCGACTCGCACGTGGGTCTCCAGGCCCGACTGATGAGCCAGGCGCTCCGGAAGATCACCGGTGCGCTCAACCAGTCCAAGACCACCGCGATCTTCATCAACCAGCTCCGCGAGAAGATCGGTGTGATGTTCGGTTCGCCGGAAACCACCACCGGTGGCCGCGCCCTGAAGTTCTACGCCTCCGTACGCCTCGACATCCGCCGCATCGAGACCCTGAAGGACGGCACGGACGCGGTCGGCAACCGCACCCGCGTCAAGGTCGTCAAGAACAAGGTCGCGCCGCCGTTCAAGCAGGCCGAGTTCGACATCCTCTACGGCCAGGGCATCAGCCGTGAGGGCGGCCTGATCGACATGGGCGTGGAGCACGGCTTCGTGCGCAAGGCCGGCGCCTGGTACACGTACGAGGGCGACCAGCTGGGCCAGGGCAAGGAGAACGCCCGCAACTTCCTGAAGGACAACCCCGACCTCGCCAACGAGATCGAGCGGAAGATCAAGGAGAAGCTCGGCGTGGGCGTGCGCAAGGACGCCGGCGCCGACGAGGCCGGCGCCGGTGCGTCTGCCGAGGCCGCGCCCGTGCCCGCCCCCGCGTCGAAGGCCAAGACGACGGCCAAGGCCGCCGCGGCCAAGAGCTGACCCGTGCGGGAGCAGGAAGGGGGCGGCGAGCGCGGTGGCCGGGAAGGCCGTCGCGAAGGCGGCCGTGAAGGCCGCCAGGAGCTGCCGCCCCAGAGTCCCGAAGAGCAGGCGCGGGCGATCTGCCTGCGCCTGCTCACCGGGATGCCGCGTACCCGGCGCCAGCTCGCGGACGCCCTGGACAAGCGGGGCATCCCCGAGGAGGTGTCGCAGGCGGTCCTCTCCCGGTTCGAGGAGGTGGGTCTCATTGACGACGCCGCCTTCGCCGGGGCCTGGGTCGAGTCCCGGCACCGCGGCCGGGGCCTCGCCCGCCGGGCGCTCGCACAGGAGCTGCGCACCAAAGGGGTGCACGCCACCCTTGTCCAGGAAGCCCTGGAACAGCTGGACTCCGATCAGGAGGAGCAGACCGCCCGGGAGCTCGTGGAGCGAAAGCTCCGCGCCACCCGCGGTCTTGAGCGGGACAAGCGGATCCGGCGCCTCGCCGGGATGCTCGCCCGCAAGGGCTACCCGGAGGGCATGGCCCTGAGGGTGGTCCGCCGGGCGCTGGAAGAGGAGGGCGACGACGCCGACGACCTGGGGTACCCGGGGCTCTGACCTCCGCCCGTCGCGCCGCGCAGGCGCAGGGGGAGCGGGGGGTAGGGGTAGCCCCCGGGGCGAGACGCCGGGATGCTCCACTGTCAGGCGCCCAGGCCGGCAGCAGAGTTGACCGCATGATGCTGCGTTACGCCCTCCAGACCATAAAGGACCGCAAGGCCGGCTTCCTGGGCGCCTTCGTCGCCCTCCTGTGCGCGGCGGCCCTCGTCACCGCCTGCGGCACGCTCCTGGAAACCGGTCTCCGCGGAAAGATCGACACCGAGCGTTATGCGGCCACGCCGGTCGTCGTCACCGCGGACCAGAACGTCCACCAGACGACGGTCAGGGAGAAGAAGGGCAAGACCAAGACGAAACACAAGGCCAAGCCCGTGGCCGAGCGGGCCTGGCTCCCCGCCTCCACCGTGGACGCGGTCCGGTCCGTGCCGGGGGTCGAGCGGGCCGTGCCCGAACTCACCTTCCAGGCCGTCCCACTGGTGAAGGCCTCGGGCGCAGCGAAGCACTCGTACGGGCACGCTTGGACTTCCGCCGCGCTCACCCCCTTCACGCTCGTCGAGGGCCGCGCCCCCCAGGGCGGCGGCGAGGTGGTCGTCGACCGTGAACTGGCAGCCCGCGCGGGACTGAGGACCGGTGGCCCGCTCACCGTGCAGGCCACCGGCGAGCCGAAGACGTACACCGTGAGCGGAATAGCACGGGCGGCCGACGGTGGCCCAACCCGGCAGAGTGCGCTGTTCTTCGGCGACGCCGAGGCACAACGGCTCGCCTCCCGTGACGGACAGATCACCGCGATCGGCGTCGTTCCGGCCCCCGGGGTCGACCCGGGCGAGCTGGCCCGGCGGGTCAAGGGGGCACTTCAGGGCACCGGCGCGCAGGTCAGCCGGGGTGATGAACGCGGGCCCGTGGAGTTCCTCGACGCGGCCGGTGCCCGCATCAAGCTGGTCTCCATGGGCGGAGCCATGGGGGGCACCGCGCTGCTCGTCGCGATCCTCGTGGTCGTCGGCACCTTCGCCCTCTCCGTCCAGCAGCGCCACCGCGAGCTCGCCCTGCTGCGAGCCATCGCCGCCACTCCCCGGCAGCTGCGCCGCATGATCGGCCGCGAAGCCCTGCTCGTGGGCCTGGCCGCGGGTGTCGTGGGGGCGTGCGCCGGACTCCCGCTCGCCGCGTTGCTCTACGGCCGGTTCGTCGCGAGCGGGGTCGTCCCCGCCAACCTGGAGCGCACCGCCGGGATCTTCCCGATGTTCGCCGCCATCGGCGCGAGCCTGCTCGGGGCTTGGGCCGCGGCCCGCATCACCGGGCGTCGGATCGCGCGGATCAGGCCGGCGCAGGCGCTGGCCGAGGCCGCCGTCGAGCGGGGCAGGCCCGGGTGGGTCCGGATCGCGATCGGGGCATTGCTGCTGGCCGGCGGTGCGGTGCTGGTCGCCGTGCTGAGCGCGCTGCGCAGCGAACCGGCTTCGACCCCGGTGACCTTCTTGGCCGTCGTGGTACTCGCCGCAGCGGTCTCGCTGCTCGGCCCGCTGCTGGTCCGGGGCGCGACCGTGCTGCTCGCCGGGCCGCTGCGGCTGGTTGGCCCGGGCGGGCACCTGGCCACCGCGAACCTGCGCGGCAACGCCACCCGTATGGCCTCCGCCGTCACCCCGATCGCCCTGCTGATCGGCATGACCTGCACCGTCCTGTTCGTCACGCCGACGCTGGGCAACGCGGCCCGGGCACAGGCCCGCGACGGGCTGCGGGCCGGCTGGGCGCTGACCGCGCAGGGGCCTGGGATCTCCGGCGAGGCCGCGGAGAAGGTCCGCCGGACGCCAGGGGTCACGGCGGCCACCGAGATCGTGCACACCTCCGTCCGGGTGGGGTTGACGAAGTACGGCGCACAGGGGGTCACCCCGGTCGGGCTGGACCGGACCTGGGACCCCGGGGTGACGCGCGGGAGCCTGAACGGCTTCGACGAGCGGAGCGTGGCGGTGAGCGAACTGGCCGCGGACCAGCTGGGCCTGGGGCCGGGGAGCCCGCTGACCCTGTCGCTGGGCGACGGGACCCCGGTGTCCCTCACCGTCTCGGCCGTGTACGCGCGGGGGTTGGGCTTCGGGGACGTGACGCTGCCGCACGACCTGGTCGCGGCGCACGTGGACAACCCGCTGGCGAGCAGCGTGCTGGTGGCTGCGGAGCCGGCGACCGGGCGGGAGCGACTGACCGCTGCGGTAAGGGGGTTCCCGGGTGTGGAGGTGCTGTCTGCGCGGGACGTGGACGAGGCCGGGGCGGAGCGGCAGCAGGCCGGAGCCGAGATCAACCTGCTGGCGATGGGCCTGGTGCTCGCATTCACCGCGATCGCGGTGGTCAACACGCTGGCGATGTCGACGGCGGAGCGGTTCCGGGAGTTCGCGATGTTGAGGCTGGCGGGGGCGAAGCGTCGGCAGGTGCTGCGGATGCTCCGGGCTGAGGCGCTGGCGGTGCTGCTGATCGGGGCCGTACTGGGATCGGGGATCGCACTGGCCGTCCTGACCGCTTTCAGCGTGGGCATGACCGGGGTGGTCGCACCGGCAGTGCTCCCGGCGGTGTACGTGGCGGTGCTGGGCGTGGCCGGCCTGCTGGCCCTCGGGGCCACCGCCCTGCCGGGCCGGGTGGCTCTGCGGGTGCGGCCGGTGGAGGTGGCGACGTCGAGGTGACGGGCAGCTGCGGGCCCCGGGCGGCAAGCAGGGCCCGTCCGCGGCGGGCCGTCACCTCGAAGGTCAGGGGCCGTACCGCCGAAGCGGTGCGGCCCCGGCTCCGTACCTGCCCCCGGCTCCGTACCTGCCCCCGGCTCCGTACCTGCCCCCGGCTCCGTACCTGCTACCGGACCCGCGCCCCGTCACGTGCCCTTCAGGCCGTGGCAGGGGCCTGGGGCACGGGAAGGCCCGCCGACCTCCAGGCCTGGAAGCCGCCGATCAGGTCGGTGGCGCGGTGCAGGCCCAGGGCGTGCACGGAACTCGCCGCGAGGGAGGGGGCGTACCCCTCGTTGCAGGTCACCACCACCTGGAGGTCGTGCGAGGTGGCCTCGGGGACGCGGTGGGAGCCCTGGGGGTCCAGGCCCTCGGGATCGAGGGGGGAGCGAGTCGATGACCGCCGGGTCGGCGGCGGTGCGCAGGGCGAAGTCGAGGAGTTCCGCGGCCGTCACCGCAGTAGCGCGGGCGGGGGCGTACGGGAGTGCGTGGGGCGCATTGGATGTACTGGGTGCAAGGGGCGCAGACATGGGGGCGTGATCGTCCTGGGGGTTCGTGAAAGTGCGCGCGGAGCGCGGAGGGAAGGCGAATCAGCAGGAAGGACGACACACGCAGCCCGCGTAGCGGAGCAGGTCCATGTGGACCCTCCGCCACAGGCGTACGGCGTTGCCGGTCATGGCGGCGAGTGAAGTATGACGACCGGAGACCGGTCAATCGATCACGGCGGGATGTGTGGTGGGCGCCTCCTCCAGCGGAGCGGGCGCCCCCAGCCGAACGGTGTCCGCCGCCGCGTACAGCTCCGCGGGCCGCACCCCCGCGAAGGTCGCCGCCAGATGCCCGTCCGGCCGGACCAGGAGCACGGTGTGCGCCGGAGCCCCCGGATAGCCGTCCGCGACCAGCAGTTCGGTCCGGACCGGGAGGGCGCTCACGGCCGCCGCGAGCCGGGGCATCAGCCCGGCGCCCAGCCAGTGCCGCCGATCCCAGACCCCGGTGCCCGGGGCGACCAGGACCACCAGCAGGCGGCCCCGCCCCAGCAGGTCGCGCAGCGGCACCGTCGACCCGTCGGGGGCGGTCACCGGGACGTTCGCGACCGCACCGCCCGGCTCGGTCGCGGTCGGGACCTCGCGTACGGCCACCGGCGGGGCGTACGTGGGTTCCGCGCCGAGCGGGCCCCGCCCGAGGTGGCCGTCGGTGAGCAGGAGCTCGCCGGCACGGGCGGAGCCCGGCAGCAGGGTCCGTAGTCCGCCCCCGCCGCGGAGCACGGGCATCGACTGGTCGGCGGCGCGCAGCCGCGCCGCGACGGCCCTGCGCCGTTCGCCCTCGTAGCTGTCGAGCAGGTCTTCGGAGGCGCCCTGGTGCCAGGCGAGGCTCAGTTTCCAGGCGAGGTTCTCGGCGTCCCGGAGCCCCTCCTCGACGCCCTGGGTGCCGAGCGCGCCCAGCAGGTGGGCGGCGTCCCCGGCGAGGAAGGCGCGGCGGTCGCGCCAGCGCCGGGCGAGGCGGTGGTGCAACGTGTGGACCCCGGTGTCGAGGAGGTCGTACGGGGGAGTGTTGCCCCCGCACCACCCCGCCAGGCTCTCCCGGACCAGCATCACCAGCGCATCCGGGGTGACGAGCTCCCCCCGGCCCGGGAGCAGCCAGTCCAGCCGCCACACCCCGTCGGGCAGCGGCCGGGCGGTGGTCTCCTGCGGCGGGTCGCGGTGCAGCAGGGCCTCGCCCGGCCAGGGAAGTTCGGTGCGCAGCGCGGCCACGGCGTGCCGTTCCACAGCGGTGCGGCCCGGGAAGCGGATGCCGAGCAGTTTGCGCACGGTGGAGCGGGCCCCGTCGCAGCCGACCAGGTAGCTCCCCCGCCACCAGGTGGTCTCGGCGCCCCGGGTGTGGGCGGTGACCCCGCGGTCGTCCTGTTCGAGGGAGTCCAGTTTGCTGTCGTTGATCAGCTGGATCAGCGGATGCCCGGCCGCGGCGTCGCGCAGTCCGCGCGTCAGGGCGTGTTGTGGCAGGTGCAGGGGGGCCGGTTCGTCCTCGAAGGTGGTCCGCCGGGTGTCACGTCCGCGTCGCATCGTGCGCCAGGCGACGTAGTACGCGCCCTCGTCGCGCAGTGTCGTACAGCCGAGCCGCTGGGCCATCGCGGCGGTGTCGGCGTGCAGAACGACCGTACGGGCGGGTCGGGGCTGGTCCTTGCCGGGTCCCTCGTCGAGCACGACGCAAGGTACGCCCGAGCCGGCCAGGGCCAGGGCCAGGGACAGTCCGACGGGCCCCGCGCCGACGACGATCACCGGGTCCATGATGCGGCTCCCGGTGTCCGGTATGTGATCACAGAACGTATGCAACCCACTGGAGGTGCCTGCGTCAAGTGACACCGGTCCCGCCAACGCCGTGTGGTGCGGCGGATGAGTTCCGCCGCACCACAGGTGTCACGCAAGTGTACTGACCGGGCGTCAGGGTTCCGCTAGCGGGGAGCCGCGCCCGCCGGACGTCAGGGAGCTTCGCCCACGCCGGCCGCGCCGCCCGCGTCGACCTCGGCCACGTCCCCGGCGACGACCGCGCCGGTGCCCTTCTTCGACTTCCGCAGCTGCCCCTCGATCCAGGAGGCGAAGGTGGTCAGTGCGGAGTTCACCACGATGTAGATCAGTGCGATCACGACGAGGGTCGCGATGGTGTTGCTGTAGTTCGCCGAGATCTGCCGGTTCATCGACAGCAGCTCGGCGAGGCCCAGCACCGCACCGCCGATCGCGGTGTCCTTGATGATCACCACGAGCTGACTGACCAGGGCCGGCAGCATGGCCGTCACGGCCTGCGGGACCAGGACGTACGTCATGATCTGGCCCTTGCGCATGCCGATCGCCTTGGCCGCGTCGGTCTGGCCCCGCGGCAGCGACCGGATGCCGGCGACGACGATCTCGGCGATGACCGCCGAGTTGTACAGGACCAGCCCGGTGACCACCGCGTACAGCGGGCGCAGTTCGGAGCTGACGGTGCTGAACTTCACGTACAGCGCGGAGCCGAACAGCATCAGCATCAGCACCGGGATGGCGCGGAAGAACTCGACCCAGGCGCCTACGGGGATCCGGACCCACCGGTGGTCGGAGAGCCGGCCCATGCCGAGGACCGCACCCAGCGGCAGCGAGATGACCACGGCGATGAGGCCGGCCTTCAGCGTTTCGAGGAGGCCCGGGATCAGGAAGGTCGTCCAGATCTCGCTGTCGGTGACGAACGGGCTCCACTTGTCGGCGTCGAGCTGGTGGTTGTCGGCCATGACGCTGAGGACCCACCAGATGACCAGGCCGAACACGACCAGGAAGGCCGCCGTGTAGATCCAGTTGCGTGCCTTGGCCTTGGGGCCAGGGGTGTCGTACAGAACGGAGCTCATCGCTTCACCGCCACTCGCTTGGACACCCAGCCCAGGAGCAGGCCGGTGGGCAGGGTCAGCAGGACGAAGCCGAGGGCGAAGATCCCAAAGACGGCGAAGAGCGCCTGCGGCTCGTTCTCGATCATTTCCTTCATCAGCAGGGCTGCCTCGGCCACGCCGATGGCCGCCGCCACCGTGGTGTTCTTGGTGAGGGCGATCAGTACGTTGGTGAGCGGCGCGATGACCGCCCGGAAAGCCTGGGGGAGCACGATCAGGACGAGCACCTGGAAGAAGCTCAGGCCCAGCGCGCGGGCGGCTTCGGCCTGGCCCACGGGCACCGTGTTGATGCCCGAGCGGATCGCCTCACAGACGAAGGTGCCCGTGTAGGCGATGAAGCCCAGGATCGCGAGCCGGAACCCGGTCTCCTTGAACGTGCCGCCGCCGAGCGAGATGCCGAGGGTCTGATTGAGACCCAGTGAGCAGCCGATGATGATGACGGTCAGCGGGGTGTTGCGCACGATGTTGACGTACGCCGTGCCGAATGCCCGCATCAGCGGGACCGGGCTGACCCGCATCCCGGCCAGGACGGTGCCCCAGATCAGGGATCCGACCGCCGAGTAGAGGGTGAGCTGAACCGTCACCCAGAAGGCTCCGAGCACGTCGTACTGCCCGGAATTAAGAAAGTCGAACACGTTGCCCTGCGCTCTCCCCAGGATGGCCGGTGAGAGGGGCCGCCGCCCGGTGCAGGCGGGCGGCGACACCCCTCACCGATGAATCAGCTGCCTTCGGTGATCTGCGGGGCCGGCTCGGCCTTGTAGTTGGCGGGGCCGAGGTTCTTGTCCACGGCCTTCTGCCAGGAGCCGTCCTCGACCATCTTCTTGAGGGCGGCGTTGACCTTCGTCTGGAGGTCCTTGTCGCCCTTCTTCAGGCCGATGCCGTACGGCTCGTCGCTCAGCTTCAGGCCGACGAGCTTGAACTTGCCCTTGTTGTTCTCCTGCGCGGCGTAGCCGGCCAGGATCGAGTTGTCCGTGGTCAGGGCGTCGAGCTTCTTGTTCTCCAGGCCGGTGAGGCACTCGGAGTAGCCGCCCTGCTCCAGCAGGTCGGCCTCGGGCGCCAGCTTGGTCTTGACGTTCTGCGCCGAGGTGGAGCCGGTGACCGAGCAGAGCTTCTTCTTGTTGAGGTCCTCGGCCTTGGTGATCGAGGTGTCGTCGGCGCGGACCAGCAGGTCCTGGTGGGCCAGGAAGTACGGGCCGGCGAAGTCGACCTTCGCCTTGCGCTTGTCGTTGATCGTGTAGGTCGCGACGACCAGCTTCACGTCACCGTTGGCGATGAGGTTCTCGCGCTCGGCGCTGACGGCCTGCTTGAACTCGATCTGGTCGGGCTGGTAGCCGAGCTCCTTGGCGACGTAGGTCGCCACGTCCACGTCGAAGCCGGAGAACTTGCCGTCCGGGGTCTTGAGACCCAGACCCGGCTGGTCGAACTTGATGCCGATGACGATCTTGTCCTTGGCGCCACCCGACGCACCGCCGTCACTGGCGGCCTTGTCGCTGCTGCCGCCGCAGGCGGTCGCGGTCAGGGCGAGGACGGCGGCCACGGCCGCGGCCGCACCGGCCTTGAAAACCTTCATGGTGAACTTCCCTCGGATGAGACGTGGTTGGACGACGAGCGACACGCGTGCTCTGAGTCGCCAGGGGATCACTACCAGACAAGACCGTCAGTGGTGCAGGATCTTCGAAAGGAAGTCCTTCGCACGGTCACTGCGCGGGTTGCTGAAGAACTGTTCGGGCGCGGCCTCTTCGATGATCTTTCCGTCGGCCATGAAGACCACCCGGTTGGCCGCCGAGCGGGCGAAGCCCATCTCGTGCGTGACGACCACCATCGTCATGCCCTCCTGGGCGAGCTGCTGCATGACCTCCAGCACCTCGTTGATCATCTCCGGGTCGAGCGCCGAGGTCGGCTCGTCGAACAGCATCACCTTCGGGTCCATCGCCAGCGCGCGGGCGATCGCCACGCGCTGCTGCTGACCGCCGGAGAGCTGCGCCGGGTACTTGTCGGCCTGCGAGCCGACGCCCACCCGGTCCAGCAGGGACTGCGCCTTTTCGAGGGCGGCCGTCTGGTCCGTCTTGCGGACCTTGAGCTGCCCCAGCATCACGTTCTGCAGCACCGTCTTGTGGGCGAACAGGTTGAAGGACTGGAAGACCATGCCCACGTCGGCGCGCAGCCGGGCCAGCTCCCGTCCCTCCGAGGGCAGTTCCTTGCCGTCGACCGTGATGGTGCCCGAGTCGATCGTCTCCAGGCGGTTGATGGTCCGGCACAGGGTGGACTTGCCCGATCCCGAAGGACCGATCACCACGACGACCTCACCGCGGGCAATGCTCAGATCGATGTCCTGAAGCACGTGCAGCGCGCCGAAGTGCTTGTTGACGTTGCTCAGTACGACCAGGTCGTCCGCGGCCCCGGCCGCATCCTGCACGTCCTTGGTCACTGATACTCCGCTCATCGGCTTCTTGCTCCGTCCTCCTCGGTTGGGAGGACAGTAGTGAGGCGGTGCGCACACCGTCATCACATCTGAGGGAGAATTGAGCATAACGATACGGCCTCGCCCCGATACGCTCCGTGCGCGCCACGGCGGCCCGGGTCCGACCGCTCGTACCGGGTGCATAACGGAAGGCGCGCCGCGCCGGAACCCCCTTGACGCGGGCCTCCGTATCGGCGTGGATGCATGGTGGCCCTGACTCGGGCCCTGATCAGGAAAGGGGGACGCAATGAGACTGCTGCTCGTCGAGGACGACGACCACGTCGCCGCCGCCCTGTCCGCGATCCTCGCCCGGCACGGCTTCCAGGTGACCCACGCCCGCAACGGCGAAGAGGCCCTGCACGCCCTGCTGCCTGCCGGTGCACCGCCCTTCGGCGTCGTCCTGCTTGACCTCGGCCTGCCCGACCAGGACGGCTACGAGGTGTGCGGCAAGATCCGCAAGCGCACCGCGACGCCCGTCATCATGGTGACCGCGCGCGGTGACGTGCGCTCCCGCATCCACGGCCTCAACATGGGCGCCGACGACTACGTCGTCAAGCCCTACGACACCGGGGAACTCCTCGCACGCATTCACGCCGTCGCCCGGCGCACCGGAGCCTCCGAAGAAGCCGCCGCCACCGGGTCGGGCGCCCCCGACGTGGTCCGGCTCGGCCCCGTCAGCATCGAACTGCCCACCCGACGGGTCAGCGTCGACGGCAGCGACGTACCACTCACCCGCAAGGAGTTCGACCTGCTCGCCCTGCTCGCGCAGCGCCCCGGGGTCGTCTTCCGCCGCGAGCAGATCATCAGCGAGGTGTGGCGCACCAGCTGGGAGGGGACGGGGCGGACCCTGGAGGTCCACGTCGCCTCGCTGCGCTCCAAGCTGCGCATGCCCGCCCTCATCGAGACCGTCCGCGGTGTGGGCTACCGGCTCGTCACCCCGGCCGCCACCTAGCGGGCCCTTGTCGTGCGTGCCCGACTGCTTCCGCTGCTCGTCGTCCTGATGGCGGGCGTACTGCTCGCCCTCGGCTTCCCGCTCGCCGTGAGCCTGGCCGCCGGGCAGCAGCAGCGCGTGGTGGTCGACCGGATCGACGACAGCGCCCGTTTCGCCGCCCTCGCCCAGTTCGTGATCGACGCCGAGGGCTCCGGCTCCACCGGCGCGGCCGACCGCCGCGACACCCTCCAGCTCGAACTCGCCCGCTACCAGGAGCTGTACGGCATCCGGGTCGGCATCTTCTACCGCGACGACAACGCCATGGTCCGGGCCCCCGGCTGGTGGCAGCTCCCGGAGGTGGGCGAGGGCCGCGGGGCCTTCCAAGAGGCCCTCGCCGGGCGGCGCAGTCACGATCCAGCCCAGGTGTGGCCCTGGCAGACCCACGGCAAACTCCTCGTCGCCTCCCCGGTCGTCCTCGACGGTGACGTCGTCGCGGTCGTCGTCACCGAGTCGCCCACCGACCAGATGCGGGCCCGGATCCTGACCGGCTGGCTGCTCATCATCGCCGGGCTCGCCGCCGCCATGCTGGTCGCCTTCGGCGCCGCACTGCTGCTCACCAGCTGGGTCCTCAAGCCCGTCCGGACCCTGGACGCCGCCGCCCACGGCATCGCCACCGGGCGGATGAACTCCCGGGTCGCAGCCGCCGGTGGCCCTCCGGAACTCCAACGGCTGGCGCACTCGTTCAACGAGATGGCCGACAATGTGGAAGAGGTCCTGGAACAGCAGCGGGCATTCGTCGCGGACGCCTCCCACCAGCTGCGCAACCCGCTCGCGGCGCTGCTGCTGCGGATCGAGCTGCTCGCCCTCGAACTGCCCGAGGGGAACGAGGAGATCGCCTCCGTACGGACCGAGGGCAAGCGCCTGACCCAGGTCCTGGACGACCTGCTGGACCTGGCGCTGGCCGAGCACACCTCCGCGGAACTCAGCCTGACCGACATCGGGGGGCTGACCGCCGAGCGGGTGGCCGCCTGGCGTCCGTACGCCGAGGAGAAGGGCGTGCGCCTCACCGAGACGGGCCGGGCCGCCGTCACGGGCTGGGCCGACCCCATCGCGCTCTCCAGCGCGCTCGACGCAGTGATCGACAACGCCCTCAAGTTCACCCCCGAGGGCGAGGAGGTCGAGGTGTCGGTCGACGCGGCCGGGCCCTTCGTGCACGTCGCCGTCGCCGATCGCGGCCCCGGCCTGACCGACGAGGAGCTGCTCCGCGTCGGCGACCGGTTCTGGCGCAGCGGTCGCCACCAGAACGTCAAGGGCTCCGGGCTGGGCCTGTCGATCTCCCGGGCCCTGCTCGCCGCGGGCGGCGGGTCCCTCTCGTACGAGACGAACCCGCCGCACGGGCTGCGGGTGACGGTGGCCGTTCCGCGCAGCGATCCGCACATGTCCTGACCGCTGACGCCCGCCCCTGCGTCGGGGCAGGTCAGGTCCGGTCGAGTCGGGTCAGATGGATCAGGTCCAGGCAAGGGTGGTGGCGGCCGGCGCGGAGGCGGCGTACAGCTCGTCCACGGCCCGGACCTCGAAGGCGGCCGACCTCTCCCGGTCGGCGCGGACGACGGCCGCAAGGTGGAGGGCAGTGCCGCAGGTGCCGCCGAGGAAGCGGCGGGTGCCGTCCGGGAGCAGTCGGTACAGCTCGTAGTGGCGGACCGGCCCGACCGCTCGGCGCCAGGACAGTCGCACGGAGGCCTTGCCGTCCTGCTGGGCCGAGGCGTCCACGGTCAGTGCGCTCGGAGACGCCGGGCGCCGCCGCGCGGTGTCGTCGCGCACCGACACGGCGCCGAGTCGCCAGGCCACCGCTCTGCTCCCGCGGGCCGTGATCCGTACGGCCAGCCCGTACGCGGTCCTGCCCGCCAGGGAGGCGAGCGCGACCCGGGAGGTGCGCCAGCCGCCCGGGCCGGAGCGCTGGGCCTGCGTCTTCAGCCAGGTGTACGGGACCGGCTCGCCCGGGACGGCCGGCTCGCGCGTGGCCACCCCCACCTCGACGGTGAGCGCGCCCGCCTCGGTGGCGTGCACCAGCTCCAGGACGGTGGAGCCGGTCAGCGGCAGTCGGGTCGCGTGCAGTCCGATCGCGGTGGGGGCGGTGAGTCCGCCCGTCACGAGGAGGCTGGAGCCGCCGCGCCAGGCGCGGCCGAAGTCCAGGGCGACGGACGGGCGCCGCCCGGTGGTCTCCACGACCCAGCGGCGGCCCGGCAACCGGTCCTGGAGCCCGAGGTGGTTCCAGGGCGTGTCGGAGGTGACCCTGCCGCCGTCGTACCAGCGCTCCCCGTGGCCGGTGTTGAAGGCGCAGGCGAACGGCAGCGCGGTGACGGTGGACCGGTCGGCGACGGCGGTGGCGGGCGCCCGCCAGCTGCCCTCGGGTGCGGGGTGGGCCGGATCCAGGGACTCACCCGTCCAGAACCGGTCGTCGGCGCGGTGGAAGGCGCCGGGAGAACGGTCGGCGAGGTGGTTGCGGGTCCACTCGGGCCGGTAGAAGCCGTAGCTGACGACGTGGTCACTGTCGCGCGGGACGATCGCGTCCCAACGGATGCTGGAATTCCATCCGTTGGACTCCACGTCGAGGGCCGCCCACAGTTCGTGGCGGGAGCGGCCGAGCCGGTCGGCGAGCGCACCGGAGGCGGCCAGGGTCTGCGGGGTCCAGCGGAAGTCCACGAACATCGTGTCCGCGACCGTGCCCGCCCGGTCCTCGAAGAACTCCTGGTTGAGCTGGTTGAGCGCGCCCTGCCAGCCGACCCGGCCGGTGCTGTTCATGGCGTCGTACCAGGTGGTCCGCAGCCCGTGCGGCGCACCGGCTGCGCGCAGGGCGCGCAGGAACTCCCGCATCCGGGCGGCGAGCGAGCTGTCCCCGCCGTCGGTCTCGGCGTTCACGAACCAGCCGTCGAAGCCGTACGTCCGCGCCACCTGTACGAGCTTCTCGGCGATCGGGAACCGGCCGAGGGCGTCCTGCTGCACCAGGTCCCGCGTCCACTGGAGGTCACCGCCGTAGACGACGGGCGGCAGGAACACGTTGCCCAGTACCCGGACCCCGGCCCGGTGCGCGGCGTCGACGACGGGCGCGTTCGGGGCGAGCACGATGCCCTCGCCGGAGGAGCCGCCCCAGAAGACCAGCTCGTCGATGTACGCCCAGTGCGTGAGCGCGTAGTAGTCGGCGGTCGCAGAGCCCTGGGAGGGGTTCCGGGCCGTGGGCCCGAAGGAGACGAGCGAGGCGATCCGGGCCTGGCCGGTACGGGCGCTCGCGTTCGGCGGCACCGGAGTGAAACGGGGTGCGAGCGGCGCGGTCGCGGTGTTGTGAGCGAGGTCGGGATCGGATTCGGGGGTCCACTGCTTGAGGGAGCGCCAGGTGATGCCCGGGCCGGGGGCGCCCTGGGGGAGCGTGTCGGGGAACCAGTAGGAGGCGTACGGGGTGAGGTCGGCCGGCGCCGGCGCGGCGACTGTCACGGCCGTGGCCGTGGCCGTGGCCGGGGTGGCGGCGGCCCACGTCGCCGGGGCGGCCTGCGCCGCGGTGGCGGCGCCGGTCGCGCCGAGCAGCGCGGCGGCCCCCACCCCGGCTCCGGCGGCGAGCATCCCGCGCCGGGTCGGAGGGGCCGGGCGCAGCGGAGGGGCGGTGCGAGGGTCGGCGCCGTTGTCGGTCTCGGACATGCGGGGCTCCTCGGTGACGGTGACGGTGACGGTGACGGTGACGGTGACGGTGACGGTGACGGTGGTGACGGTGGTGGCGGCGGTGGCGAGTGGTCAGGTGACGTCGCGGACGCGCAGCACCTCGGTGATGCCGCGTGCGCCGAGGTGGGCGGGGTCCTCGGCGAGCTCGGCCAGGACCACCGCGGGGCGGACCCCCTGGGCCGTCAGCGCGGCCCAGGCCTCGAAGAAGGCGCCGCCCGGGGCGCACACCGAGCGCCCCGGCGCGGTGTGCGCCCCGCCGACGTCCACGGCCAGCGCGGTGGACCGGACGGCCGGGCGGTGTTCCCGGCCCCGCCACTGCTCGGTGATCCGGGCGACGGCCGCACCGATCGGTTTGGTCCTGCCGTCGTTGGTGAGGAGGCCGAGGCCGTACTCCAGTTCCGGGAAGTCCGCGAGCTTCCGGGACACGTCGTGCGAGCACCACCAGGTCACGCCCCACAGGTCCGGGCAGTCCAACGCACCGGCGATGGTCGCCTCGGCGAAGGAGGCGGCGTGCTCCGGCGGGATCAGCGGCGCGGGCGCCCCGACCTCCTGGAGCCACACCGCCCGGTGCGGATCGAGCGCCCAGGCCTTGGACAGCTCGATCAGGTAGGCCGCGTGGTGTTCGGTCGCCGTCCCGGTTCGACCGTGGCGCTGCGCGGTGCCGTTGAACACCCAGGAGTGCACGGCCGTGGCCGCGCCCAGCCGGGACGCCTGGGCCGGGGTGAAGGGGTGCCCGTCCTGGTACCAGGCGGCGTCGTACTCCGCGTGCAGGTGGAACCGGCCCGGGGCGCCCTCCTCGCAGGCGGCGAGCATCTGCTCCAGCCACCGGCCCGCCTGCTCCCGGGAGATCCGGTCCGGGTCCGGGTGCGGGGAGTCGGAGAACTGGTTGATCTCGTTGCCGACGGTCATGCCCAGGAAGTTGGGCCGGTCGGCGAGGGCTGCGGCCAGCGTGCGAAGGTACTCCGCCTGCCCGGCGACCACGTCCGGGTCGGTGAAGAGGTTGCGCCGGTGCCAGCTCGCGGTCCACGCCGGCAGGAAGTCGAAGCTCGACAAGTGGCCTTGGAGTCCGTCCACGTTGACGTCGAGCCCGCGCTCGTCGGCCGCATCCGCGAGCGCGACGAGCTGCTCGACGGCGCGGGGCCGGATCAGGGTCCGGTTCGGCTGGAACACCGGCCACAGCGGGAAGACCCGTACGTGGTCCAGCCCGAGCGCGGCGATCGAGTCGAGGTCGGCCCGGACGTCGTCGAGGTCGAAGTCGAGCCAGTGGTGGAACCAGCCCTGGGAGGGCGTGTAGTTGGCGCCGAAACGGAGGGTTCGGGCCGGCCTACGGGCGGCGGGTCGGGCGGGCGGGGGAACGGCGGTGCCGTCGCGCATGAATGGTCCTGGAGTTCAGGGGAATTCGCCGGACGTCCCATAACCTGCCGCGCTCCACGGGGAAAAGTCAACAGGGCCTTGGAATCCGGAAGTCGTCACGGACTTATGCGCTTCAGTGCCGTTGACAGAAGGGTTGTCGCCATCTGAAGCTGGATGAGCTAATGCGGTTTAGCTCCGTTCGCCCAATGGTGTTTCGCCGGGAAGTGTGGGGAAATGGACAGCGGTATTTCGGTCACGGCGGTCACCACCCCGCCCCTCTTCACCGGCCCACCGGAAACCCCTGCCCAGGTGGTCCGCGTGCGGATCCGGAGGGAGCGTCCGGCCGGCCCGCTGTACGTCACCGTGCACGGGCCCGCGATCACCACCCCGCACGCGCGCATCGTGCGCGCGGACGCCGGGGGCGACGCCGCGACGGGCGCTTCGACGGGTGCTTCGAGGGGCGCCTCGACTGCGGAGTCCACCGTCGAGGTCGCCGTACGCACCGCAGGAGCCGCTCCCGGGACCGTGCTGCCCGCCACCGTCCGGGTCGCCACCCCCGCCGGGCGGCCGCTCGCCGAGCTGCCGTTCGACCTGCCCGTCGCCGAACCCGGCTGGACCGTCCGGCTCGTCCCGCACTTCCACTACGACCCGATGTGGTGGAACACCCAGGCCGCCTACACCGCCCTGTGGGACGCCCCGCCGCAGCCCGGCGCGGCGGAAAACGGCTGGGAGTACACCGGGGTCCCCGCCTTCACCCTGATCCCGCTGCACCTGCAACAGGCGCGCGAGGACCCCGCGTACCGCTTCGTGCTCTCCGAGGTGGACTACCTCAAGCCGTACTGGGACACCCACCCCGAGGACCGTGCCGAGCTGCGCGCCCTGATCGCGGCGGGCCGGATCGAGATCGTCGGCGGCACCTACAACGAGCCGTCCACCAACCTCACCTCCGCCGAGAGCACCATCCGCAGCGCGGTCCACGGTCTCGCCCTGCACCGCGGCACCCTCGGTGCCGATCCGCGCACCGCCTGGCAGCTCGACGTGTTCGGACACGACCCGTCCTTCCCCACCCTGATGGCCGGCGCCGGACTCGACTCCGCCGTCCTAGCCCGCGGGCCGCACCACCACTGGGGCCCGATGATGGACACCTGGGGCGACAGGCTGCGGGCCCCGTCCGCCATGCAGCTGCCCGCCGAGTACGAGTGGATCGCACCCGACGGCCGCGGGCTGCTGCTGCACTACCTGCCCGCGCACTACTCGGCCGGCTGGCCCTCCCACCAGGCTCCGGACGCCGAGACGGCCGCCGAGCAACTGCTCGCACTCCACGAACTGCTGAGGACCTGCGCCGCGACGAAGAACGTCCTGATCCCGATGGGCACCGACTTCTCCTGGCCGCACCGCTGGGGCCTGGACGTGCAGCACGCCTGGAACCGCCGATACTGCTGGCCGCGCATGGGACACTCCGGCCCGCGCGCCCATTTCGACGCCGTCCGCGCAGAGCTGGCGGCCCGCGGAGAGGCGCCGCTGCCGGTGACCCGCGAGATGGGCCCCGTGTACACCGGCAAGGACGTCACCTACGCCGATGTGAAGCAGGCCCACCGGGCCGCCGAGAACCTCCTCGAACAGGCCGAGACCTTTGCGGCACTGGCCTGCGCGGACGGGCTGCTCGACTACCCGGAGCAGACGCTCGCCAAGGCCTGGCGGCACCTGTTGCACGCCGCGCACCACGACGCGGTCACCGGTACCTTCTCCGACCAGGTGTACCTGGACCTGCTCCCGACCTGGCGCGAGGCCCACGAACTGGCCGCCGCCGTACGGGAGGAAGCGCTGCTCGCGCTGACCGGCGCGGCCGACACCCGGGGTCCGGGCCCGCTCGCCGTGACGGTCCACAACCCGGTGTCCTGGCCGCGCACCGACCTCGTCCGTACGACGGTGGAACTCGCGTCCCTGGGCCTGCGTGCCGAGGACGCCCGGCGGGTCGTGGTCCTGGACGCCGAGGGGCGCGCCGCCGCCGTCCACCTCGAAGCGGTCGCCGACGGCCGGGCGGAGCTGGCCTTCCTGGCCGCGGACGTGCCGCCGCTCGGCCACCGCACCTGGTGGCTCGCCGCCTCCTCGTCGTCCCGCTCCGGCGGGTGGGAGCCCGCGGCCGGTCTCATCGTCGAGAACGAGCACTACCGTGCCGAGGCCGATCCCGCGCGCGGCGGCGGCCTCGCCCGGCTGCTGCACCGGAGCACGGGGCAGGAGCTGCTGACCCCGGGCGAGGTGGACGAGCTCGTCGTGCAGGAGGAGTACGACCGGCACCCCTTCTTCGAGGAGGGGCCCTGGCACCTGCTGCCCAAAGGGCCGGGCACCGGCTCGGGCGGCGCGCCCGCCGACTCCTGCCGCGTGGAGCGGGGGCCGCTGGGGGCGCGGATCGTGGCCTCGGGGCGCACCGGCCCGGTCCGCTGGACGCGGACCACGACCGTGTGGAACTGCCTCGACCGGGTCGAACTGACCACCATCGTGGATGAGTTCGACGGATCCGACCGACTGCTGCGGCTGCGCGTCCCGGCCGACGTCCCCGGGGCCCTGCCCGTCGCCGAGACGGCGGCCGCGGCCGTGGGGCGCGGCTTCGCCTTCCCCGAGGCGGACGCGGGGGCCGACCACACCCGCGCCCCGTGGACCCTGGACAGCCCGTGCCTGAACTGGTTCGCCCTTTCGGCACCGCTGCGGGTGGGAGGCGGCCGGGCGGTGGGCGCGGCCGAGATCGTCCTGCCGGACGCGGGAACTCCCGAGGGGCTAAGGGAGTTGGTCGTGGCGCTCGCCCGGTACGGGGTCACCGCCACCCCGACCCGACCCGGCGGGCCGCGTTGGGGGGACCTGGCCGCGGACAGCAGCCTGCCGGACTTCCGGATCGCGCTCGGCGGCCCCGAGCGGAACACCTTCACCGCGGCGGTCCTGGCGGCGGCCGACCCCGCGTACGAGAAGGCCGTACGAGAACACGCACGGGTCTGGGTACCGGCCCGGGCCGAGCTCCGCGAGCTCTGGAGGCCCGGCTGCGACCTGACCGGCATCCGGGACCTGCCGGTCCTGGTGCTCACCGGCCCCGTGGCGGAGGCGGCATCGGCCGTCGCCGCGTCGGGCCGGCTCGAAGCGGTGGACCCGCTGGCAGGTGCGGTCCCGCTGTGCCCCTCGCAGGGAGCCCCGCGGGGAGCCCCGCTGAGCCCCCCGCAGGGAGCCACGGACGCCGGCCCGCGCGAAGCACCGTACGCGGGCCGGACCGTGGGGATCCTGGTCAAGGGCACCCCCGGCTTCGCCGTGGACCCCGCGGGGCGGTTGCACGGCAACCTGATGCGCTCCTGCACCGGCCGCCCCGCCGGGGAGTGGATGGACCCGCCTCGGCGCACCGCCCCGGACGGCAGCTCCTTCCAGCTCCAGCACTGGACCCACGTCTTCGAGCACGCGTTGGTCGCGGGCGCCGGAGACTGGCGGCAGGTCGATCTGGTGCGCCGGGGACGGGAGTTCAACAAGCCCCTCACCGCCGTCACCACCGTGCCGGGAGCCGGTCCGAAGCCACCCGCCCGCTCGCTGCTCGGCGTCGAGCCGGCCGACCGGGTGGTGATCGAGACGGTCAAACGGGCGGCCGGCGAACCGGACGGGCTCGCGGTCCGGCTGCACGAGACCCACGGCCGCCCGGCGCGGGTGAGCCTGCGGTGGCCCACAGAACCCACCGCCGAGGCCGACCTGTTGG
Source organism: Streptomyces sp. NPDC006430 (assembly GCF_040612395.1). Lineage (NCBI taxonomy): Bacteria > Bacillati > Actinomycetota > Actinomycetes > Kitasatosporales > Streptomycetaceae > Streptomyces > Streptomyces sp. NPDC006430. Next base: position 49,931 of record NZ_JBEXQA010000016.1, read on the forward strand.
ACCGTCCCCTCGCCCCCTTCGCGGGCGGGATCGCAGGCTCGGCGACCACGACCGTGCTGCTGCGCACGGCATCGGGCATGCCGCTGCGACAGGACGAACGGGAGCCGCACCAGCCGGTGTTCAGCCCGTACTGGTTGCACAACACGGGAACGGCCCCGCTCGGCGCCGCGCCGTACACGGTGACCTGCACGGGCGTCCCGGACGACGCCGCGGTGACCGTCGCGGCGCACGGCGAGGGCGCCCACGGCCCGGTCCGGCTGGAGGTCCGACCCCCCGAAGGCTGGCGTGCCTCCTGGACCCGGCGCACGGTGCAGCTGCCACCCGGCGGGCACGAGCGCTTCCCGCTGACCGTGATTCCCGCGGCCGACGCCCGGCCCGGCGCCCACCTGGTCCGCGTGCTCGCGCACACCCCGGCGGGGGAGTACGAGGACGTGCTGACGGTCACCGTGCCCGGCAGCCCGGACACCCCGGCCGCGCTGTGGGTCCGGGCGCCCGACACGGAGGTGGAGGTGGCCCCCGGCGGGCGGGCCCCGGTACGGGCCCGGATCGGCAGCACCGGGATGCGGAGCCCGCTGACGGGCCTGGCGTACGCCGTCTCCCCGTACGGCGCCTGGCAGTCGGTCGGTCCCGCCGTCCAGCCCGTACGCGTCCCCGCGGACCGCCCGGCGGAGCTGGAGTTCGAGCTCCGGCCGCCGCCGGGATGCGCACCCGGCACGTACTGGATGGTGGTCAAGGCGGTCTGCCAGGGCAGGATCGCGTACGGTCCCGCCATTGCCGTCCGCGTACGCGGCGTACCCGACGTACCCGAGGGATGAAGAGGCAGGCCATGGCCCGCAGACCCACCATCAAGGACATCGCCCGCCGGGCCGGGGTGTCCGAGAGCGCCGTCTCCTTCGCGCTCAACGACCGGCCCGGCGTGTCCCGGGACACCCGCGCCCGGATCCGCCGGGTCGCGGAGGAGCTCGGTTGGCAGCCCAACAGTGCCGCGCGCGCCCTGTCCGGCGAACGTTCCGGCGCGGTCGGGCTGGTTCTCGCCCGGCCCGCGCAGACCCTCGGCGTCGAGTCCTTCTTCCTGCAACTGGTCTCCGGCATACAGGAGGTGCTGTCCGCCGGCCGCATCGCCCTGCTCTTCCAGGTCGTGGACGGCATCGACGCCGAATGCGCCGTCTACCGCCGCTGGTGGGCCGAGCGGCGCGTGGACGGGGTCCTCGTCGTCGACCCGCGGACGGACGACCCGCGCCCCGAGCTCCTCGCGCAGCTCGGCCTCCCAGCGGTCATGATCGGCGGGACGGGCGGGACCGGCCCGCTGTCCTCGGTCTGGGCGGACGACGCCCGGGCCATGGCCCGGGTGCTGGACCACCTGTACGGGCTGGGCCACCGCCGGATCACGCACATCGCCGGACTGCCCGGTCTGGCCCACACCGCCCGCCGGATCGACTCGCTGCGCACCGAGGCCGCGGCGCGCGGCCTCGGCCCGGACCAAGTGCGCTCGGTGGTCACCGACTACTCCGACGCCGAAGGGGCCGCCGCCACCCGCCGGATCCTCGCCGAACCCGAACCGCCGACCGCGCTCGTCTACGACAACGACGTGATGGCGGTGGCAGGCATCGCCGTCGCCGCCGAGCTGGGCCTTCCCGTGCCCGGTCGGATCTCCGTGGTGGCCTGGGACGATTCCGCGCTGTGCCGGGTCACCCACCCCCGGCTCACCGCGCTCGTCCGCGACACCGCGGGCTTCGGCAGGCTCGCCGCCGAGGAGCTCGTCGCCGTACTGGCCGGTGGCCCCCCGCGGGCCCGTGAGGGTGAACAGCCCCGGCTGGAGCCCCGGGAGAGTACGGCCAGGCCGCCGGCCGCATACTGATTTCCGACCCCTTCCTGGAGCGCCGCTGTGACCCCTCCCACCCCCGCCGTCCCCACCCCGCCTGCCGTTGGCGCGGACACCGGCCCGACGGTGGCGATCGACATCGGTGGTACGAAGATCGCCGGCGCGCTGGTGCACCCCGACGGCACGATGACGGACACCACCCGTCGCCCGACCCCCCGGGGCACGGACGGCGACGGGGTCTTCGCCGCCGTCGCGGAGGTCGTCGCGGACCTCGCGGGCTCCCCGCTCTGGGCGTCGGCCGCCCGCTGCGGCATCGGCAGCGCGGGCCCCGTGGACGCTTCCCGCGGCACGGTGAGCCCGGTCAACATCGGAGCGTGGCGGGAGTTCCCGATCCAGGCGCGGGTCGAGGCCGAACTGGCCCGGCACGGCGCGGACCTCCCCACGGTGCTGGTTGGCGACGGCGTGGCGATGACCGCCGCCGAACACTGGCTGGGAGCGGCCCGGGGCCGTGCGAACGCCCTGTGCATGGTCGTCTCCACCGGGGTGGGCGGCGGGCTGATCTTGAACAACCAGCTCCACCCGGGTCCCACGGGCAACGCGGGCCACATCGGCCACATCAGCGTCGCCTTCGACGGCGAACGCTGCGTCTGTGGGGGCCACGGATGCGTGGAGTCCCTCGCCTCGGGCACCGCCATCGCCCGATGGGCCCGCGCCCAGGGCTGGACCCCGCCACCCGGCTCCGCCGACGCCACGGCGGCCGGCGTGGCCGTCGCCGCCGAGGCCGGGGACCCCGTCGCGCTGGCCGCCTTCGACCGTGCGGGCCGCGCCCTGGCCGCCGCCATCGCGGCCACCGCGACCCTCGTCGAGACGGACGTCGCCGTCATCGGCGGGGGAGTCGCGACCTCGGGCGACACCCTCTTCGCGCCCATCCGCAGCCACCTCGCCGACTACGCCACGCTCTCGTTCGTGAGCGACCTGCACGTGGTTCCGGCGGCCCTGGGCACCCACGCCGGCCTGATCGGTGCGGCTGCCGCCGCGATGATGCTGCTGCCGGCAACCTGAGCGGCCCGGCCGCCCGCACGCCTCCCGGAGCTCCCCGCGCGAGCTCCCTGCCCCGGGGTACTCCGCCCCGGAGCACCCGACCCGGAATTTCTCCGCCCCGGAACTCCTACGGCTTCACCGAGCGGTAGTACCGGCGGGCGCCCTCGTGCAGGTCCAGCGGATCCGTGTAGATCGCCGTCCGCAGGTCCACCAGCTGCGCCGCGTGCACTTCCTGCCCGATCCGGTCACGGCTGAGGATCACCGTCCGCGTGAACTGCTCGGTCAGCCCCGGATCCGTCCGCTCGGTGGTGACCAGCAGGTTCGGTACGGCCAGGGTCGCCACCGCCGACGTGTTGCGGGCCCGCGTGTACGCGTCCTGCGGCATCACCGCCGCCCGGTAGTACCGGGCCGGGCTCCCGCTCCTCTGCAGCGCCTCCACCAGGTCCCCCAGCTGCACGAGCCGGATGTCGAACCGCTCGGAGAGCTCCCGTACCGCGTTCGTCGGCAGGCCACCGGACCAGAAGAACGCGTCGATCCGCCCGGCCTCCAGCTCGGCCGGCATGGTGTCGATGCCGATGGACACCGGCGTGATGTCCCGCGCCGGGTCCAGCTTCGCCGCAGTCAGCAGCCGTTCCGAGACCAACCGCACCCCGGAGCCCGACTGGCCGACCGCGACCCGCTTGCCCCTGAGGTCCCGGGCCGACTGCACCGCCGAATCGGCCGGCACGACCAGCTGCACGTAGTCGTCGTACAGCCGCGCGACGCCGCGCAGGCGCTCCGCGCCCGGCTCCTCGTCGGCCCGGTACTTGGAGACCGCGTCGGCCGTCGCGATGGTGAAGTCCGCCTTCCCGGTGGCCACCCGACGAAGGTTCTCCTGCGAGCCCTCGCTGGTCTCCAGCCGTACGCGGACCCCGGGCATGTCCCGGGCGAGGGCCTGGTCCAGGAGTTGGCCGTAGCGGTGGTAGACACCCGTACGGACACCCGTACTGAAAGTCAGATCGCCCTTGAGCTGCGGTTCCCCGAAGGGCCTCAGCCACCACACAAGCAGCCCGAGCACCCCGAGCACGGCCACCAGCCCCCACAGGGCGGTGCGCCTGCTGATGCGGGGCGGTACGCGAGCCATGGCCGCGATCCTGCCACCGACCCGCCGCCCTGTCACGGGGCGCCCGGCCCGGGGCCTCCCGATCCGGCGGCGGAAACCCGTCCGCGGCGCCGCCCTGCCGCGGGCCGACCGCACGGGGGCCGGAGGGCCGTCGGGTACCGCCTACCCTTGTTCCATGACCAGCAGCAGCGACCGGAGCACGGCAGTGGACGTCAAGGGAACATACGAGGTGCGCACCTACGGGTGCCAGATGAACGTGCACGACTCCGAGCGGCTTTCCGGTCTGCTGGAGGGCGCGGGCTACACCCGGGCGCCCGAGGGGTCCGACGGTGACGCCGACGTGGTGGTGTTCAACACCTGCGCCGTCCGTGAGAACGCGGACAACAAGCTGTACGGCAACCTCGGCCGGCTGGCTCCGATGAAGACCAAGCGCCCCGGCATGCAGATCGCCGTCGGCGGTTGCCTCGCGCAGAAGGACCGCGACACGATCGTCAAGCGGGCCCCCTGGGTCGACGTGGTCTTCGGCACGCACAACATCGGCAAGCTGCCCGTCCTGCTGGAGCGCGCCCGCATCCAGGAGGAAGCCCAGGTCGAGATCGCCGAATCGCTGGAGGCGTTCCCCTCGACGCTCCCGACCCGCCGCGAGTCGGCGTACGCCGCCTGGGTCTCGATCTCCGTCGGCTGCAACAACACCTGCACCTTCTGCATCGTTCCGGCGCTGCGCGGCAAGGAGGAGGACCGCCGCCCCGGGGACATCCTCGCGGAGGTGGAGGCCCTCGTCGCCGAAGGCGTCAGCGAGATCACCCTGCTCGGGCAGAACGTGAACGCCTACGGCTCGGACCTGGGCGACCGCGAGGCCTTCTCCAAGCTGCTGCGCGCCTGCGGCCAGATCGAGGGACTGGAGCGGGTCCGGTTCACTTCCCCGCACCCGCGGGACTTCACCGACGACGTGATCGCGGCGATGGCCGAGACGCCGAACGTGATGCCGCAGCTGCACATGCCGCTGCAGTCCGGCTCGGACACGATCCTGCGCGCGATGCGCCGCTCGTACCGCCAGGAGCGCTTCCTCGGCATCATCGAGAAGGTGCGCGCCGCCATTCCGCACGCCGCGATCTCCACCGACATCATCGTGGGCTTCCCCGGTGAGACGGAGGAGGACTTCCAGCAGACGATGCACACGGTGCGCGAGGCGCGCTTCGCGAACGCGTTCACCTTCCAGTACTCCAAGCGTCCGGGAACCCCGGCCGCGGACATGGAGGGGCAGATCCCCAAGGAGGTCGTCCAGGAGCGCTACATGCGGCTGGTCGCCCTCCAGGAGGAGATCTCCTGGGAGGAGAACAAGAAGCAGGTCGGCCGCACGCTGGAGGTCATGGTCGCGGAGGGCGAGGGTCGCAAGGACGGTACGACGCACCGCCTGTCCGGCCGAGCCCCCGACAACCGCCTGGTGCACTTCACGAAGCCGGAGTCCGAGGTCCGTCCCGGCGACGTGGTGACCGTGGAGATCACCTACGCGGCCCCGCACCACCTCCTGGCGGAGGGCCCGACGCAGTCCGTGCGCCGCACGCGCGCGGGCGACGCCTGGGAGAAGCGCAACGCGGCGCCCGCACAGCCGCAGGGCGTCATGCTGGGCATCCCGACGCTGGGCGTCCCTGCCCCGCTGCCGGAAGCCACCTCGGGCTGCGCCCTGCCTTCCTGACACGCCGTCGCACGCGTCGTCCCCTACCGGTCCCGCCACTCGGCGGGACCGGTAGGGACCGCCCCGTCCCTTGGCGCACCCGTCCCCGATCAGCCGGTCCCGCCTCCGGCCCCGCCCTCGGCCTGCCCCGGGGCCCGATCTGCCCTCGCGCTCGGCCTGCCCCGGGCCCGGGCTTGCCTCTGGGCCGGGCCTGCCCCCGGCCCGGGTTTGCCCCGGGCAGGCCTGCCCCCTGTGCTCGACATGCCCCTGGCCGGGGTTGCCCCGGCCCGCCTGCCCCGGCCCGCCTGCGCCGCGCCGGGGCCGGCTGATCGGCCTCCGGTCCCGTCGCCGGCCCTGGCACGGGAGATCCGGGGGCGGAGACCGCGGACCGGGGGCTAGGCTGCGGATCATGCTCGTTGCCGCCGCCGTCTGCCCCGCCCCGCCGCTCCTCGTGCCCGAGGTCGCCGCGGGGGCCGCCGCCGAACTCGGCGAAGCCCGCACCGCCTGCTCCGACGCGCTCGCGGTGCTCGCCGCCTCCCGACCCGACCTGCTGGTCGTCGTCGGACCCGCCGACGAGGACCACCGCGGCCCCTACCCCCAGGGCGCCCGCGGCAGCTTCCGCGGATTCGGGGTCGAGGCCGACGTACAGCTCGGAGCCGGAGACGCGGGTGCTCGCCCCCTGCCGCCGTCCCTCGCCGTCGGCGCCTGGCTGCTGAACCGCGCGGGCTGGGGCGCCGCGCCGCTGGAGGGCCTCGGGGTCGGGGAGCCGCTCGACACCGCCCGCTGCCTGGAGGCCGGCCGGCAGATCGCGGCGCGCGAGGCGCGCGTGGCCCTCCTCGTCATGGGCGACGGCAGCGCCTGCCGCACCCTCAAGGCCCCGGGTTACCTGGACGACCGCGCCGCCGCCTTCGACGCCGCCGCGGCCCGTGCGCTCGGCAGCGCGGACGTGGCCGCGCTCGCCGTCCTCGACGCCGAGCTCGCGTACGAGCTCAAGGCCGCCGGCAGGGCCCCCTGGCAGGTTCTGGCCGGCGCCGCCGAGGGAGCGGGCCTCGACGGGCGGCTGTTGTACGAGGACGCCCCGTACGGGGTCGGCTACTTCGTCGCGGCCTGGTCCTAGACCTGCGGAAGGGGCGCGGGTTCACCGGAACCCGCGCCCCTTCCGGAAACCGCGTCAGGGGGCCGTCGGCGGAGTCGGCCCGCCCGGAGCGTCCTTGTGCGCGATCTTGCCCAGGGCTTCCTTCGCCTTGCTCGTTCCGGTCTCGATCCGACCGTGGTATTTGCCCTTGGTCTTGTAGTCCACCGCCTTGGCCATCTTGTCCAGGTGGTGACCGATCTTGCCCTCGTGCTGGTGCGCGAGGTGGCCGACCTTCTCCTTCGCCGGAGCGAGCTTGGCCTTCATGTTGTCCAGCAGGCCCATGGGACACCTTCCCGTGGCGGTGGCTACGTACGGGCGCTCTCGCCGGCCTCGCTGTCCGCAGCGACATCCGCAGACTGCTGCTTCGGAATCTCCACGGCTTCCGCCGCGGGAATCTCCGTCGCAGCCGGCTCGGCCTCGGCCCCTTCGGCCGCCGTCTCGGACTCCGTCGTCACGCCCCCGGACGCGACCTCCGCGGTCGCATCCTCGCCCTTACGCCGAAAAAACCGATCAAAAACACCCATGTCTACTCCCATAACGTTACTCGTGCGGGTGAAGTTCCGCCCGGTCCGGCGCGGCCTCCGCCGGGCGTACGCCCGGCGGAGGCCCGGCGGAACCTCGCCAGGGCAACGACCCCGGCACTTCCCTGTCACGTAACTCGATCGGGTACATGCCCTGGGGTTTGCGAGACTGGGGCGGTGAGGAAAGCAGCCCCCGCCCCGCGGGTCATCGCCGTCGTCGGTCCCACCGCGGCCGGAAAGTCCGATCTGGGCGTAGCCCTGGCCCGTAGTTTCGACGGCGAAGTCGTCAACGCGGACTCCATGCAGCTGTACCGGGGGATGGACATCGGCACCGCCAAGCTGACGACCGAGGAGCGCGGCGGCGTCCCGCACCACCTCCTCGACATCTGGGACGTCACCGAGACCGCGAGCGTCGCCGAGTACCAGCGCCTGGCCCGCGCCGAGATCGACGAGCTGCTCGCGCAGGGCCGTACGCCGGTCCTGGTCGGCGGATCGGGGCTGTACGTACGCGGCGCCCTCGACGCCATGGAGTTCCCCGGCACCGACCCGGAGGTCCGGGCCCGGCTGGAGGAGGAGGTCACGCTGCGCGGCCCCGGCGCTCTGCACGCCCGGCTCGCCGCCGCCGACCCGGCCGCCGCCCGGGCGATCCTGCCCAGCAACGGCCGGCGCATCGTCCGGGCCCTGGAAGTGATCGAGATCACCGGGAAGCCGTTCACGGCCAATCTGCCCGGCCACGAGTCCGTCTACGACACCGTCCAGATCGGCGTCGACGTGGCCCGACCGGAGCTCGACGAGCGGATCGCGCAGCGCGTGGACCGGATGTGGGAGGCGGGCCTGGTGGACGAGGTCCGCGCACTGGAAGCACGGGGCCTGCGCGACGGGATCACCGCTTCCCGGGCGCTCGGCTACCAGCAGGTTCTGGCCGCCCTCGCCGGCGAGTGCACCGAGGACGAGGCCCGTGCGGAGACCGTCCGCGCCACCAAGCGGTTCGCCCGCCGCCAGGACTCCTGGTTCCGCCGCGACCCCCGTGTGCACTGGCTCAGTGGCGCCGCCGCTGACCGGGGGGAACTCCCCGGACTTGCGCAGTCGTTGGTCGAACGAGCGGTTACAGCCTGATCACGTGATGGCATCGGGACGCCCCGTGCGCCCGTTCGGGGCCTCGGGCCGTGCCATCATCAGACTCCGCAGGTGCGGTCACCGGCGGTGAACGGCGGCGTACGAAGTCCGAGTGGGGAGGGCGCGTGGCGATGGAGGCCGGCCCTCGCGACACCGGGCGGGACGACTCAAGGCGGGAAGCGGATCCGACGCTCCTCGACGGGTCTCCCGTGCCCGACGGACTCGGCCTGCCCGCCGACCCCGCACGGCTCACCACGGACGGCCCCGACGCGCCGGAATCCGCCGGGGCGGAGGCCGCCTCCGGTCCGGAGTTCGAGGTCGAGCTGCGCCCGCAGCGTCGCCTGCGCATCTGGCAGATCGCCCCGATCGTGATGCTGGCCGCCGCCGGCTCCCTGATGTTCGCCTTCCCGCTCGCCTTCGAGTTCGGCGACGGCGGAGCCGTGGTCGCGATGCTCGGCTTCCTCATCAGTTCCTGCGCCGGCGGATGGGGCATGATGGCCGCGCGCCGCGTGGGTTACACCTGGCCCGGGCTCCCGGCGCGGGGCAGCGGGCGCCGCCCCGACTGGCGCATGGCCGGGCTGTACGCCCTGGTCGCGCTGGCCGTCGTAGCGCTGGCCGTGTACCGCGTCGCCCGGCTCCGGTAGACGCCTCCGACCGGTCCGAACGCCTGCTCGCTACCATGGGCGGGTGACGCAGACCAGCCTCTCCTTCCTCAAGGGCCACGGCACCGAGAACGACTTCGTGATCGTCCCGGACCCGGACAACACCATCGAGCTGCCCGCGGCGGCCGTGGCGAAGCTGTGCGACCGGCGTGCCGGCATCGGCGCGGACGGGGTGCTGCACGTCGTCCGCTCCGCTGCACACCCCGAGGCGGCGCCCATGGCGGACGAGGCCGAATGGTTCATGGACTACCGCAACAGCGACGGCTCCATCGCCGAGATGTGCGGCAACGGCGTCCGCGTCTTCGCCCGCTACCTCCAGTACGCCGGTCACGTCGAGCCCGGCGACCTCGCCGTCGCCACCCGGGGCGGCGTCAAGCGGGTGCACCTCGACAAGAGCGGCGACGTGACGGTCGCCATGGGGCGCGCCGTCCTCCCCGAGGACCAGGTCACCGTGCGCGTCGGCGACCGGGCCTGGCCCGCCCGCAACGTGAACATGGGAAACCCGCACGCCGTCGCGTTCGTTGAAAGCCTGGATCACGCCGGGAGCCTGCTCGAGCCGCCGCCGTTCAGCCCGACCGAGGTCTACCCGACGGGTGTCAACGTGGAGTTCGTCGTCGACCGCGGCCCGCGTCACGTCGCCATGCGCGTCCACGAGCGCGGTTCCGGCGAGACCCGCTCCTGCGGCACCGGCGCCTGCGCCGTCGCCGTCGCTGCCATCCGCCGCGACGGAGCGGACCCGGCCGTCACCGGACAGTCCGTCACGTACGTCGTTGACCTCCCCGGCGGCACCCTCGGAATCACCGAACACCCGGACGGGCAGATCGACATGACCGGACCGGCCGTCATCGTGGCCGCGGGCGAGTTCGACGCGACCTGGCTCACCGAAACAGCTTTCGGCTGAAGCTTCCCTCTAATGGGTGATCCGTTTCACGCTCAGCGAGAGGCGGACTGCGCCACGTGGTGGGGTCGGTAGCATCAGGCACCGGCCCTGAGGGCTCACCCCATGCCCACCACCGCCGGTCGAAGCCGCCGGAGGTGCCCATGAGTGCAGAGGCCACGAACCCCGAAGCACGTCCCGAAGCGCGCCCCGAACTCCGCAGACGGGGCCGGACACGCCTTGACCTGCGACGACTCGGGCGCGCGGCCCTTCTCGGGCCCACGTCCCGAGACCGGCTCCCCGACGCCATCGGCCACGTCGCCGAGGCGCACCGCGCCCACCACCCGGACGCGGACCTGTCCCTCCTGCGCCGCGCGTACGTGCTCGCGGAGTCCTCGCACCGTGGCCAGATGCGAAAAAGCGGTGAGCCGTACATCACACATCCGCTCGCCGTCACCCTGATCCTCGCCGAACTCGGCGCCGAAACCACCACCTTGACGGCCTCGCTCCTCCACGACACCGTCGAGGACACCGAGGTGACCCTCGATCAGGTCCGGGAGGAGTTCGGCGACGAGGTCTGCTTCATCGTCGACGGCGTCACCAAGGTCGAGAAGATCGACTACGGGGCCGCCGCCGAGCCCGAGACCTTCCGCAAGATGCTCGTCGCCACGGGCAACGACGTCCGCGTGATGTCCATCAAACTCGCCGACCGGCTCCACAACATGCGCACCCTCGGTGTGATGCGCCCCGAGAAACAGGCCCGAATCGCCAAGGTCACCCGCGACGTCCTCATCCCGCTCGCCGAACGGCTGGGCGTACAGGCGCTCAAGACCGAGCTGGAGGACCTCGTCTTCGCGATCCTCCATCCCGAGGAGTACGAGCACACCCGCGCGCTCATCGCGGCCCACGCCGGAGAGCGCGACCCGCTGCCCGCCATCGCCGACTCCGTACGGACCGTCCTGCGGGACGCCGGCATCGCTGCCGAGGTGCAGGTACGGCCGCGGCACTTCGTCTCCGTGCACCGGATCGCCCGCAAGCGGGGCGAGTTGCGCGGCTCGGACTTCGGCCGCATCCTCGTGCTGGTCGGCGAGAACGCCGACTGCTACGCCGTGCTGGGGGAGTTGCACACCTGCTTCACCCCGGTCGTCTCGGAGTTCAAGGACTTCATCGCCGCGCCCAAGTTCAACCTGTACCAGTCCCTGCACACCGCCGTCGCCGTGCCCGAGGGGTACGTGGCCGAAGTCATCGTCCGCACCCGCCAGATGCACCGGGTCGCCGAGGCCGGCGTCGTCGCCCTCGGCAATCCGTACGCCACCGCTGCGTCGGACCCCGCCGACTGTGACGAGGAGCGAGTCGACCCGACGCGGCCCGGCTGGCTGTCCCGGTTGCTCGACTGGCAGCGGTCCGCACCCGACCCCGACACCTTCTGGAGCGTCCTGCGCGCCGAACTGGCGCAGGACCGGGAGATCACCGTGTTCCGCGAGGACGGCAGGTCCTCCGGCACGCTCAGCCTGCCGGCCGGGGCCAGCTGTATCGACGCCGCCTACGCGCAGTACGGCGAGGCGGCCCACGGCTGCATCGGCGCCCGGGTCAACGGGCGCCTCACCTCCCTGGCCTCCCGGCTGTCCGACGGCGACACCGTGCAGCTCCTGCTCGCCCAGGATGCCTCCTCGGGGCCGGCCGCAGACTGGCTGGAGCACGCCAGGACCCCCGCCGCCCGGATCGCCATTGGCCGCTGGCTGGAGGCGCACCCCGACTCCGCGAAGCCCACCACCACGGCCGCCCGGGCACCGCTGTCCGTGGTCGGGGCCCGCGGCCGTGGCGGCAACGCGGTCGCCGACCTGCCGGACGCCACCGTACGGCTCGCCGGCTGCTGCACGCCGGTGCCGCCGGACGCGGTGGCCGGGTTCGTCGTACGGGGCGGCGCCGTCACCGTCCACCGCATCCACTGCGCTTCGGTGGCCCAGATGCGCGCCCTCGGCCGGACCTCCGTCGCCGTGCACTGGCGGGCCACGACCGACTGCCGGGTGACCCTGGTCGCCGAATCGTTCGGCCGCCCGCACCTGCTGGCCGACCTGACCGAAGCCATCGCACGCCAAGGGGTCGAGGTCGTGTCCGCGACCGTGGAACCGCCCGTCGAGCAGAAGGTCCGCCACACGTACACCCTCCAGCTGCCCGACGCGACCGGTCTGCCGGCCCTGATGCGGGCGATGCGTGACGTGCCGGGCGTCTACGACGTCAGCCGCGCGTAGCCCGGCCACCTGTCGGAGGGTCCCGTTCGGGTGGACCCGTCGCGCGCCGTACCCGAGCGCGCGGCGGGCGCTGGTAAGCGGTGGAGGATGCAGCTCACCTCCCCGCGCCTGCGCGCCGCCCTGCTCGCCGCGGCCTCCCTCACCCTCGTTGCCGCAGTGCTGCCCCCACCGAAGCCGCTGGGCATCGGCGACCCGCTGTTCCCGGAGCTCGGGAACCCCGGGTACGACGTCCTCTCGTACGACCTGTCCTTCACGTACAAGGACAACAAGAGCCCGCTCGACGCGGTCACCGTCATCGACGCCCGCGCCCTGGAGCCGCTGGAGCGGATCAACCTGGACTTCACTCACGGAACGGTGGCGTCCGCCGAGGTCAACGGAGAGCCGGCCCGCTTCGAGAGCGCCGGGGAGGACCTGGTGCTCACCCCCGCGAGCCCGGTCGCGGCCCATGTGCCCCTGCACATCGCGATCCGGCACACCAGCGATCCGCGCGGCATCGCCGACGGGGGCTGGGTGCCCACCGAGGACGGCCTGGCCATGGCCAACCAGGCGGACGCCGCCCACCGGGTCTTCCCGTGCAACGACCATCCGGCGGACAAGGCGTACTTCACCTTCCGGATCACCGCCCCGGACGGCCTCACCGCCGTCGCCAACGGGGTGACGGGCGCGCTGCCGGCCCGCGGGGCCGCAGGCGCGACCACCTGGACGTACCGGACGCTGCACCCGATGGCCACCGAGCTCGCGCAGGTCTCCATCGGCGACTCCGCCGTGGTGAAGGGAACCGGTCCGCACGGGCTGCCGCTGCGCGACGTGGTGCCGGCCGCGGACCGGCAGCGGCTGGAGCCCTGGCTGAAGAAGACCGCCGGACACGTCCAGTGGATGGAACAACGGATCGGCCGGTACCCCTTCGAGAACTACGGGGTGCTGATCGCGCGGGCGAAGACCGGCTTCGAGCTGGAGACGCAGACCCTGTCGCTCTTCGAGAACGGCCTGTTCTCGGGGGACGTCTACCCCGAGTGGTACGTCGAGTCCGTGATGGTCCACGAACTCGCCCACCAGTGGTTCGGCGACAGCGTCACCCCACGGACCTGGTCCGACCTCTGGCTCAACGAGGGGCACGCCACCTGGTACGAAGCCCTGTACGCGGACGGCCTCGGCAAGTACTCCCTGGAGCGGCGCATGCGCGAGGCGTACCAGCGTTCGGACCAGTGGCGGGCGGCCGGCGGGCCCCCGGCCGCACCCAAGCCCGCCCCTCCCGGTGAGAAGATCGGACTGTTCCGGCCGGTGGTCTACGACGGGGCCGCGCTGGTGCTGTACGCGCTGCGGCAGGAGATCGGCGCCGCGGCCTTCGACCGGGTCGAGCGGCGCTGGGTGGGGGAGCACAAGGACGGGACCGCGGGCACGGAGGACTTCGTACGGCTGGCTTCGCAGGAGGCCGGCCGGGACCTGAAGGCCTTCCTCACGCCGTGGCTGTACGGGAAGACGACCCCGGCGATGCCCGGGCACCCGGAGTGGGGCGGGCCGAAGAAGGCGGCGTGAGGCCCGCGGGGCCGCCCCGACGCCCAACGGCCCCTGGTGCCCGCCCGGACGCCGGCCGACCCCCGGGACACCGCATGCACGCCGGGAAAAGGGTGTGACCGCCGGGGAGTGGGCATGTCACCATCGACGGGGCCGCACGGCGGGGAATCTCCCGGCGATGCGGCGCGTTGGACGTGACAGTGTTATGTCACTCGTGGCAATAGCCGCATTCGATATCGACGTAAGGATCCAATGACCTCCTCTTCTTCCCCTTCCCAGGACGCGCGAGACGCACAGGACGTGCCGGACTCGCAGAGCTTCGCCGAGGGCCTCCGGGCCGACGCCCTGATGGAAGAGGACGTCGCCTGGAGCCACGAGATCGACGGAGACCGGGACGGCGACCAGTTCGAGCGCTCCGAGCGCGCGGCGCTGCGTCGAGTGGCCGGCCTCTCCACCGAGCTCGAAGACGTCACCGAAGTCGAGTACCGGCAGCTGCGCCTGGAGCGCGTCGTGCTGGTCGGCGTCTGGACCTCCGGCACGGTGCAGGACGCCGAGAACTCCCTCGCGGAGCTCGCCGCCCTCGCCGAGACGGCCGGTGCCCTCGTGCTCGACGGCGTGATCCAGCGCCGTGACAAGCCGGACCCGGCCACCTTCATCGGCTCGGGCAAGGCCCGCGAACTGCGCGACATCGTGCTCGAAAGCGGCGCCGACACCGTCGTCTGCGACGGTGAACTCAGCCCCGGCCAGCTCATCGCCCTCGAAGACGTCGTCAAGGTCAAGGTGGTCGACCGGACCGCCCTGATCCTCGACATCTTCGCCCAGCACGCCAAGTCCCGAGAGGGCAAGGCGCAGGTCGCGCTCGCGCAGATGCAGTACATGCTGCCGCGGCTGCGCGGTTGGGGCCAGTCGCTGTCCCGGCAGATGGGTGGCGGCGGCGGTGGCGGCATGGCCACCCGAGGCCCCGGTGAGACCAAGATCGAGACCGACCGGCGACGGATCCGCGAGAAGATGGCGAAGATGCGCCGGGAGATCGCGGAGATGAAGACCGGCCGCGACATCAAGCGGCAGGAACGGCGCCGCAACAAGGTGCCCTCGGTCGCCATCGCCGGCTACACCAACGCGGGCAAGTCCTCACTGCTCAACCGCCTCACGGGCGCGGGCGTGCTGGTGGAGAACGCGCTGTTCGCCACTCTCGACCCGACCGTACGGCGGGCCGAGACCCCGAGCGGCCGGATCTACACCCTGGCCGACACCGTCGGCTTCGTCCGGCACCTGCCCCACCACCTGGTCGAGGCGTTCCGCTCCACGATGGAGGAGGTCGGCGACTCCGACCTCATCCTGCACATTGTGGACGGCTCGCACCCGGCTCCGGAGGAGCAGCTGGCGGCGGTTCGCGAGGTCATCCGCGAGGTCGGCGCGGTCAACGTGCCCGAGATCGTGGTGATCAACAAGGCCGACGCCGCGGATCCGCTCGTACTGCAGCGGCTGCTGCGGATCGAGCGGCACTCCATCGCCGTCTCGGCACGGACGGGGCAGGGCATCGAGGAGCTCCTCGGGCTCATCGACTCCGAACTGCCGCGGCCCGAGGTCGAGGTGGAGGCCCTGGTGCCGTACACGCACGGCGGGCTGGTCGCCCGGGCACACGCCGAGGGCGAGGTGATCTCCGAGGACCACACCCCGGAGGGAACCCTGCTGAAGGCGCGGGTCCACCACGAACTGGCGGCGGACCTGGCCCCGTACGTCCCCGCGAAGCGGTAACGCGTACACGGTCGACATGGCTGAGGGCCCCTGCGATGCGGGGGCCCTCAGCCATGTGCACTGTCTGTGCCGTCTGTGCCGTCTGTGCCGTCCGTGACGCCCGAGGCGGTCCTACTTGAACTTGGCGCTGACTGCGTCGAAGATCCCCTTGGCCTCCGGACCCAGCCGGGGTCCGGCCAGCCAGCCCGCCTTGGCGGGGCCGATCGAGGTGTTCGACACCAGCGCCGGCTTGCCGTCACTGCCCGTGGCCACCCAGCCGCCGCCGGAGGAACCACCGGTCATCGTGCAACCGATGCGGTACATCACCGGAGCGTTCGCGATCAGCGACAGCCGGCCCGGCTTGTCCGAGCACTGGAACGCCTTCTGGCCGTCGAACGGGGCCGCTGCCGGGTAGCCCGTCGCCGTGACGCCCGCGAACTTCGGCACCGCCGGGGCGTTGAAATCCACCGGTAGCGCCGAACCCACCGTCTCCTCCAGGGACTTACCGGTGCTCTTCTCCGGGGTCACGTGCAATACCGCGAAGTCGTACGGGGCGCCCGCGCCACCGGTCGGACCGCCGGTCGCGATCCACTGGTCCGAGGTCTGCGCCCAATCGCTCCACCACACGCCGTACGGAGCCACCTGCTCGCGCGGGGCACCCTTGAGCTGCGCCGCCGGCTTGCCCGCGTTGTTGTAGGAGGGGACGAAGGCGATGTTGCGGTACCAGCCGCCGGACTTGCCCGCGTGCACGCAGTGGCCCGCAGTCCAGACCAGGTTGGACTTGCCGGGGTGGGCGGGGTCCTTGACCACGGTCGCCGAGCAGACCATGGAGCCCTCGGGGCCGTCGAAGAAGACCTTGCCGGACACCGGAACGCTCGTGTGGTACGGCGCGTTCGCCGCCCTGGCGGTCACCGGCGCCGGGGGCGGGTCGGTGACGCCCTGGTCCTTGCCGGCGTCCGGGTCGATGGCCGGGGGCTGCGGGGTCTTGTCGGCCTCACGCATCCGGTCCGGGTCCCACAGGTCCTCGATGATCGGGTTCACGTAGTCCCCGGCCTCGCGGAGCCAGTCCTCCTTCTTCCAGTTCTTCCACGCACCCCCCTTCCACTTCTCCAGGTCGATGCCGTGCTGCTTGAGCCTCTCCTTGAGTTGGTCCGGGATCTTGATCCCGTCAGCTCCGGACGGCAGGTTCGCCGCCACGGTCGGCTTGGCGTCGCCGCCGGCCTCCCCGTCGCCGGGTCCGCAGGCCGCGGCGGTTATCGCGAGTGCCGCCGCGCACAGGATCGCGGTGACCGGTCGTCGGTTCGGTCGCATGTCGTGAATCCCCCTGGTGATCTGGGCGTGGGACGGTGCAGTTGAGGTGCGTGAGGCGCGCGGGGTGCGTGCCGTCGAGTGCAGCACCCCACTATGCCGCTGCCGTTGGGGACGGCACAGCCCGGGGCTGCGGTTCCGGGACCGGAACACACCCTCACATTGCCACCGGGCAAGGATCTTGGGACCACCCGTGATCCGTCGCCGTCACCGTCGTTGGTACGTACGGGGGACGGGGGAGCAGCGTTCATGTTCGAGGCGCAATCCGGTAGCGCAATCCGTGCGGGAGGTCCGACACTCGTGGCTTTGACCGAGCAGGGCGAGGCCGCCGCGCAGGTACCGCCGCAAGGGAGCCGGGGCCCGTGGCCCGGCGGGCCGGGAGCCGAGGGGACGGGCCCCTGCGGCGCCGGATCTGGCGGGCCGGTCGCGGCGGAGGCCATCCTGCGCCGGCAGTCGACGCGGGAGTCCGCCGCACGGACGTACGCGCGCTCGCTGCCCATCGTCCCGGTGCGCGCCCGAGGCCTGACGATCGAGGGCGCGGACGGGCGACGCTACCTGGACTGTCTCTCCGGTGCCGGCACCCTCGCCCTCGGGCACAACCACCCGGTGGTCCTCGAAGCCATCCGGAGCGTCCTCGATTCCGGGGCTCCGCTGCACGTCCTGGACCTCGCGACCCCGGTCAAGGACGCCTTCACCACGGAACTGTTCGACAACCTCCCGCCCGCCCTGGTCGCCGACGCCCGCATCCAGTTCTGCGGGCCGGCGGGCACGGACGCCGTCGAGGCCGCGCTGAAACTGGTTCGCACCGCCACCGGGCGCTCGGGGCTGTTGGCCTTCACCGGCGCCTACCACGGCATGACTGCCGGAGCCCTGGGCGTCTCGGGCGGCGCGACCGACGTACGGGTGACCCGGCTACCGTTCCCCCAGGACCATCGTTGCCCGTTCGGAGTCGGCGGCCCCGAGGGCGCCCGGCTCGGGGCCCGTTGGACCGAGAGTCTGCTGGACGACCCCAAGGGCGGAGTGCCGACGCCCGCCGCGATGATCGTCGAGCCGGTGCAGGGAGAGGGCGGGGTGTTGCCGGCCCCGGACGCCTGGCTGCGCAGGATGCGCGAGATCACCGAGGCCCGGGGCATCCCACTGATCGCCGACGAGGTGCAGACGGGCGTCGGCCGCACCGGTGCCTTCTGGGGAGTCGACCACGCCGGCGTGGTTCCGGACGTGATGGTGCTGTCCAAGGCGATCGGCGGCAGCCTTCCGCTCGCGGTGATCGTGTACCGGTCGGGTCTGGACGCGTGGACGCCCGGAGCCCACGCCGGTACCTTCCGCGGCAATCAGCTGGCCATGGCAGCCGGAACCGCCACCTTGGCCTTCGTCCGGAAGAACCGCCTTGCCGAGCGCGCCCGATCCCTGGGCGAGCGGATGCTCGCGGCCCTGAGCGACTTGGGCTCCGCCCATCCCTGCATCGGGGACGTCCGGGGCCGCGGTCTGATGCTCGGCGTAGAACTCGTCGACCCCGATACCGGGGCCGCCGCCCAGGCCCTCGCCGCGGCCGTCCGCCAGGAGTGCCTGAACCGCGGTCTGATCGTCGAACTCGGCGGCCGGCACTCCAGCGTCATCCGCCTCCTGCCCCCGCTGACCCTCACCGACGAGCAGGCGTCGGCCGTCCTCGATCGCCTGGCCGACGCCATCCCCGCCGCCGCAGCCCGCCGGCCCCACTGACCGCACCCCAAGGACCCGCGATGCCCGACCCGCAGCACCCCGTCACCCCCGTGACTCCCGGCTCCGATGTCCCGGTGCCATCGTCCGCCGCCGCGGGGCACCCCGTACCGGCCCCGTCCGCCAGCGGACCGGGTCACGCTCCGGATCCTGCGGCCACCGGAACGGCGGGTACGTACGAAGCCTCGGCGCAGCGGACCCGGCCCATGGGCCCACCGGCACCCAGCGCACGCGTCGTAGGGACCGAACCTCCGGCCCCGCCGACCGCGGCCACGGCCGACGCCAGCCAGCTGACCTCGATTCCACCGCCCGCGGTGGACCACGCCCTCCCCGACACCGCCGCCAGACCTTCGCCGGAGCCGGAGCCGGACCCAGAGGACGAGAAGGCGACGCAGAGGGCGATCGAGCCGGAGAGGGAGAGGGCGACCCAGAGCACAACAGAGAAGGCAACGGACCCGGCGGCGTTGGACCCGGTGGCGTCGGACCCGGCCCTGCATGCCACCGCCCGCCCGACGCCCTTGGCAGGCGGGCCGGACAGGCCTTCGCCGGAGCCGACGTGGGCCGCACAACAGTCCACCCCGTGGCAGGCCTCAGGAGCGGGCGGGAAAGCCGACCGGCCAGACGGCACCGGCACCGGCACCGGCACCGGCACCGACGCCGACGCCGGCATCGGCACCGGCACCAGCACCGAGCGGGCGGCCCCGCAGCCACCGGGCGCGGGGGCTGCGCCCGCCACCGGAGCCACCGTTCCGCGGCAGAAGGACGGCACGCTTCGGTCCCGGATCGGCTCTGCAGGTCCCGCTGGACCCGAACCCAGGATGCTGCCCGATCTGTTGGACCACCCGGACCCAGCCGTCGCCGCCGAGGCCGCAGCGGTGGAGAACCTGCTGCGGTGCTGGGTCCGCGAAAGGAGCATCCGCCGTCCCGACGGGCCCGCCGGAACCCTGCTACGCATCCCCCTCCCCACATCAGGCGCCGCGCTGCTCGTCGCCGTCCGCTATTGGTCACCGACCGGCTGGCACCGCTTCGCCCCCGCCCGGCTCGAAGGCGCACCCGCGCATGCCCCGGCGCTGGACGCCGTCACCCTCGCCTCACTGATCGCCCGCGAGGGCGACAGCGGCGGCCGCGGGGGCGCCGAACTCGTCGGCCGGGTCGCCGACTCGGTCCGCCGCACCGCCGAGTTCATCGCCGACCGGCGCGCACGCCCCACCCCGCCCGCACCGGTCGCCGGTGACCTCTTCCTCACCGCCGAACAGTCACTCCTGCTCGGTCACCCCCTTCAGCCGGACCCGAAGAGCCGCGAAGGGCTCTCCGAGACCGAAGTGCGCCGCTTCTCACCCGAACTCCACGGCTCCTTCCCCCTGCACTGGTTCGCCGTCGCCCCGTCCGCCCTCACCACCGATTCCGCCTGGACCGAACGCGGCCGCCCCGTCTCCGCCGCCCGGCTCCTCGGTCGACTGGCCCCCGGACTCCCGCTGCCCGACGGCACGACCCCCCTTCCCCTGCACCCCTGGCAGGCCCGCGACCTGCTCCAACGACCCGCCGTCGCGGCCCTCCGCGACGCCGGACTCCTGCACGACCTGGGCCCGTACGGTGAACGCTGGTACCCCACCTCCTCCGTCCGCACCGTCCACCGTCCCGGCGCCCCCGCGATGCTCAAACTCTCCCTGGGCCTACGCATCACCAACTCCCGTCGCGAGAACCTCCGCAAGGAACTCCACCGCGGCGTCGAAGTGCACCGGCTGCTCCGCACCGGCCTCGCGGAGCAGTGGCAGGCGGACCACCCCGGCTTCGACATCGTGCGCGACCCCGCCTGGATCGCAGTCGACGCCCCGGACGGCACCCCTGTCCCCGGACTCGACACCGTGTTGCGCCACAACCCCTTCCGCTCCCACGACGACGCCCTCTGCATCGCCGCACTCACCGCGCCCCGCCCGTGGTCAGGCCGGACGACCATGCGCTCCCGCCTCGCCGAGACCGTCTCCCGGCTCGCCGCGACCACCGGGCGCTCGACCTCCGCCGTCGCCGCCGAGTGGTTCCTGCGCTACCTCGACCACGTCGTCCTGCCCGTCCTCGCCTTCGACGCGCTCGCCGGGATCGCCCTCGAAGCACACCAGCAGAACACCCTGGTGGTCCTCGACCCGGCCGGCTGGCCTGTCGGCGGCCGCTACCGCGACAACCAGGGCTACTACTTCCGTGCGTCCCACCGCACAGAACTGGAGCACCGGCTGCCCGGCATCGGCAGCGCCAGCGACACCTTCGTCTCCGACGCCGTCACCGACGAACGCTTCGCGTACTACCTCGGCATCAACAACGTGCTGGGCCTCATCGGCGCCTTCGGATCCCAGCGACTCGCCGACGAACGCGTCCTGCTCGCCGCCTTCCGCCGTTTCCTCGGCAAGGCCTCCGGCCTCGGACCGCTTCCCGCTCGGCTGCTCGACTCACCCACCCTGCGCTGCAAGGCGAACCTACTCACCCGCCTGGGCGGCCTCGACGAGCTGGTCGGCCCCGTCGATTCGCAGTCCGTCTACGTCACCTTCACCAACCCCCTCCACGATTGAGTGCCGATGCCCTACACCGCTACCGCTACCGCCGCGTTCGACTCCTTCGGCGCCCTCGCCGAAACCCGCGGTGCCGGGACCCGCTTCACCGCCCAGCTGCTGCCCCTGCTCGCCGAAGCCGAACTGCTCGACTCCCCGGCCGGATGGGGTACCACCGCCACCTCGGCCGGCGCCTTCCGCCTTGAGCCCGTACGACTCGGCCGTGACCTGGAGCTGCTCACCGGCTGGATGAACGATCCCGAGGTGGCTGCCTATTGGGAGCTCACCGGTCCCGCCACCGTCACCGCCGCCCACGTGCGCACCCAGCTCAACGGGAACGGCCACAGCGTCCCCTGCCTCGGACTCCTCGACGGCACACCGATGAGCTACTGGGAGATCTACCGGGCCGACCTCGACCCGCTCGCCCGCCACTACCCCGCGCGCCCCCACGACACGGGTATCCACCTGCTCATCGGAGACGGCACGAACCGTGGCCGCGGGCTGGGCACCGTACTGCTGCGCGCCGTCGCCAACCTGGTGCTCGACAACCGTCCCCGCTGCACGCGCGTCATCGCCGAACCGGACATCCGTAACGCCCCCTCCGTATCAGCCTTCCTCAACTCCGGTTTCCGCTGTTTCGCGGAGATCGACCTCCCCGAGAAGCGCGCTGTCCTGATGGTCCGGGAACGGGCCCTGCGCAATCTCATCTGATTGCCGCGCCCGACGGCTGCACCGCATCCCCGGATCCCGCAGCTGCACGTTTCTCGGTTCGCGCCTCACCCTTTGAAAACTCTGCGTCGCGCAGCAAAGTTCCCGATCTTCGAGGAGTTCCGTGGCGAATTTCGCCGCCGTGCCCGACTCCACCGGCCCCCATTCACCGGAAGTCCCGGCCGTGAATCCTCGCCGTGGCGGTCCCTGTCGGTGGCGCCCCGTAGGGTTGGCAGTGCTATGACGAAGCCCTCCCTCCCCGACCTGCTGCACGCCGCCGTCTCCGCCGTCGGCGGCACGGAGCGGCCCGGCCAGGTGGCCATGGCCGAAGCCGTCGCCGAAGCGATCGACGACAATACGCACCGGCTCATCCAGGCCGGTACCGGCACCGGCAAGTCCCTCGGCTACCTGGTGCCGGCCCTCGCGCACGGCGAGCGCGTGGTCGTGGCCACCGCCACCCTCGCCCTCCAGCGGCAGCTCGTCGAGCGCGACCTGCCCCGGACGGTGGACGCGCTGCATCCGCAGCTCCGCCGCCGTCCGCAGTTCGCCATGCTCAAGGGCCGGTCCAACTACCTGTGCCTGCACCGGTTGCACGAGGGCGCACCGCAGGACGAGGAGGAGGGCCTCTTCGACCAGTTCGAGGCGGCCGCCCCCACCAGCAAGCTCGGCCAGGACCTGCTGCGCCTGCGTGACTGGGCGGACGAGACCGAGACCGGCGACCGTGACGACCTGACCCCGGGCGTCTCCGACAAGGCCTGGTCGCAGATCTCGGTCTCCTCCCGGGAGTGTCTTGGCGCGACGAAGTGCGCGTACGGCGCCGAGTGCTTCGCCGAGGCCGCCCGCGAGCGGGCCAAGCTCGCCGACGTGGTCGTCACCAACCATGCGCTGCTGGCCATCGACGCCATCGAGGGCGCCCCGGTGCTGCCGCAGCACGAGGTGCTGATCGTGGACGAGGCGCACGAGCTGGTCTCCCGGGTGACCGGGGTCGCCACCGGCGAGCTCACCCCGGGCCAGGTCAACCGCGCCGTGAAGCGCGCGGCGAAGCTGGTCGACGAGAAGGCCGCGGACTCGCTGCAGACGGCGTCCGAGTCCTTCGAGCGGGTCATGGAGCTGGCCCTTCCGGGCCGGCTGGAACAGATCCCGGAGGACCTCGGCTATGCGCTGGCGGCCCTGCGGGACGCCGCGCGCAACGTCATCACTGCGATCGGCGCCACCCGTGACAAGTCCGTGCACGACGAGGACGCCGTCCGCAAGCAGGCCCTGGCCGCGGTGGAGAGCGTGCACGGAGTGGCGGAGCGGATCCTGCTCGGCTCCGAGTACGACGTCGTTTGGTACGAGCGCCACGACCGCTTCGGAGCCACCCTCCGGGTGGCACCGCTGTCGGTGTCCGGGCTGCTGCGCGAGAAGCTGTTCGAGGACCGGTCCGTCGTGCTGACCTCGGCGACCCTCAAACTGGGCGGGGACTTCAACGGGGTCGCGGCCTCCTTGGGCCTGTCCCCGGAGGGGGTAGAAGGGGACGACGCACCGACCTGGAAGGGCCTGGACGTCGGCTCGCCGTTCGACTACCCCAAGCAGGGCATCCTCTACGTCGCGAAGCACCTGGCCACCCCGGGCCGCGAGGGTACCCGCGGCGACATGATGGACGAGCTCGCCGAACTGATCGACGCGGCCGGTGGCCGCACCCTCGGGCTGTTCTCCTCCATGCGGGGCGCCAAGGCGGCAGCCGAGGAGCTGCGCGGGCGACTCGACAACCCGATCCTCCTCCAGGGTGAGGAGACGCTGGGCGAGCTGATCAAAGCGTTCGCCGCAGACCCGAAGACCTGCCTGTTCGGGACGCTGTCCCTCTGGCAGGGAGTGGACGTGCCGGGCCCCAGCTGCCAGCTCGTGGTCATGGACCGGATCCCGTTCCCGCGCCCCGACGACCCACTGATGAGTGCCCGGCAGAAATCGGTCGAGGAACACGGCGGCAACGGATTCATGGCCGTCGCGGCGACGCACGCGGCGCTGCTCATGGCCCAGGGCGCGGGCCGCCTCGTACGGGCCACCGGAGACCGCGGTGTCGTCGCCGTCCTGGACCCGCGGCTGGCCACCGCCCGGTACGGCACCTTCCTGCGGGCGACCCTGCCGGACTTCTGGTACACGACGGACCGCAACCAGGCGCGACGCTCGCTAGCCGCCATCGATGAGGCCGCCCAGGCGGACGGGAAGTAGCCGCCGCCCGGCTGTGCACCCGCGCCGCTACCGGCACGGGTGTACAGCAGGGGCGGGAGTCGGACCGTACGGAGGCAGAAGACAGCTCCGGGACCGGCGCAGTGGGTCCCGGAGCTGGAAAGGGGCGCGGGCTCAGACCCGGCGCAGTACCGCGACGACCTTGCCGAGGATGGTGGCCTCGTCGCCGGGGATGGGCTGGTAGGCGGAGTTGTGCGGGAGCAGCCAGACATGGCCGTCCTCGCGCTTGAAGCGCTTGACCGTGGCCTCGCCGTCGAGCATCGCGGCCACGATGTCGCCGTTCTCCGCGACGGGCTGACGACGGACCGTGACCCAGTCGCCATCGCAGATGGCGGCTTCGATCATCGAGTCGCCGACGACCTTCAGGACGAAGAGCTCTCCGTCGCCGACGAGCTGGCGGGGGAGCGGGAACACGTCCTCCACCGACTCCTCGGCGAGGATCGGGCCGCCGGCCGCGATCCGGCCTACCAGGGGAACGTACGAGGCGGCGGGCTTGCCGGTGGTGTCCGTGGGCTGGGAGCTGGGCTGGTCGGAGCCGCGTACTTCGTACGCCCGGGGGCGGTGCGGGTCTCGGCGCAGGAAGCCCTTGCGCTCCAGGGCCATCAGCTGGTGCGCGACCGAAGACGTGCTGGACAGGCCGACCGCCTGGCCGATCTCCCGCATCGACGGCGGGTATCCCCGCCGCTGCACCGAGTCGCGAATGACCTCGATGACCCTCCGCTGTCGGTCCGTGAGTCCGGAGCTGTCGGCGCGGATGCCTGGAGGTCGACCTGGCAGCGAGCGCGCGGGGCGTACAGGCTCCGCCTCCGGGGTCAGGCTTGTGTCATTCATGGCATGCACCGGCTCGAGTCGGCTCTGGGAGCGGTTCTGGGCAGTGATGGCGGCACTGTCTGCGGTGGTGGTCACGTCGGCCCCTCTCGAAATGTTCTCCCTAGCTGGACAACGGTAGTTGCTTTCGAAAGGTTGCGCCAAACACACGTTCGAGTGAAAAATCGCAGATCATCCGACGTGGACACGTCGCGGGGTGTATATAGACGAGCGGTCCGCCGAACGCGGGTTCGGTCCCGCATTCGCTGTTTACGGTACCCTTCCCGGTCGGATCGCCAGCCTCCGGTCTCGTGCCCAGTGTGGCACCGGGAATGCCCGCGTCCGGTCTTCGGGCCTGGCGACACGCGGAGCGGACCAAATTCACTGCAACCCAAGATCTAGTGGTTGGATAAGCGTGGCCGCCCAGAAGTTGTGGTCCTCGGTCCGCCGAGGCCCTCGGCATCGCATATGCTGGTGGCTGCTTCGCGAGCCCCCGGCAGAGACCAGTCGCTGCCGTTGAGGGGCCCCGCGAGGTGATTCAGTCGTGCCAAGAGGGAGGGTGAGGGAACCATGCACTGCCCCTTCTGCAGGCACCCCGACAGCCGCGTCGTCGACAGCCGCACCACGGACGACGGCACGTCGATCCGTCGGCGCCGTCAGTGCCCCGACTGCTCCCGTCGCTTCACGACGGTGGAGACGGCCTCGCTGATGGTGATCAAGCGCAGCGGGGTGACCGAACCCTTCAGCCGTACCAAGGTCATCTCCGGCGTGCGCAAGGCGTGCCAGGGGCGGCCGGTCACCGAGGACGCCCTCGCCAAGCTCGGCCAGCGTGTCGAAGAGGCGGTGCGCGCCACCGGGAGTGCCGAGCTGACCACCCACGACGTGGGTCTGGCCATACTCGGCCCGTTGCAGGAGCTCGACCTGGTCGCGTACCTGCGGTTCGCGTCCGTGTACAAAGCGTTCGACACCCTTGAAGACTTCGAGACCGCCATCGCGGAACTGCGCGAGCAGCGGCCTCACCCCGAGGAGTGCGAGCCCAGGGGGACCACTGCGGTCCCCGTGCCCGCCTCCGCCGCCGACTGACCCGACGGCCGCAGTGCAGCGCGGTGCGTCGGCTCAGCCCGGGGGTACCTCCCGGCGGTAGCCGGGGGAGAAGAAACGTAGATACAAGACAGACCGTGCGGCGGAATAGCGCTGGCACTTTAGGGCGTTTTTGCCCGCATATGGGAGGCGGCATGACAGAGACGGCGAGCAGCTCGGCACGAGGTTCCCGCGCCAAGGGGACCAAAGCTGCCAAGAGCGGCCTGCGTATCGAGCGCATCCACACCACCCCCGGCGTGCACCCTTACGACGAGGTGAGCTGGGAGCGCCGTGACGTCGTCATGACCAACTGGCGCGACGGCTCGGTGAACTTCGAGCAGCGTGGCGTCGAGTTCCCCGACTTCTGGTCGGTGAACGCGGTCAACATCGTCACCAGCAAGTACTTCCGCGGCGCGGTCGGCACCCCGCAGCGCGAAACCGGTCTGAAGCAGCTCATCGACCGCATCGTGAAGACGTACACGAAGGCCGGCGAGGACTACGACTACTTCGCGTCCCCCGCCGACGCGGAGATCTTCGAGCACGAGCTGACCTACGCCCTCCTGCACCAGATCTTCAGCTTCAACTCGCCGGTCTGGTTCAACGTCGGTACGCCCCAGCCGCAGCAGGTCTCCGCCTGCTTCATCCTGGCGGTCGACGACTCCATGGAGTCGATCCTCGACTGGTACAAGGAAGAGGGCATGATCTTCAAGGGCGGCTCCGGCGCCGGCCTGAACCTTTCCCGCATCCGCTCCTCCAAGGAGCTCCTCTCCTCCGGCGGCAACGCCTCCGGTCCGGTCTCCTTCATGCGCGGCGCCGACGCGTCCGCCGGAACGATCAAGTCGGGCGGTGCCACCCGGCGCGCGGCCAAGATGGTCGTCCTGGACGTGGACCACCCGGACGTCGAGGACTTCATCGCCACCAAGGTGAAGGAAGAGGAGAAGATCCGCGCCCTGCGCGACGCGGGCTTCGACATGGACCTGGGCGGCGACGACATCACGTCCGTCCAATACCAGAACGCCAACAACTCCGTCCGTGTGAACGACGAGTTCATGACGGCCGTCGAGAACGGCACCGAGTTCGGCCTGCGCGCCCGCATGACCGGCGAGGTCATCGAGAAGGTCGACGCCAAGGCGCTCTTCCGCAAGCTGGCCGAGGCCGCGTGGGCCTGCGCCGACCCGGGCATCCAGTACGACGGTGTGATCAACCACTGGCACACCTGCCCCGAGTCCGGCCGCATCACAGCGTCCAACCCGTGCAGCGAGTACATGCACCTGGACAACACGTCCTGCAACCTCGCCTCGCTGAACCTCATGAAGTTCCTCGACGA
This sequence comes from Streptomyces sp. NPDC006430, assembly GCF_040612395.1. Classification (NCBI taxonomy): domain Bacteria; kingdom Bacillati; phylum Actinomycetota; class Actinomycetes; order Kitasatosporales; family Streptomycetaceae; genus Streptomyces; species Streptomyces sp. NPDC006430. The sequence goes on from NZ_JBEXQA010000016.1 coordinate 77,101, forward strand.
CGACGGAAAGGGCAACCAGTCCTTCGACGCCGAGCGCTTCTCCAAGGTCGTCGAGCTCGTCATCACGGCCATGGACATCTCGATCTGCTTCGCGGACTTCCCCACGCAGAAGATCGGCGAGAACACCCGCGCCTTCCGCCAGCTCGGCATCGGCTACGCCAACCTCGGCGCCCTGCTGATGGCGACCGGCCACGCGTACGACTCCGACGGCGGCCGCACCCTCGCCGCGTCGATCACCTCGCTCATGACCGGCACCGCGTACAAGCGCTCCGCCGAGCTGGCCGCCATCGTCGGCCCGTACGACGGCTACGCCCGCAACGCTGAGGCGCACAAGCGCGTCATGAAGCAGCACGCCGACGCCAACGCCGTCGCTCCGCGCACCGAGGACCTGGACAAGTCGATCTGGGCCGCGGCCACCGAAGCCTGGCAGGACGTCGTGCGCCTCGGCGAGAAGAACGGCTTCCGCAACTCCCAGGCCTCCGTCCTCGCGCCCACCGGCACCATCGGTCTCGCGATGTCCTGCGACACCACCGGTGTCGAGCCGGACCTGGCCCTGGTCAAGTTCAAGAAGCTCGTTGGCGGCGGTTCGATGCAGATCGTCAACGGCACCGTGCCGCAGGCCCTGCGTCGCATGGGCTACCAGGAAGAGCAGATCGAGGCGATCGTCGCCCACATCGCCGAGCACGGCAACGTGATCGACGCGCCCGGCCTGAAGACCGAGCACTACGAGGTCTTCGACTGTGCCATGGGCGAGCGCTCCATCTCCCCGATGGGCCACGTCCGGATGATGGCCGCGATCCAGCCCTGGATCTCCGGCGCGATCTCGAAGACGGTCAACATGCCGGAGTCGGCGACCGTCGAGGAGATCGAGGAGATCTACTTCGAGGCGTGGAAGATGGGCGTCAAGGCGCTCGCCATCTACCGCGACAACTGCAAGGTCGGCCAGCCCCTCTCCGCGAAGAAGAAGGAAGAGGAGAAGGAGGAGGTCACCGCCAAGACGGAGGAGACCATCCGCGCCGCGGTCGAGAAGGTCATCGAGTACCGCCCGGTCCGCAAGCGCCTCCCCAAGGGCCGCCCGGGGATCACCACCTCCTTCACGGTCGGTGGCGCCGAGGGCTACATGACGGCGAACTCCTACCCGGACGACGGTCTGGGCGAGGTCTTCCTGAAGATGTCGAAGCAGGGTTCGACCCTCGCGGGCATGATGGACGCCTTCTCGATCGCCGTCTCGGTCGGTCTGCAGTACGGCGTTCCGCTGGAGACCTACGTCTCGAAGTTCACGAACATGCGCTTCGAGCCGGCCGGCATGACGGACGACCCGGACGTGCGGATGGCGCAGTCGATCGTCGACTACATCTTCCGTCGCCTGGCGCTCGACTTCCTGCCCTTCGAGACCCGCTCGGCGCTCGGCATCCACACTGCCGAGGAGCGTCAGCGGCACCTGGAGACCGGCTCGTACGAGCCCCTCGACGAGGAGCTCGACACGGAGTCCCTCGCCCAATCGGCTCCGCTGGCCGCCGTCCCGACGCCCCCGAAGCCGGCCGCGGTCGTCGAGGTCCAGGCTCCGAGGACGGCGCACTCCAGCGCCGAACTGGTCGAGATGCAGCTCGGCGTGTCCGCCGACGCCCCGCTCTGCTTCTCCTGCGGTACGAAGATGCAGCGCGCAGGCTCCTGCTACATCTGCGAGGGCTGCGGCTCCACCAGCGGCTGCAGCTGATTCAAGGCCCCCTTCGGGGGTGAATGCAATGGCCAGGGCGGTGAAGCCGAGTGGTTCGGCTTCACCGCCCTGGGCGTTTGATACGTCGGCGAGTCGGGGCGAGGGGCGAGGGCTGGCGTGCGGGGCCGCCATGCTGATCCAGGAGGGCAACGGCACGATCGGGTGACCGTTGTTCCGTGCGCGGAAGCGGGGGAGACATGTGGAGCGGTGACGAGCTGGATCTCGGCGCCTATCTGGAGCGGATCGGATACGACGGGCCGATCGGGGAGGACGGGGAACTCCGTCCGGACCTTGCGACGTTGTACGCAGTGCACCGGGCCCACACCGGCGCCATCGCCTTCGAAAGCCTCGACGTGCTGCTCGGCCGCCCCATCGAGCTGGGTGTCAAGGCCATCGAGGACAAGCTCGTGCGTTCCCGCCGCGGCGGCTACTGCTACGAGCAGAACTCGCTGCTGGCGGCTGCCCTGGAGCGGATCGGCTTCGACGTCTCCGGGCGCGGAGCCCGCAACCGTACGCGGGGAGACACACTTCTCGCGGTGACGCACGCAGTCCTCGTCGTCACGGTCGAGGGTGAACCGTGGCTGTGCGATGCCGGGTTCGGGTACCAGGGTCCGCGCGAGCCCGTCCCGCTGACGCGGCCCGGTGCCGAACTGCCGCAGGGGGAGTGGACGTACACCGTCCGGGAGGAGGCGGGCGGCATCCTTGTGCTGTGCCTGCACCGCGGCGGGGTCCGGCGCGATCTGTACGCGTTCTCCCCGCAACACTACTACCCCGTCGACTACGTCCTGCTGAACCACTACAGCTCCTCGCACCCCAACTCCGCCTTCGTCGGACAGGTGATCGTCCAGTACCCGGGCGACGCCGTCCGCACGGCGCTCGTCGGACGGGAGCTCACCCGCCTGCATCCCGACGGGCGGATCGAGCGGGAGCTCGTCGCCCCCGACGAACTGCTCGCCCTGCTCGACCGGGAGTTCGGTCTTCGACTGTCCGGGCGGGATGCGGAGGAACTGGAGCGGATGAACTGCCTCGGGGACTGACCGAGGCCGCGCCGGGCCCCGTACGATGGCGCGGTGCTGGTCAAGTGGATTCGCTGCACGGTGACGGACCGACGCGGGTTCGAGCGCGGGCAGCGCAAGTGGGCGGGGCTGCCTGGCGAGCCGGGATTCCGGGGACAGGGTGGCGGATGGAGCCGGGGGCGGCAGGGGGTCGCGCATGTTTTCGCGTTCTGGGAGAGCCGTTCCTTCTACGACTCCTTCATGGCCCGCTCGCACGACCGGCTGGCCGCCGCGCAGACCGGCACCTTCACCAATGCGCGGGTCACGCTCTTCGACCACCGCTTCGACGTGAAGACCGGCTTCGAACCGCGCTTCACCGATGCGGACGTCGTGCGCGTGGCCCACACCCGGGTGCGAGAGGGCCGCGTGGACCACTTCGCCCTGATGCAGGAGAAGGTGTGGAACCCGGCCATGGCCGGCTCACCCGGCATGATCCGGGGCCTCTTCGGGGAGGCGCCGGGCCGGGAGTTCCTGGTGCTGTCGATGTGGCATGCCGCGGCCGAGCACGGCAAGTACCGTCAGGAGCGGGTCGAGCGGCTCTCGCTGCGCGCCCAGACCGAGGCCGACGTGGAAGCCCTCACCGGTGATGTCGTCGACCTCGAACCGTCCTGGACGGTATGACCGTACGACGATCGGCGGGTCGACCGGCGTGCCCGGGTGCTCGGCCCACCGATGGCCGAATAGGGTCGTGGAATGGTACGACCACGGCGCATCGTCCTTGTCCGGCACGGGGAATCGGAGGGCAATGCCGATGACACGGTGTACGAACGCGAGCCGGACCATGCCCTGCGACTGACCCGCCTGGGGCACGAGCAGGCCGCGGAGACCGGCGTACGGCTGCGTGAGATCTTCGGCGACGAGCGCATCAGCGCGTACGTGTCCCCGTACCGGCGGACCCTGCAGACCTTCCGGGAGCTACGGCTCGACCCGACGCGGGTCCGGATGCGCGAAGAACCGAGGCTGCGCGAGCAGGACTGGGGGAACTGGCAGGACCGGGACGACGTACGGCTGCAGAAGGCGTACCGCGACGCGTACGGGCACTTCTTCTACCGCTTCGCGCAGGGCGAGTCGGGTGCGGACGTGTACGACCGGGTCGGCTCCTTCCTGGAGAGCCTCTACCGCAGTTTCGAGGCACCGGACCATCCCGAGAACGTGCTGCTGGTGACGCACGGGCTGACCATGAGGCTGTTCTGCATGCGGTGGTTCCACTGGTCGGTGGCCGAGTTCGAGGCCTTGTCCAACCCTGGGAACGGCGAATTCCGGATGTTGTTGCTGGGCACGGACGGCCGCTACCGTTTGGACCGCCCATTTGAGCGGTGGACCACACCGGAGCCTTACGACCTGGACGGCTAGAGTGACGTGGGATGACCGCTGACTCCTCTTCCGAAAGGCGCTACGCACGCGCCATGGCCAGCCTCCGCGGGCTGGCTCTGGGTGACGCCCTGGGCTCCCAGTACTTCGTCCCCGTGAACTACCCCCTCCTCAAGCGCCGTGAGCTGCCTGCCGGCACCGAGACGTGGCAGTGGACGGACGACACCGAGATGGCCTGCTCGGTGGTCGCCGTTCTCGCCACCCACGGACGCATCGACCAGGACGCCCTGGCGAGCTCCTTCGCCCACCACCACGACTTCGACCGCGGCTACGGGCCCGCCGTGAACCGGATGCTGCGTCTGGTCCGGGAGGGCGAGGACTGGCGGACGCTGGCCGCCGAACTGTTCAACGGGCAGGGCTCCTGGGGCAACGGCGCGGCCATGCGGATCGCTCCGCTGGGCGCCTGGTACGCAGACGATCCCGAGCAGGCCACGCACCAGGCGGAGATCTCCGCCTACACCACCCATCAGCACCGCGAGGCGGTCTGCGGGGCGATGGCCGTCGCCGCCGCCGCCGCGCTGGCGGCGGATCCGACCGGTCCGCCGAAGGCGGCCGACCTGCTGGACGGGGTGATCGCCCTGGTGCCGCGCAGCGCCGTGGGCGCGGGGCTGCGGCGGGCACGGGACATGCTGGACTACGGCGACGCGACCACGGTCGCGGCGGTGCTGGGCTGCGGGCGGCGCACCAGCGCCCACGACACCGTGCCCTTCGCCCTGTGGTCAGCGGCCCGGTCGCTGGACGACTACGAGCGGGCGTTCTGGACCACGGCCCAGGTGGGCGGGGACGTGGACACGACCTGCGCGATCGTCGGCGGGGTGCTGGGGGCGCGCGGCGACGAGGTGCTGCCGGCCGCTTGGCTGGCGCGTACGGAGGCACTGCCGGCGTGGCTGCCCGAGACGGCGGCGAACCGGCCGACGCCCTGACGGGCGGGCCCGGTCAGCTTCCGCCGGGGCTCTCAGGGCCGTAGGAGCCCGTGAGGGTCGTGAGGCTGAGCGTGCCGCTGCGGACCGTGGTGCACGGCCCTTCGGGCCCGGATCCCGGTGTCCGCCCGGTGCGGCCGCGGCGGAGAGACGTCTGTGGTCGGGCGGTGCTTGCTCCGGCAGGTTTGTCACGGTCCTGCCACAGGGGTCCTCCCACTATGGCTGAACCCGCACGTCACCGGCCTACCCTGTCCGCTTCGCCGCCTCCGTCGTGACCGCGGAGGCGGCCGGCAGGGGAGGGGAACCCGATGTCAGAGAACACCGAAGGGCCGGCCGACGGTACGGCCGAGGGTGTGCCGTCCGGTGCTGCGAAGCCGGCTCCAGCGGGGGGCGGGCCCGGTGACGCAGCCGGTCCGCACGCAGGACCGGGCACCGGCGCCGTCGCGGGGTCTGCCGCAGGCGCCGGCCCGGAGGCCCCTTCCGCGGCGGCAGCCGCGGGGATGACGGCCGGCTCGGTCGCCGGGCCGGTCCCGGGCGTACCGGTCCCGGGCGAACCTGTCCGAGTCGGGGCTCACGGCGGGCCGCCACCCGGCTGGGACCCCCAGGCGTGGCAGGCCTACCAAGTCCGCCAGCAGCGCGCCACGTCCGGGGCCTGGTCCATCGCACCGCTGGCCTGGGCCGAAGCCGCCCGGCCCGCCGAGGCCGCACCCGTCCCCACCGCCGTCCTGGTCTCCGTCCTCGCCACAGGTGTAGCCGCGGCCCTCTTCCTGGGCGACGGCCTCGGCCTCGGCCTGCTGTTCGCCGTCGTCCCCGCCGTCGCCGCCGCGTACGCCGCCGCCCGTACGTCCCGACGTACCGCCCGCCCCTGGACCGTGGCCTGGGCGATCGGCTGCGTCGCACTGCTCGCCGTACCCGCGCTGCGCGACGCAGGCTGGCCGTCCACCCTCGCGCTGCTCGCCGCCGTCCTGCTGGGTGCGCTGGCCCTGCACGGCAGCCGCACCTGGCCCGGAGTGCTGCTCAGCCCGCTCGGCTTCATCGACGCCGCCGTCCTCGGGATCCGCTGGGCCTGGACCGGGCTGCGCTCGCGCAGCAGCGGGGTGGACCGGGACCGCTGGATGCCCTTGGTCAAGGCGGCCCTGGTGGCCGTGGTCCTGCTCGTGCTCTTCGGAGCCCTGTTCGCCTCCGCCGACGCCGCCTTCGCAGATCTCCTGGGCGGCCTGACGCCCGAGGTCTCCGTCGGGGACGGGCCGGTGCGCTTCCTGCTCTTCCTGCTCGGAACCGTCCTCGCCCTGGCCGCCGCCCGTGCCGCCGCGGCGCCCTCGCGCTGGGACCGGATCCGGGTGGCTCCAGGAAAGCCCCGCTCCCGCGCGGAATGGGCGCTCCCGCTCATCGTGCTCAACCTGCTCTTCGCAGGCTTCAACGCCGTACAGCTGGCCGTCCTGTTCGGCGGCTACGACAAGGTCCTGGAGAGCACTGGGCTGTCCTACGCCGAATACGCCCGCCAGGGCTTCTGGCAACTGCTCTGGGCCACCCTGCTCACGCTCGCCGTGATCGCCCTCGCCCTGCGCTGGGCCCCGCGCGCAGGAGCCGGCGACCGCCGGTTCGTCCGCGCCGTGCTGGGGACGTTGTGCGCCCTGACCCTCGTCGTGGTCGCCTCCGCACTCCGCCGGATGGACCTGTACGTGGACGCGTACGGGCTGACCCGGCTGCGCGTGTCGGTGGCCGCGATGGAGCTCTGGCTCGGGCTGGTCATCGTACTGATCATGGCGGCCGGGGTGTTCGGCGCGCGATGGCTGCCGCGCGCGTTCGCCGGAAGCGCGGCGGCCGCCGTCCTGGCCTTCGGACTGCTGTCCCCGGACGGGCTGGTCGCCGAGAAGAACGTCGCGCGGTTCCAACAGGCTGACAAGATCGACCTGGCCTACTTCCAGTCCCTTTCGGCGGACGCCGTGCCCGCCCTGGACCGGCTGCCCGAACCCCAGCGATCGTGCGCCCTGCGCGCGATCAACAACGAGCTGTCCGAGGACGGCCGGCTCCCCTGGTACGCGATGAGCCTCGGCGAGTACCGGGCCAGGCAGATCCTCCGCGACCGCCCGGTGACGGCCTCGTACGAGGTCTGCTCGCGTCTGGGCACCTTCGACAGCCGCGTCGAGTAGCCCCCGGCAGCGGGGCGCAGACGGGTCCGGAACCCGAACGGGCGATTCCCGACGTGGCCTTGGAACGGTCGATTCCCGACGTGGCCTTGGAACGGTCGAGCGCCGGGGCCGTCGGCGGGAACGCGCTCACCGGGAGGACGCGGCGGCCCGGGCACGCAGCGGTTGCCGCCGATCGGCGAGACCGCCGGCCGTCGATCGTTCCGGGGCGCCCTCCTCCGGTTGTGTGTGCGGATGCGGGACGTGAGGGATTCGCGCGTGGAACGGACGCTACACGCCATGCTTCGCACATGCGACCGTGTCCGTGAGGGACGGTTCTGCGGCGCCGTTCGGGCCGGCAGCCGGGGCCTGCCCGCCGGTCGATCGACTGGCGGGCCCAGCCTCGATTCCACTGGGGGGGTGGAAGATCGGATGGAATGGCTCCGCTTGTCTTCGGCATCGCAGGGTCGGTGATGAGGAGCCGATAGAAGGTGTGCGGGAGCGAATGAATGGATCCCGACGTCACGGAAACGGTCGATCGGCCGATGGCGGCGCTGCTCAGGGTGTGGGACGCCGCGCCGACTCCGCCCGGGCCGGGGTGTGCAGGCGGCGCGGGGCGGCGTAACCTTGCTGGCGCCATGCCGTACGAAGCACCCACCCACACCGTCGAGCGCTCCCTCCGTGCAACCACCGGCGCCAAGGTCATCGCCGGGGTCGACGAAGTCGGACGAGGGGCCTGGGCCGGTCCGGTCACCGTGTGCGCGGCGATCACCGGTCTGCGCCGGCCGCCCGCGGGGCTCACCGACTCCAAACTGCTCACCCACAAACGACGTGACGCGCTGCTCGACGTGCTCGAGGGCTGGGTCACCGCGTATGCCCTGGGGCACTCCTCCCCGGAGGAGATCGACGAACTCGGGATGACCGCCGCTCTGCGGCTCGCCGCTGAGCGCGCCCTGGAGGCGCTGCCCGTGCGGCCCGACGCGGTGATTCTCGATGGCAAGCACGACTACCTCGGCCGGCCCTGGCGGGTTCGTACGGTGATCAAGGGCGACCAGTCCTGCGTCGCCGTGGCCGCGGCTTCGGTGATCGCAAAGGTCAGGCGCGACCGGATGATGGCCGAACTCGGTGGGCCGGGTGGCGACTTCGCGGACTTCGCCTTCGGGGACAACGCCGGATACCCGTCCCCCGTGCACCGGGCCGCACTTGAGGAACTGGGGCCCACCCCGTACCACCGGCTCTCCTGGTCGTACCTCGACGCGCTGCCCCGGTGGCGTCATCTCAAGAAGGTGCGCCGCAGCGAGGAATCGATGGAGCTGGAAAACGGAGGCCAACTCGGCTTCGATTTCTAATCGCACCCACGTGCCACCCACCGGTACGTTTCGTACCGGTGTTTGATAGACATCAACTCATGCCTCTCACCCCCGAGGAGCCTCAGATTCACGAGAGTGCCCAGGGTCCCCGCGTCACGCCGGCCGCCAGCCGCACCGCGCAGACCCCCCGTCCCGTACCTGGTCCGCGTCCCGCCGCCGTTCCGCGGCCCGGGCGCCCCGGTCCCGTTCGGCCCGCACCGCCCGCCCAGCGCGCGCCGCAGGCCACCCCGGGAACCGTTCCCGCGGCTTCCACCGCACCGTCCGTCTCCGCGGCGGTGCCGCAGATCCAGCTGATCCCGGCCTCCGTCGAGGGCGCGCTGGACGCGGCCGAAGAGGCCGTGGACCTGCTGCTCGACACCGGGCGCGCGCCCGGTGACATCCTGGTGCTCACCACCGGCGACCCGCACCCGTGGGCCGCGCACGAGCTGTCCTTCGGCGAGGCCGCGTACTGGGCCCTACACGACGCCGGGGACGACGTCTTCTACGCGGACGCGGCGCAGGCCAAGCGTGCTGCGGGCCGTCCCGTCGTGGTCTTCGCGGCCAACGGCGGAGGGGCCGGGGCAATGGCTGCCGCTCTGCCGGACGCGCTCACACGGGCCGGTGCGCTGCTCATCGTGTGCGGCGACGTGCAGCAGATCAACTCCGTGCTGGGTGCGGGCGTCTGACGCCCCGTACCCCGGCACGGGCAAGGGGCGGGGCTGGCCGGGAGCCGGCCCCGCTGAAGCCCGTGGCCTGACCCGCCGTACCCCCGTTCCGGGTTGTACGGCTGCGAGGGCCCCCTGCGCGCGGTGACGCTGAGCGCGCGGCGACGCGCGTCCGTCCGTGTGCACGGTGCCGCGGGGGCTGGCCGACGGACCTCAGCGCGCGGCGGTACGGCGCAGGACCTCGGTCGCGCCGCCGCCGGTGCGCAGGGCCACCGGAGGGAACTCGCCCACCACGTCGCCGAGACGCTCGGGCCGGGAGTCCGAGCTGGGCCGCCGGCCGCCCCGGCCTTCGCCCAGTACCTGCCAGCCGCCGCGGGTCAGGGTGATGTACGCGCCGCAGCGCAGCCCGTGGAGCGTGCACGCATCCCGGAGCCCCCACATCCAAGCGCCGTCCTCCTCGGTCCACCGCTCGTCGCCCTCGCGGCAGTACAGCAGCACCGCCGTCCGCACCGGGGTGCGGCGCCGCAGGTCGTGCGGCATGACCCGGCGCAATCCGGCCAGCAGGGCGTTGCGGTACTCCCAGCCGTCGGCCGAGGCGGACCGGTGGATGAAGGAGGCGCTCGCGACGAGTTCTTCCTCTGGGCCGAGGACGGCGATCACCGCCATGGAGGGCACCGGACTGTGCCGGGAGTGCAGTCCGCTGACCACCTCGCGCGGATTGCGGAGCAAGGGGACACCCGCCGCCGTCCACTGGGCGGGTTCCAGCAGTCTGCCGTGCCGGCTGGCGCCGCCGGTTGCCGTCGTCAGTGACGTGGTCGAGGACGGGGCGAATCCGAAGGTCACGGTCCTCCCTTCGGGTACACGCCCGCGGACGGGCACAGCTGGAGTGTGGGCACGGCACGGCGCGGCCCAGGAGAGCGCCGTCGAGCCGAGCGGGAGCAGTCCAATTCTCGCGTGGCCCGAGAGCATGCGGCAACGAGCAATTGCCGCCGCCGACCGGAATTCGCCGGTATGCCGTTCATATCCTTGCCCCGCCACGCCGAAGATGACGCATTCGGCTACGGCTGAAGCGCCAGCACCAGCGGAAACACACCCTTCGCACCTGCCCGCCGCAGAAGCCGAGCGGCCACTGCGAGGGTCCAGCCGCTTTCCGCGCGGTCATCCACGAGGAGTACGGGACCCGCTGCCTCCGCCAGACTCGCCGCCAGCGCCGGGGGCACGGTCAAGGCCTGGTGGAGTGCGCGCACCCGCTGGGCGCTGTTGGAGGAGGGCAGGCCGAACTGCGGGGCCTGATCCGTGTAAGCGATCGCCCCGAGCAGTGGCATCCGCCCGACCTCCGCGATCCGCGATGCCAGTGAACCGACCAGCTGAGGCCGGCTGCGGGAAGGGAGGGAGACTACGCCCACCGGCCGCGCGGGCGCGTCCACGGCTCCGGACGCCCAACCGCCCGGACCCCGCGCCCAGTCGGCGAGCACCGCGACCACGGCCTGCGTCACATCGTCAGGAAGCGGCTGGTCCGGAGCGTGCTCCGCGAGCATCGGCCGCAGTCGATTGCCCCAGCCGATGTCGGACAGTCGGCCCAGCGCGCGGCCGGTGGCCGCCTGTTCCCCGGCAGGAATACGGCCCTTGAGGTCCACGCCGACGGCGGCGAGCCCGGTCGGCCACATCTTGCGCGGCTCCAGTTCCACGCCGGGGCGGCCGAGTTCTCCGCGGGCCGTGTCGAGCGCGGTGGTGGAGACGTCAGCCGTGAACCGGGCGCCGGCGCAGTTGTCACAGCGGCCGCAGGGTGCGGCCTCCTCGTCGTCCAACTGGCGGCGCAGGAACTCCATCCGGCACTCCGTCGTCATCGCGTAGTCCCGCATCGCCTGCTGCTCGGCGGCGCGTTGGCGGGCCACCCAGGCGTACCGCTCGGCGTCGTAGACCCATGGCTCGCCCGTCGAGGTCCAGCCGCCCTTGACCCGGTGTACCGCTCCGTCCACGTCGAGGACCTTGAGCATCGTCTCCAGCCGGGTGCGACGCAGGTCGACCAGTGGCTCCATGGCCGGCAACGACAGCGGTCGGCCCGCCTGGGCCAGGACTTCGAGGGTGCGACGGACCTGCTGCTCCGGAGGGAAGGCCACTGAGGCGAAGTACTGCCAGATCGCCTCGTCCTCCCGGCCGGGTAGCAGTAGCACCTCGGCGTGCTCCACGCCGCGGCCGGCGCGGCCGACCTGTTGGTAGTAGGCGATGGGGGAGGACGGCGAGCCCAGGTGCACCACGAAGCCCAGGTCGGGCTTGTCGAAGCCCATGCCCAGCGCCGAGGTCGCCACCAGGGCCTTCACCCGGTTGGCCTGGAGATCGTCCTCGGCCTGCTGACGGTCGGCGTTCTCCGTCTTGCCGGTGTACGAGGAGACCGTGTGTCCGCGATGGCGCAGGTACGCGGTGACCTCCTCGGCGGCGGCGACCGTGAGCGTGTAGATGATGCCGGAGCCCGGGAGTTCGCCGAGGTGGTCGGCGAGCCAGGCCAGCCGGTGCGCCGCGTCGGGCAGGGTCAGCACCGCGAGGCTCAGGCTCTCGCGGTCCAGCGGGCCGCGCAGCACCAACGCGTCGGTGCCGGCGCCGGTGCCCAACTGCTCGGCGACGTCGGCGGTCACGCGGGCGTTGGCCGTGGCGGTCGTGGCCAGTACGGGGACGCCGGGCGGCAGATCGGCCAGCATCGTGCGCAGCCGGCGGTAGTCGGGGCGGAAGTCGTGTCCCCAGTCCGAGATGCAGTGTGCCTCGTCGACGACGAGCAGGCCGGTCGCGGCGGACAGCTTGGGCAGCACCTGGTCGCGGAAGTCCGGGTTGTTGAGCCGCTCCGGGCTCACGAGCAACACGTCGACCTCGCCCGCCGCCACCTCGGCCTGGATCCCCTCCCACTCCTCTGGGTTGGCGGAGTTGATGGTGCGGGCGTGGATCCCGGCGCGGGCGGCGGCCTCGACCTGATTGCGCATCAGCGCGAGGAGCGGGGAGACGATCACGGTGGGACCGGCGCCCCGCGCCCGCAACAGGGAGGTGGCGACGAAGTACACGGCGGATTTGCCCCAGCCCGTGCGCTGCACCACCAGCGCCCGCCGCTTGTGCGCGACGAGGGCCTCGATCGCGAGCCACTGGTCCTCGCGCAGTCGGGCGGTGCCCGTGGGATCGCCCACGAGTCGGGCCAGTACGGAGTCGGCCGAGGACCTCAGGTCTGCGTTCATGCCCCCATGCAACCCGATAGCTCTGACATTGCGCCAATGGGGCTCTCGCCCTGTGGATATTGAACAGTCAACAGTTATCCACAGGGGTTTTCGGATTCGAGGGGGTGCGGGACCGTCGGGTCATGACGAGCAACCACGACTCACGCACCCCGTCCGACCGGCCCTCCATCAGCCCCTCCGGATCCGCTGCGGTCCCCCGGATCACCCTGCGCAGCCCGGCCGAACTGGCCGACGCGCTGCCCTACATGCTCGGCTTCCATCCGACCGACTCCCTGGTCATGGTCGCCGTGCACGGCGAGGGCGGGCGCTTCGGCGGCCGGCTCCGCGTCGGCATTCCCACCGCTCCCGCGGAATGGGAGGACACCGCCCGGCAGGCCGCCGAGTGCCTGGTCCGGGGCAGCGAGCGGCGCAGCGGCAAGCCCGACGGCATCGTCGTCTTCCTGTGTCAGGATCCGAGCGCCGGCGAAAGCGGTCAGCGGGTGATGACCCGGCTGCGGCCCCTGGCCCAGCGGATCCGGCTGGCCTGCGGCGTGCTCGACGTGCCCGTACTGGAGGCGCTGTGCCTCTCCGACGGCCGGTACTGGTCCTACTGTTGCCCCGACGAGCGGTGCTGCCCGGCCGAGGGCGGCCTGCTCGCCGCGACGGGCACCTCGGTGATGGCGGCGACCGCCACCTTCGCCGGGCTGCAGGTCAGGGGCTCCCTCCGGGAGATCGAGAACCGGCTGGCGCCGCTGCGCGGTGGTGCGGCGGTGGAGATGGAACGTGCCCTGGACCTGGCGGCCGCCGCGCTCGTGCCCAAGATCCTCGACGGGGCCACCCGGCAGGAGGTCGGCACGGAGACGGTCGCGTTGGCCCGCGCCCTGATGCGGCGGCTCACCCTCGCGCCACCCGTCGAGGGTGGCCCCGGCGCCGACGACTGGGACGATGCGCTGCTCGGCGACGACGAGGCCGCCACCCTGATCCTCGGCCTCCAGGACCGAGAGGTCCGGGACATCGCGGCCGAATGGATGGAGGGCGAGGAGGCTGCTCCGGCCCTGCGCCTGTGGCGGGCTCTGGCCCGGCGTTGCGTCGGGGCCTACGGCGAGCACGCGGCGCCCCCGCTCACCCTGGCCGGCTGGGTCTCGTGGTCCACCGGGGACGAGCCGACCGCCCGGATCGTCCTCGGGCTGGCGCTCCGGGCTGATGCCGAGTACCGCTTCGCCCAACTGCTGCACCACGCCTGCAACGAAGGCATCGACCCTGAAGGGCTGCGGGCCTGCCTGCGGGAGGAGCGTCGGCGCCGGGAGCCCCGCCGCAAGCGCGTGGCGGCCACCACCCGCCCGCCGGGTCGCCGGGATCAGAAGGCCCGCCGCGGGACCCGCCGCACCGCGGGGAGCGACCAGTGAGCCGGGACCGGGGCCGCAACCGGGTGCATTCCGTACGGCGCATCCGCGGTGCCGTGGTCACCGCCCTGCGGCGGCGGGTGCGTCACCGGCACGGCCTACGGCGGGCTCAGCCGCCGCCGCGGCCCGTGACCCTGACGGGGGTGGGGGCGTTCAGCTGGAGGGTGGCGGGGGCCCGGCCACGCCGCCGCCCAGCGAATCCGGCCGGAGCGCAGACAGCCCAGACAAGGCGACCCATGGCTCACCCCGTACCTCCCGCCCGCCGGCCCGAGCTGCCGCCCGTGCACGGCGCCCTCATCTGCGTCGCCGCGCCCTGCCTGGTCATCTCTCCCGAGCACGGCCAGCTGACCGGGCGGGGGATCGACGGGATCTACCGCTCCGGACGGCGGCTGCTCTCCCGCTGCGTGCTGCGGGTCGGAGGCCGGGACCCGGTCGCCGTCCAGGGACGCAGCCTCGGCTCCGATCGGGCCGCCTTCACCGCGACGGTCCGCACCGGAGCGGAAGCGGGCCCCGACCCCGACATCGGAGTGGAGCGGGTCCGGCACGCGGACGGCACCGAGCGGATCACCCTGCGCAGTTACACGTCCCGACCGGTGCGCCTTCCCGTGGAGGTCTCGCTCGGCACCGACCTGGCCGAGCTCGCCGCGGTGGCCGCCGGCCGGGCCGGTCCCGAGCTGCCTGCCGGGGTGCACGCGGCCGGGCTGCGCTGGAGCAGCGGGGAGGCGCAGGCCGTCACCGCGGCCGAGCCGCCCCCGGACGATGTGCTCGCCTCCGCGGGGCTGCTGCGCTGGCAGCTCGAACTGGGGCCAGGCGAGTCCCGCACCATCGAACTGCGGACCAGGCAGGAGCGCACCGCGCGGGCTCCTGCCGGACGGGTGGCCAACCCGCTGGCCGCCGCCCGGGCCGAGGGGGACGACGCGCGGGTCGAAGCATGGTTCCGCACCAGCATCGAGGACCTCGGTGCGCTGTTGATGCGGGATCGCGGGGATCCGGCCGATGCCTTCGTCGCGGCCGGGGTGCCCTGGCGGCTCGGACTGGCCCCGGCGGAGTCCCTGTGGGCCGCCCGGATGGCGCTGCCGCTCGGGACCGGGCTCGCGGGGGCCACACTGCGCACCTTGGCCCGGACCCAGACCGGTGGCCGCGGGCCCGAGGCCGGGAAGATCCCGGGGCAGCTGCGCGCGGCAGGCCCGCAGCTGCCGCCCGGATGCACGGGCATCGAGGCGACGCTCGCCTTCCCCGCGGTACTTGCCGAGGCCCGGCTCTGGGGGATGCCCGAAGAGGAGGTGGCCCGGCTCCTCCCGGCGGCCGAGCGGTGCCTCGACTGGTTGCGCAGCGCCCTGGGACAGGATGGTTTCCTCGCCGACCCGGACCGCGGGCCGCGACGATGCGAAACCCAGGCCCACGCCCACCGGGCCGCGCTGCTCGGGGCCGATCTCCTCTGCGGGTGCGGGCGGCCCGGCGCCGAGGAGTGGCGGGAATGGGCAGCCGCACTGCGCAGACGCTTCCAGGACGGGTTCTGGGTGGACGGCCCGGACGGCGGACGGCCCGCGGCGGCCCTACACCCCGACGGGCGCCCGCTACCCCGGCTGACGGGAGCCGCCGCCCATCTTCTGGACACCGGCCTGCTCGGCGGCGCCCGGCTGGCCCCGGGTCTGCTGGACCGCACCCGCACCGAACAACTCGCCCGGCTGCTCAGGGCCCCCGCCATGGATTCCGGCTGGGGACTGCGGGGCATGGCCGCCAGGGAACCGGGGCACAACCCCTTCGGCCACCGCTCGGGCGCGGTGCGGCCGTACGAGAGCGCCGTGGCGGTGGTCGGGCTGGCCCGGGCCGGCTTCGAGAAGGAGGCCGCCGGACTGCTACGGGGTCTGCTGGACGCGGCGGAGAGCTTCGGGTACCGGCTGCCCGAGATGTACGCCGCCGAGCAGCGCACCGCGGGCAGTGCGCCGCTCCCGCACCCGGCAGCCTGTCGCCCCGCGGCGGTGGCCGCGGCCGCCGGGGTCCACGCGCTGACGGCCCTCGCCGGAATCCGCCCCGACGCTCCTGCGGGCACGGTCGCCCTCGTCCCGCTGACCGGCGCTCCGCTCGGCGCCCTGCGGCTCTCGGACCTCCGGGTCGCGGGGAAACCGTTCGCGGTCCGGATCAGCCGGCTCGGCCTCGGCATGGTGGAGGAGGCCGCCGATGCGCTCCAACTCGGCGGGTAGCCTGGCGATTGCCGCCTTCGGGATCACCAAAGCTCTGTTTATCGTCAGGCAGACGACTATGATCGCGGCATGCCTCCCTACGACCCGTCGGCCTTTCCGCCCTTCGCTGTCACCGTCGACCTGGTCGTGCTCACCGTGCGGCGCCACGCGCTCTGTGCGTTGGTCGTCCGGCGGGGTGAGCAGCCGTTCCAGGGACGCTGGGCCCTACCCGGCGGTTTCGTACGCGCAGACGAGGATCTGGGTGCGGCTGCGGCCCGGGAACTCTCCGAGGAAACCGGCCTGTGCGCCCACGATCCGGCACAGCCGGGTACGGGCAACGGGGCACATCTCGAACAACTGGCCACGTACGGGGATCCGAAGCGGGACCCGCGGATGCGCGTCGTCAGCGTGGCGCATCTGGTGCTGGCTCCGGACCTGCCCGCACCTCGCGCGGGCGGCGACGCCAACAGTGCGCGCTGGGCCCCCGTCGACGAGCTGCTGGCGGTCGAGGGCCAGGCGGCCCCCGGGCTCGCGTTCGACCACGCCCGCATCCTCGCCGACGGCGTGGAGCGGGCCCGGTCCAAGATCGAATACTCCTCCCTGGCCACTGCGTTCTGCCCGCCCGAGTTCACGGTCGGCGAGCTGCGCCGGGTGTACGAGGCCGTGTGGGGGGTGGCCCTCGACCCCCGCAACTTCCACCGCAAGGTCACCGGGACCCCCGGGTTCCTGGTGCCGGCCGGGGGGACGACGACCCGTCAGGGAGGCCGACCCGCCCAGCTGTTCCGGGCCGGCGGGGCGACCCTGCTCAATCCGCCGATGCTGCGGCCGGAAGTCTGAAGCCCGGGCCCCCCGGCAGTCGCTCCAGCAGTTCGCACGGCCACGAGCCCAGTCGCTCGTACGGCCGTCAGCGTGGTCATCCGCGATGCCGTCCGGATCGGGAGCCGCGCTGCCGTCGACACGGAGACCACCGCGCGCCGGTTGCGCAGAAAATCTGACATATCGCGTTATCTTTCCGGTGGTACTCATGCTGCCGCAGAGCGGTCTCACCCCCCGCGAGAGAAGCGATGCTCCAGGCCATCGGACTCACCAGCACACCCCGTCGTCGAGACCTCCCGCCCCTCGTGGACGACCTCACCTTCGAGGCCCGCCCGGGGCATGTGACCGCCCTCCTGGGCGAACCGGGATCGGGCAAGACCACCGCCCTGCGGCTGATGCTCGAACTCGAACCGGGTCGTGGCGTCACCTACTTCCGCGGCCGTCCGCTGCACCGGATCGCCCATCCAGGCCGTGAGGTCGGAGTACTGCTCGGGGGCGTCCCCGGCAACCCGTCGCGGACCGTCCGCAACCAACTGCGGATGCTGTGCGCCGCCGTCGGGGTGCCGGCTTCCCGAGCCGACACCATGTTGGAGGTCGTCGGCATCGCGGGTCTGCGCGACCAGCGGCTCGGATCCCTCTCGCTCGGCATGGACCGCCGGTTGGGGCTGGCCGCTGCCCTGCTCGCCGATCCGTGCACGCTGCTCCTCGACGAGCCCGCCGCCGGTCTCTCGCCCCGCGAACGCGGCTGGCTGTACGAGCTGCTGCGCGGTCACGCTTCCCGCGGCGGCGCGGTTCTGTTCACCACCGCCGACGCGAAGGAGGCCGCCCGCACCGCGGACCGGGTCGTCACCATCGAGGCGGGCCGCCTCGTGGCCGATCAGGACGTCACAGAGTTCGCCCGCACCCGGTTGCGGCCCCGGGTCGCCGTGCGCACCCCGCACGCCGCTCGTCTGGCCGACGTGCTCGGCCGCGAGGCCCGGGCCGCCCAGCGGGCGGTGGAGATCGTCGCGGAGAGCGGCAGCCGCCTGTCGGTGTACGGCACCAGCTGCGCCGAGGTCGGCGAGGCGGCGTTCCGGCACGGCGTGCTGGTCCACCAGCTCGCCGACGAGACCGGGGACGCGGGCGCGCTGCGCCCGCCCGCTGCGCCGCTCCCGCAGGCGCGCACCGAACCGGGGCCGGATCCCCGGAGCCCTGTCGCCCCGGCCGGAGCGGGGTCCCCGTCCGCCCCCGGTGCCAGCCGGGCGGCTGCTGACGGGGGGCGGCCGGTTTCGACGGTGCGCCGGGTGGGCGGTCCGCTACGGCCCCTGCGCTACGAGCTGCGCCGGGTCTTCGGTACGGCCGTGCCTGCCGTCACCGCAGCCCTCGTCGTGGCAGTCTCCGTCGTCACCGCCCTGGTCCTGGCCCGGGCCGGCGGCACCCCGCAGAACAGGTTGCTCGCCGCCTGGCCCGAACTGCTGCCCCTGCCTCCGGCCGCCCTGGGCGCGGGACTGCTCGGCGCCCTGGCCTTCGGTGAGGAGTACCGCTACCCGGCGCTCGCCGCCGACCGCGGCACCGTGCCGCGCCGGATGGGCCTGCTCGCCGCCAAACTTGCCGTCTGTGCCGGCCTTGCCCTGGTGTTCGGCGCACTCGCGGTCACCGCCGACGCCGCCGCCCTGAAGCTCGTCTTCGACCGCGGCCCGCTGCGCACACCCGTGGAATGGATCTCCCCGGCCGTGAGTTGGGCAGGACTGCTCGTGGGCTGCGCCTGGGCCGGCGTGCTGGCCTCCGGTATCTTCCGGTCCGCGACCGCGGGCCTGGCCGCGGTGCTCGCCGTACCGGTGATGGTCGTTCCACTCGTACGCAAGGTGCTGGACGGTCCCTCCGCGTACCCGGCGAGCGGACTGGCGGCCCGATTGCGCGGTCTGGCCTGGGCCCAGTGGCCCCCGGAGGCGGACCGTCTGGTCCTCGGCGCCCTACGGGTGATGGCCCAACCCGTCGGTACCGCACTGGTGTTGTCGCTGATGGTCCTGTTGTGCGCCTATGGGTTCACAGGACTGCGCAGTCGCACCCGTTGGTAAGGGATCGTTGGTGATCGTTCCAGTGCTGGACAAGGTCTCAACCGGATCGATGTGGTCCGCATCAGGTGAACCAGACCACAACTCCACACAAAGAGCCCGGTTCCTTACGATAAGTCGTCAATTGCGTGGGTGGCACCGATCACCCTTTCGTGTGCTTTTCACCAAAGACCTCAAGGCTCTTGGAAGCACGGCCGACAAAGGATTCGTGAGTACCCTTGCGCACACCATGATGACCGCCGCCCGCCATGCCGACTCCGGCCTCGCCGGCCCGGGCGAACTCGACCGCTACCCCTACGCGGAAACCTCCGGGTCCGACCGCACCGGAGCGCCCCACTGGGACGGCGCCGACGTCGAGTTGGGCCGTGTCGGCCGCCGAGCGGCAGGCAGCCGCGGCCGCGGACTGCACGGCCAACTCGTCCAGCAGCTCGGCCAGATGATCGTCTCCGGCGATCTGGGCGCAGACCGCCCGCTGGTCCCCGAGGAGATCGGCCAGCGCTTCGAGGTCTCCCGCACGGTGGTCCGCGAATCGCTGCGCGTGCTGGAGGCCAAGGGCCTCGTCAGCGCGCGCCCCAACGTCGGCACCCGGGTCCGGCCGGTCGCCGACTGGAACCTGCTCGACCCCGACATCATCGAGTGGCGTGCGTTCGGCCCCCAGCGGGACGACCAGCGCCGCGAGCTGAACGAGCTCCGCTGGACCATCGAGCCGCTCGCCGCCCGCCTCGCCGCCGGCCACGGTCGCCCCGACATCCAGCAGCGCCTCGCCGACATGGTCGAGATCATGGGCCACGCCCTCGGACAGGGCGACTCGATCACCTTCGCGCGCGCCGACAACGAGTTCCACTCGCTCCTGATCCAGGTCGCGGGCAACCGCATGCTGGAGCACCTCTCGGGCATCGTCTCCGCCGCCCTCCAGGTCTCCGGCAGCCCCGTCATCGCCTGCGAACGCCCCAGCGAGGCGTGCGTCGCACACCACGGGCGGATCGTCGAAGCGCTCGCCGCCGGCGACGCGACGGGCGCCGAGAGCGCCATGCGGCAGCTGTTGATGGTGCATCCGGAGGTCGAGCGCGTGGTGCCCGCCCCGCGCGAGCACTGAAGCGTGGACGGACGGGGGCGCGGGGTACTCGCACGTGTCGCCGGGTCCTGGGGTACCCCCGGACGGAGTCCGGGGGAGGACCCGGCGACACCAGCGTGACCAGGGCTTTTGGGGGCGGGTCCGCCCACCCCGGCGCCGGCGGGGGCCGACCCCGCAAGAGAGCGTATGGGGTGCGTCCGGCCCGTGCGCACGACCCCGTGAGCGGCACCGGTTGGACCCGGGTGTGACTCGGGCCACGAAGATTGGGCGTAACACTCCGCGAGGTCAAGCGATGACCTAGAGAGGTGATGGCCGACGGAGGGAAGACAGCAGCCCTTGCGGGTGCTGTGCAGCTCCCCGGCCCCTGCCCGCGCCCCCGGCCCATCCCCAGTCGGTGGTCGTCGGCTCCGGTCCAGCACCACCCGGCCGGGGTCGGAAGCCGTTTCCATCGTTTCCGAGAGGTTGTTCGTGTCGGCCAGCACATCCCGTACGCTCCCGCCGGAGATCGCCGAATCCGAGTCTGTGATGGCGCTCATCGAGCGGGGCAAGGCCGAGGGGCAGATCGCCGGCGATGACGTGCGTCGGGCCTTCGAGGCTGACCAGATTCCTGCGACCCAGTGGAAGAATGTTCTGCGCAGCCTCAACCAGATCCTCGAGGAAGAGGGTGTGACGCTGATGGTCAGTGCCGCGGAGTCGCCCAAGCGCACCACCCGCAAGAGCGTCGCAGCGAAGACCCCGGTCAAGCGGACGGCCACCAAGACCGTCGCGGCGAAGACGACGGTTGCGCAGACCGTCGCCGCCGCGGCACCTGCGGCCGACACGGTGGACCCGGAGCCCGTGGACGCTCTCGTGGAGGAGCCCGGAACCGAGGCCCCCGCGAAGAAGACGGCGGCCAAGAAGACGGCGGCCAAGAAGGCCGCACCCGCCAAGAAGACCGCGGCCAAGAAGACGGCCGCGAAGAAGACCGCCTCCAAGAAGGACGCGGACGAGGCCGGGGAGGACGAGTCCCTCGAAGAGGGCCCGGGCGTGGTGAAGGCGGAGGCCGAGGAGGAAGAGGACGGCGGCGAGAGCAAGGGCTTCGTCATCTCCGACGACGAGGACGACGCCCCGGCCCAGCAGGTCGCCGTGGCCGGCGCCACCGCCGACCCCGTCAAGGACTACCTCAAGCAGATCGGCAAGGTCCCCCTCCTCAACGCCGAGCAGGAGGTCGAACTCGCCAAGCGCATCGAGGCGGGCCTGTTCGCCGAGGACAAGCTGGCCAACTCCGACAAGCTGGCCCCCAAGCTCAAGCGCGAGCTGGAGATCATCGCCGAGGACGGCCGCCGCGCCAAGAACCACCTGCTGGAGGCCAACCTCCGTCTCGTGGTCTCACTGGCCAAGCGCTACACCGGCCGCGGCATGCTCTTCCTGGACCTGATCCAGGAGGGCAACCTGGGCCTGATCCGTGCGGTCGAGAAGTTCGACTACACCAAGGGCTACAAGTTCTCCACCTACGCGACCTGGTGGATCCGGCAGGCGATCACCCGTGCCATGGCCGACCAGGCACGCACCATCCGCATCCCGGTGCACATGGTCGAGGTCATCAACAAGCTCGCCCGGGTGCAGCGCCAGATGCTCCAGGACCTGGGCCGCGAGCCCACTCCGGAGGAGCTGGCCAAGGAACTCGACATGACCCCGGAGAAGGTCATCGAGGTCCAGAAGTACGGGCGCGAGCCGATCTCCCTGCACACGCCGCTCGGCGAGGACGGCGACAGCGAGTTCGGCGACCTCATCGAGGACTCCGAGGCGGTCGTGCCGGCCGACGCGGTGAGCTTCACGCTCCTGCAAGAACAGCTCCACTCGGTCCTCGACACGCTGAGTGAGCGCGAGGCCGGCGTGGTCTCGATGCGCTTCGGCCTCACCGACGGGCAGCCGAAGACCCTCGACGAGATCGGCAAGGTCTACGGCGTCACGCGCGAGCGGATCCGTCAGATCGAGTCCAAGACCATGTCGAAGCTGCGCCACCCGTCGCGCTCCCAGGTCCTGCGCGACTACCTGGACTGACCGGGCCGGGAACGTACGGCGGTGGCCGCGAGAGGGTGCGCACGGCCACCGGGCGTCCCACTCTGGGTGTAGTCATGCACGCTCAGAGTCAGGAGGCCTCATGCGTCGTCCCTTTTCCCGTGCTCTGGCGGGCGCGCTGACCCTGGTGGCGGGGGCGGCCACGGCGCCGCTGGCCCAGGCGCCGCTGGCAGCCGCGGACAGCGTGGTGATCGGCGGGAAGCCGGTGAAGGCGGCCGACAGCCCCTGGGTGGTGGCGCTCGCCAGCCGTGACCGGTTCGGAGGTACGCGGGGCGGTCAGTTCTGCGGGGGTGTCATCGTGGGCCCGACCAAGGTGCTGACCGCGGCCCACTGCCTGGGCAGCCAGGTGCTGGGGGGCCCGCTGGAGTCCGTTCCCGACTTCCGAGTGATCATCGGGCGTACGGAGCTGCAGGCGGACGACGGCCGGGAGATCGCGGTCCGCTCGGCCCAGGTGAACCCCGCGTACGACGCACGGAGCAACGCCGGGGACCTCGCCGTGCTGGAACTGGACGAGGCGGTTCCCGCGCACTACGTGCTCCCCATGGCCGGGGAGGGGCATCCCGGCTACGCGGCGGGCGGCGTAGCCGCGGTCTACGGGTGGGGCGATACCAGTGGGTTCGGCGACTACGCGTACGCGCTGCGTGCCGCGCGGGTCACGGTGTTGGAGGACGAGGTCTGCCGGCGCGCCTACCCGGGAGACGCGGACGGACAGTACCGATCCGATTCCATGGTGTGCGCGGGGCATCGGGACGGCGGCAAGGACGCCTGTCAGGGGGACAGCGGCGGGCCGCTGGTCGCCCAGGGCCGGCTCATCGGACTGGTGTCCTGGGGGCGTGGATGCGGGCGCTCCGACAGCCCGGGGGTGTACACGAAGATCGCGCCACTCACGGGCTTCGTGACGGCCCCGGAGACGACCGCGCGGCGAAGCGTCGGCCAGGACGTCACGGAGGGTGCCCTGGGAGGCTCCAGGGTGGCTACACGGCCCGTACGGGGGCGTGTGACGGGAGGGACTGGCGGCAGCCTCAGGAGCCCCGCACCGGCACGGGAGCCGCTAGTGCCGTGAGCAGGTGCTCGGGACCCGGGCCCCTGCTCGACCCCGGATGCGGCGGAGGCCCTGGGCCCGCGAGGGCGCCGGGGCTCCGGACATGAGGACGGGCGGTACCCCTGGGTCGCAGAGGTGCCGCCCGTCGACCGGCCTGGCCGGTCCTGGCTCGTCGGATGCGAGGTGTAGGCCTGTGTCAGCGGTCCTCGGTGTCGGCACTGGCCGTCGGAGCGGACGTGAGCCGCTCGGTCTCATCCTGTATATCCGCGGCGATCTTCTTGAGTTCCGGCTCGAACTTACGCCCGTGGTGGGCGCAGAACAGGAGTTCACCGCCGCTCAGCAGGACGACGCGCAGATATGCCTGGGCGCCGCAACGGTCGCATCGGTCAGCGGCCGTCAGCGGGGTCGCGGGTGTCAGAACAGTAGTCACGTCGCCTCTTCTCTAGCTCGACGAGCTGTCGTACCAGGGTCAACATCCAACCAGGCCGAAAACGTTCCCGCTCGCGGCTTTTCCTCGAAACTTCCTTCCGAAGCTGGCCGGCTGTTGCCGGTTGGCGGCGAAGGAGCCGTATTGCGTTGCTTTACGGTTTCGCGTTGTCAGTCGTTAGCTTGTCGCAGTTCCGTCCTCCCCGGCGTGAGTGCCGGCTGTGCATGAGGACGTGCCCGAACCCTAAATGGTTCATGCCTGGAAGGGAACGTGATGTTTGCTTCACTCCCCCGGGGGATCGAACATCCGTGCGGACCTGCACTAGGCTGATGAAGCGCGAGGGTGGCGTTGCATCGGCTCTACCAGGCCTCGGTACCCTTCGAGCGGCAACCGAGCCACCCTGCGCCCGACGGGCCAGAAAAAGAAATTCAGCGAGGAGCGAACTGCGTGACCGCCGACACGTCCGTGCCTTCCAGCGCGCTGCTGTCCGGAGCAGACCGGGACGGCTCCAACTACACCGCGCGGCACCTGCTCGTCCTCGAAGGCCTCGAGGCCGTCCGCAAGCGCCCCGGCATGTATATCGGGTCCACCGACTCCCGGGGCCTCATGCACTGCCTCTGGGAGATCATCGACAACGCCGTTGACGAGGCCCTGGGTGGCTACTGTGACCACATCGAGGTGATCCTCCACGAGGACGCCTCGGTCGAGGTCCGGGACAACGGGCGCGGCATCCCCGTCGACGTCGAGCCCAAGACCGGGCTGTCCGGCGTCGAGGTCGTCATGACCAAGCTCCACGCCGGTGGCAAGTTCGGAGGCGGCTCGTACGCGGCCTCCGGCGGCCTGCACGGCGTCGGCGCCTCCGTGGTCAACGCCCTCTCCGCCCGCCTGGACGTCGAGGTCGACCGGAACAGTTCCACGCATGCGATCAGCTTCCGCCGCGGCGTCCCGGGCATGTTCACGGAGCAGGGCCCCGACAGCCCG
This sequence comes from Streptomyces sp. NPDC006430, assembly GCF_040612395.1. NCBI lineage: Bacteria > Bacillati > Actinomycetota > Actinomycetes > Kitasatosporales > Streptomycetaceae > Streptomyces > Streptomyces sp. NPDC006430. Next base: position 101,546 of record NZ_JBEXQA010000016.1, read on the forward strand.
TTCGACCCCGCCAACGGCCTGCGCAAGATCAAGCGGGTCGCCAAGGGCAAGACCGGCACCCGGGTCCGCTACTGGGCCGACCGGCAGATCTTCCTCAAGGACGCCCGGCTCTCCCTGGAGACGCTCTACCAGCGCGCCCGCCAGACCGCCTTCCTCGTGCCCGGCCTGACCCTGGTCGTCCGCGACGAGCGGGGCATCGACGGGGCGGGCAAGACCGAGGAGACCTTCCGCTTCGACGGGGGCATCAGCGAGTTCTGCGACTACCTTGCCCAGGACAAGGCCGTCTGCGACGTCCTGCGCCTGACCGGCCAGGGCACCTTCAAGGAGACCGTCCCCGTCCTCGACGAGCGCGGCCACATGACCCCCACCGAGGTCACCCGCGAGCTCGGTGTCGACATCGCCCTGCGCTGGGGCACCGGGTACGAGACCACGGTCAAGTCCTTCGTCAACATCATCGCCACCCCCAAGGGCGGCACCCACATCACCGGCTTCGAGCGCTCGGTCACCAAGACGGTGAACGAGGTGCTGCGCTCGGCGAAGCTGCTGCGGGTCGCCGAGGACGACGTCGTCAAGGACGACGCGATGGAGGGACTGACGGCGGTCGTCACCGTCCGGCTGGCCGAGCCGCAGTTCGAGGGGCAGACGAAGGAGGTGCTCGGCACCTCGGCAGCCGCCCGGATCGTCGCTGCCGTGGTCACCAAGGAGCTCAAGGCCTTCCTGACCAGCACCAAGCGCGACGACAAGCAGCAGGCCCGCGCCGTGATGGAGAAGATCGTCGCGGCGGCCCGGACCCGCATCGCCGCCCGCCAGCACAAGGAGGCGCAGCGCCGCAAGACCGCGCTGGAGACCTCCTCGCTGCCCGCGAAGCTGGCCGACTGCCGCAGCGACGACGTGGAGCGCAGCGAGCTCTTCATCGTCGAGGGGGACTCCGCCCTCGGTACCGCCAAGCTCGCGCGGAACTCGGAGTTCCAGGCACTCCTGCCGATCCGCGGCAAGATTCTGAACGTTCAGAAGTCGTCCGTCTCCGACATGCTCAAGAACGCCGAGTGCGGCGCGATCATCCAGGTCATAGGAGCCGGCTCGGGCCGTACCTTCGACATCGACGCCGCCCGGTACGGGAAGATCGTCCTGCTCGTCGACGCCGATGTGGACGGCGCGCACATCCGCTGCCTGCTGCTGACGCTCTTCCAGCGGTACATGCGACCGATGGTCGAGGCGGGCCGGGTATTCGCCGCGGTGCCGCCGCTGCACCGGATCGAACTCGTCCAGCCCAAGAAGGGCCAGGACAAGTACGTCTACACCTATTCGGACAACGAACTCCGTCAGACGCTGCTCGAATTCCAGCGCAAGAACATTCGCTACAAGGACTCCATCCAGCGCTACAAGGGTCTCGGCGAGATGGATGCGGACCAGCTGGCGGAGACCACCATGGATCCCCGCTTCCGTACGCTGCGCCGCATCAACATCGGCGACCTGGACTCGGCCGAGCAGATCTTCGACCTGCTGATGGGCAACGAGGTGGCGCCCCGCAAGGAGTTCATCACGAGCTCCGCGGCGACCCTGGACCGTTCGCGCATCGACGCCTGACCCGGCTCACCGGCTCACCGGTGCTCTTCGCTCCATCACCTTTTGGAGTGAAGAGCACCGGGACACCAGTCCGGTAAGCGTCCATACCGCACATCCTTGTGGGCACGCGGCCAATGCGGCTGCGGACAAGGAGAGTTCGGTGGACAAGCACGAAGGTCCCGATGCCGGAACGATCCGGTTCGACGACCCCTGGTACGACGCGCTCGCCGTCGGCTGGGGGGAGGACGAGGGCGAGGACCCGGCGCCCCCACGCCCGGCCGCCGACGGCCGAGCCGAGCCCGTGGCGTCCGACATCTACCTCGAAGTGCAGCGCAGCGCCGCCTTCCAGGAGGTACGCAGCCGCTACCGCGGATTCGTCGTCCCCGCCACCGCCGGATTCTTCATCTGGTACGTCGCCTACGTGATCGCCGCCACCGCAGCACCCGGCTTCATGGCCCGGCCGGTCGTCGGGGCGGTCAACGTGGCCCTTCTGGCGGGCCTCGGTCAGTTCCTCAGCACCTTCCTGCTGACGTGGGCGTACGCTCGGCACGCGCGGCTGCGTAGGGACCGTGCCGCGCTGGACCTGCGCTGGACGATCTTCGAGCAGGAGCGCGGCCAGGAGCGGATGCGGACCAGGGGGGCCGGCCGGTGACCACCGAGCACCAGACCCTCGCGCTGGTCCTGTTCAGCCTCTTCATCGCGGTCACCCTGGGCATCACCACCTGGGTCAGCCGCAACCGGCGAGGCTCGGCCGAGGAGTTCTACGCGGGCGGCCGACTGTTCTCCCCGATGGAAAACGGTTTCGCCATCGCCGGTGACTACATGTCCGCCGCCTCCTTCCTCGGCATCTCAGGCCTGATCGCACTCTTCGGGTACGACGGGCTGCTGTACTCGGTGGGCTTCCTCGTCGCCTGGCTCGTCGTGCTGTTCCTCGTCGCCGAACTGGTCCGCAACTGCGGGCGCTTCACCCTCGCCGACGTGGTCGCAGCCCGGATGAGCGAGCGGCCGGTCCGGATCGCCGCCGGCATCTCCTCGGTCACCGTGTCGGTGCTGTACCTCGTGGCACAGATGGTCGGCGCCGGCAGTCTCGTGGGCCTGCTGCTCGGGGACTCGGGGACCGCGGCCCGGAGGTTGACCGTCATCGGCGTCGGGGCGCTGATGGTGGTCTACGTGTCCTTCGGCGGGATGCGGGCCACCACCTGGATCCAGATCGTAAAGGCCGTGCTGCTCATGGGCGGGGCCGTCACCCTCACCGTGCTCGTACTGCTACGCGTCCACGGGAACTTCGACCAGTTGCTCACCAGCGCCGCCGAGCGCAGCGGGCACGGGAGGCAGTTCCTGAGCCCGGGGCTCAAGTACGGCGCCGACTGGACCGCCCGGTTCGACTTCATGAGCCTCGCCCTCGCGCTGGTGCTCGGGACGGCCGGTCTGCCGCACATCCTGTCGCGCTTCTACACGGTGCCGACCGCGCGCGCGGCCCGCCGGTCGGTGGTGTGGGCGATCGCGCTGATCGGCGGCTTCTACCTGATGACCATCGTGCTCGGTTTCGGGGCCGCCGCGCTGGTGGGCCCTGACGAGGTGCGGGCCTCCAACGCCTCGGGGAACACGGCGGTTCCGCTGCTCGCGGCCTTCCTGGGCGGCGGGGTCGGCTCGGCCGGAGGCGCCGTGCTGTTCTCCTTCGTGGCGGCGATCGCCTTCGCCACGATCCTGGCCGTGGTCGCCGGGATCACGCTGGCGTCCTCGGCCTCGGTCGCTCACGATCTGTACGCCTCGCTCAAGCGCCGCCACGCACGCCAGCGAAGTGAGGTGGCGGTGGCGAGGGTCGCGGCCGTCGGCATCGGGGCGGCGGCGATCGCCCTGGGGCTGCTCGCCGAGGACCTCAACGTCGCGTTCCTGGTGGGTCTGGCCTTCGCGGTGGCGGCCTCGGCCAATCTCCCGGTGCTTCTCTATTCGCTGTTCTGGAGCGGCTTCACCACACGGGGCGCGGTCTGGTCGGTCTACGGCGGGCTGATCCCCGCGGTGGTGCTGGTCCTCCTCTCGCCGGTGGTCTCAGGTAGCCCGGACTCCCTCTTCCCGGGCGTGAGCTTCCAGTTCTTCCCCTTGCAGAACCCGGGCCTGATCTCGATCCCGCTGGGCTTCCTGGCGGGCTGGATGGGGACGGTCACCTCGAAGGAGGAGCCGGATGCGGCGAAGCACGCGGAGACGGAGGTCCGCTCCTTGACCGGAGCCGGGGCCGTCTGACCGTGCTCCCGTTCCGGTTGGTGCTGTGGCCGGGCGGCGCGGGTCGGTGAACCCTTCCGGTCACAGCACTACGCGGCGTCGGACGGGAGCCAGGAGTAGCGGTGTTCCGGGCGGCCCGTTTCGCCGTAGCGGAGGGACAGGGTGACGCGGGCGGTGCGTTCCAGAAGCTTCAGATAGCGCTGGGCGGTCTGCCTGCTGATGCCGCCGCGGTCGGCGATCTGCTGGGTGGAGAGGGGGCCTTCGGCCGAGCGCAGGACCTGTCGGACCAGTTCCGCGGTGGTGGGGGAGTGCCCCTTGGGCAGCTCGTTGGGGGCGCCGGCCGCGGCGAGAGCGCCGAAGATGCGGTCCACCTCGGCCTGTTCGGCCTCGCCACCCGTCTCCAGGGCGCGACGTAGGGAGCCGTAAGCCTCCAACCGGGTGCGCAGGCCCGCGAAGGTGAACGGTTTGACCAGGTACTGGAGGGCCCCGAGGCGCATGGCGGCCTGGACCGTGGCCAGGTCGCGCGCGGCCGTCACCATGATCACATCGGTGCGGTGGCCGAGCTGGCGCAGTCGGCGTACCAGGCCCAGGCCATTCTCGTCCGGGAGGTAGTGGTCGAGGAGAATCAGGTCCACGGGGTGGGCGTCGATGTACGACAGGGCCTCCGCCGCCGAATGGGCCTGGGCGCAGACGTGGAATCCGGGAACCTTCGCCACGTACGCCGCGTTGATCAGGGCAACACGCATGTCGTCGTCGACGACCAATACGTGAATCGGGGTCTCGTTCATCGCAGGGCCTCCGGGAGTACGACGGAGAACTCCGCCCCTCCGTCCGCTGCTTCGCCGGCCCGGGCCGTGCCACCCTGTCGCTCCGCGAGGCGGCGGACGAGCGCGAGACCCAGACCGCGTTCGCGGTGGGCCTTGGGCTGCTTCGTCGACCAGCCCTCGGTGAAGATCTCCTCGCGGCGGCCGGCCGGGACGCCGGGGCCGCTGTCCCGCACCCGGAGGATGGCCGTACGGCCTTCGGAGCGCAATTCGACCTCCACCAGGGGCGTGGTGGAGCCCGCGGCGGCGTCCAGGGCGTTGTCCACCAGGTTGCCCGTGATCGTGACGAGGCCGCCCGGGTCGACCAGGCGGTCGGGCAGGAAAGTGGTGTCGGCCAGGCGCAGCGGGACCCCGCGCTCGGCCGCGACGGTTGCCTTGCCCACCAGGAGGGCGGCCAGCAGAGGGTCCTGGACCTTCTCGGTGACCTGTTCGGCGGTGCTGCGGTGCACACCGACGACCTCGGTGACGAATTCCACTGCCTCCTCGTGCAGGCCCAGCTCCAGCAGGCCGAGGAGGGTGTGGAGCCGGTTGGCGTGCTCGTGGTCCTGCGCGCGCAGTGCGTCGATCAGGCCCTTGGTGGAGTCCAGCTCGCGACCGAGGTGCTCCAGCTCGGTGCGGTCGCGCAGGGTGGCTACGGCGCCGCCGTCCTCCGTCGGCATCCGGTTCGCGACCAGCACCCGGGAACCCTGGACGGCGAGCAGGTCGCAGCCGGTGACCCGGCCGGTGAGGACGTCGGTGGTGCGGCCCGCGCCCAGCACCTCGTTCAGGGGACGCCCCGCGAGGGTTTCGACGGAATGTGCAGCGAGCCCCAGCAACCGGGCCGCCTCGTCGTTGACCAGTCGGACCCGGCCGTCGCGGTCGAGGGCGATCACGCCCTCGCGGATGGAGTGCAGCATCGCCTCGCGCTCGGCGAGAAGGCCGGCGATATCGGAGAAGGCCAGGTCATGGGTCTGCCGCTGGATCCGGCGGGACAGCAGGTAGGCGGCGAGCGCACCCGCTGCCAGGGCGGCGCCCGCATAGGCGAGGAGGCCCGGGATGGCGCCGAGCAGCCGGTCACGGACGCTGTCGTAGGCGATGCCCACGGAGACGGCGCCGACGATTTCGCCGTCGGCTGCGACGAGCGGGACCTTGCCGCGCGCGGAGCGGCCGAGGGTGCCCTCGTCGATCTCCATCACTTCGCGGCCCGCGAGGACATCGCTCGGATCCGTGGAGACGGGTAGCCCGATCCGGTCGGCGTTGGGGTGCGAGCGCCTGATTCCGTTCAGGTCCATCACGACCACGTACTCCGCACCCGTGGCCCGGCGGATCCGCTCGGCCGAAGCCTGCACGGGGCTGTCCACCCCCGGGCCGCCGCCCGATGCATCGGTGTCCAGGAGATCGGCTGCCAGCGACGGGTCGGCCGCCGCGCTCTGGGCGATGGCCAAGGCGCGGCGCATGGCCTGGTCGTCGAGCTGCGCCCCGAGCGGCGCCAGGAAGAGGCCGGTGGCCAGCACGGCGACCCCGGCGGCGATGGCCAGCTGGGTGAGCAGGATCTGAGAGACGGCCCGTCTGGGCAGCCCGAGGCGCCGAGCGCTCATGAGGTGGAACCGCATGACCAGCAACCGTAGGTCGGCTTCGGCCCAAGCGGAATGTCTCCAACGCAATACCTCCGCCGAGCCGGTCGCACACCAGGTCGGATCGGCCCGCCCCGGGCAACGTCACCACGGACGGCGACCCCTGCCGGCTCCGCCATCGTGCGTACGTCCACGGACCGGGCCGGCGGCCGAGCGCCTCCGGTGGAACACCGCCGCACCGCCCGGTGGGGAGGCGGGGCGCCCCGAGCCGTCCCGGGAAGCCCCGCCCCGGTCACTTCCGTGCCAGGTTCCACGTCTCGCTGCTCGTGAAGTAGGTGTCGTAGAGCTCTTGGACGTCCAGGAGGGACTCCGGCGGAACCTTCCCGTAGGCGATGCGCTCCAGGTGGCGGAAGTACTCGAAGCGCTCGACGCCCGGTGTGATGACGATCAGGATGTCCGCGTTCTCCCCGGGCGCCGCAGCGAAGGCGTGATCGAGGCCGGGCGGCACGACGACGAGGTCGCCGCGCCCTGCTGTCACCACTTGCTCGCCCGACAGCAACTGGGCGGTGCCGTCGAGCAGGTAGAACAGCTCGGCCGAACGGGAGTGGTGGTGGGGAGCGGCGCCGTTCGCACCGTCAAGCAGGGTCACCCGCTGGGTGGACAGCGCGCCGCCGGTGGAACTGCTGTCGGCGAGCAGGCGCAGGGTGACCGGGCCGGCACCGACAGTCTCGGCATCGGCCGCACGCACGATCACGGAGTCGTCGAAGGAAGGAATGATCAAGGACACGTCTTCATCTCCCGGGCTCGGTTGCGGGGAAGAAGGATTTCAGGCGGAGGCGAACTCGCAAACGCCCCGGGCAAACAACTGACGCCGGGCGCTCACAGCAGCAGGACGGCGGTGCCAGCCGCCGCAGTGGCGCCGTATGCGGCGCCGGCAGGCTCGCCGCGGCTCGGAAAGTTCACCTGCCGCCGGCCGGTACGAGGGCGAGCACCGCCATCGCCCGGCCCAGGGCCCGCCGGTGCCCGGGCCACAGGAGCGCCGGAACGACCGGACCGCTCGCGAGTCCGCGGACACCCGGGCCGCCGCCCCGCCCGGGCACCACCGTCCGCTGCCCGCACGTACGTCCGTCCGACGGCGAGGTCCGACGCGGAACTCGGTGTTTCGTGCGCGGCCTGCGCCGGCCACCGGCCTCAGGCCGCAGTAGGACCGTCAGCACTCCACTCCAGCCATGAGCACACCCTGCGGCGCACGGCCCGGGCTCCCTCCCCCGGCCCCGGGGTGCCCGTACCCAAGGAGCCGCCGCCCGTCACGGCATTGGCTGTGGCGGGCGTGCCCCCTGGTACTGGCCGCTCGGCCGCATGCGCAGCGGCCGCTCCTGGTACTCCTCCAACGCGTGCGCGATCCAGCCGGCCGTACGGGCCACGGCGAACACCATCTCCCCGGCCTCCGCGGGCATCCCGCAGGACACCGTCAGCACCGCCAGCGCGAGATCCACGTTGGCCTGCAGTCCTGCGCCCTGCCGGGCCATTACGGCCGCCACCTCGCGCGCCGCGCCAAGGGCGCCGGCGGCCTGCGTCAGCCCTTCCAGGCGGGTGAACAGTGCCGCGGCCCGCGGGTCCTCGCCCCGGTACAGCCGGTGGCCCAGTCCCGGCACCCGCCGTCCCGCCCGCAGGTACTCCGCCACCACCGGGGCGGCCCCGCCGCGCTCCAGCACCTCCGTCAGCATCCTGTGCGCGAGCCGTCCGGCGGCGCCGTGCAGAGGACCCTCCAGCACTCCCAGCCCGGCCGATACGGCCGCGTACGGATGGGCCCTGGCCGAGGCGGCCACCCGTACGGCCAGTGTCGAAGCCGCCAGGTCGTGGTCGACCAGCAGTCCCAGAGCCAGGTCGAGGACGTCCAGGGCGTCCGGATCCGGCGCGTGCGCCGTCAGCCGGGGCCATAGCTGCCGGGCCGTGCGCCCGTCCCCGGCCCACGGCTCGGCACCCAGGACCGGCAGGGAGCCGACCAGGGTGGGGACCAGGCAGCGGGCGGAGCCGAGTACGGCCTCCTCGGAGAGGTCGAAGCGCAGCGGATCGACCACCGCGGCGGCGGCGACCGCCACGCGCAGCCGGTCGACCGGCCCGCTGTGCTCCGGCAGGGCGTCCACCGCCCGCCGGGCCGCGGCGAGGGCCTCCGGGGGAGCGGTGAACCGGGCCCCGCGGGGGATCGTTCCCGTCCAGAGCCACTCGGCGACTTCCTCGTAGGGGTAATGCGAGGCCAGGTCCACGGCGTCCACGCCGCGGTAGTAGTACCGGTCGGACTCGATGAGCGTGAGGGACGTACGAACCGAGAGGTCTCCGGCCGGGGCGGCTGCCTCGCGCCGGGTGCGCCGGGCCAGCGCCTCCACCTCGGCCGCGTCGAAGCTGCTGCCCCGCCCGACGGTGTCGCGGCGGCTGCTGAGCTGGCCGCGGCTGACGTAGGCGTACACCGTTGCCGGCTTCACTCCCAGCAGCCTGGCCGCTTCCTGGGTGCTGAGCCTGCGCCCGCCGTCCCTGTCGTCGTTCATGACGAACACCCTACATATATTGATTCAATCAATATTGACAAGGATTCAATCCATCATGGATGGTCCATTCATGAACACCACCATCGATGTGCCCCGCGGTCTTGCGGGAGTCGTGGTCACCGAAACCGAACTCGGTGACGTCCGAGGCCGTGAGGGCTTCTACCACTACCGTCAGTACTCGGCCGTCGAACTCGCCGGCAGCCGCAGCTTCGAGGACGTGTGGCACCTGCTGTTCCGCGGAGCCCTGCCGGTGGACGCCGCCGAGCGGGCCGCCTTCGCGGCTGAGATCGGCCCCCTGCGCCGGCTGCCCGACACGGTGCGCGAAGCCCTGCCCGCACTCGCCCGGGCGACAGCCCTCTCCGGCCCGCTCGCCGGGTTGCGGACCGCGCTCTCACTGCTCGGCGCCTCCGCCGGCTTCCGCCCGGTGTACGACCTCGACCCCGAGCGGCGGGCCGCCGACGCGCTGGCCGCCTGTGCCGCCGTACCCACCCTGCTCACCGCATTGCACCGACTGGGCCAGGGGCTCGAACCGGTCGAGCCGCGCGCGGACCTGCCGTACGCCGCCAACTACCTGTACATGCTGACCGGAGAGGAGCCCGACCCGGCCAAGGCACGGGCCGTCGAGCAGTACCTGATCGCCACGGTCGACCACGGGTTCAACGCTTCGACCTTCACCGCCCGGGTGATCGCCTCCACCGGCGCGGACGTGGCGGCCTGCCTGGTCGGGGCGATCGGCGCGCTCTCCGGCCCGCTGCACGGCGGCGCACCCAGCCGGGCGCTGGACACCCTCGACGCCATCGGCACGGCGGACCGCATCGATCCGTGGATCCGCGAGCGGGTGCTCGCCGGGGACCGGATCATGGGGTTCGGCCACCCCGTGTACCGGACCGAGGACCCGCGCTCGCGGATGCTGCGCGACATCGCCCTCCAGTTCGGTGGCCCCCTGGTGGACTTCGCCGTGGAGGTGGAGCGGCACGTCGAGGCGATCCTCGCCGAGCTCAAACCGGGCCGTGAGCTGCACACGAACGTGGAGTTCTACGCGGGCGTGGTCATGGAGTTGTGCGGGCTGCCGCGCGAGATGTTCACCCCGACCTTCTGCGCGGCCCGCGTGGTCGGCTGGAGCGCGAACATCCTCGAACAGGCCGCCGATTCGAAGATCATCCGTCCGGCCGCCCGGTACGTCGGCCCGCCCCCACCGCAGCCGGTTCCGCTGCTCGGCTGACTACCATCGGCGGCGTGAACAGCAGTCAGCCCGTGCAGCCGCTCCCGTCCGTTCAGCCAGCGACGCCGTCCGTGCCGTCCGTCCAGCCCATTCCCGTCGTCGTCCTGGCCGGATTCCTCGGATCCGGCAAGACGACGCTGCTCAACCACCTCCTCGCCCATCGGGGAGGCACTCGGATCGGGGTCGTCGTCAACGATTTCGGTTCGATCGAGATCGACGCGATGTCGGTGGCCGGTCAGGTCGGCGACTCGATGGTCTCGCTCGGCGGCGGTTGCTTGTGCTGCGCGGTCGACGGCAGTGAGCTCGACGCCTACCTGGAGAAGCTCTCCGCGCCCGTCCACCGGATCGATGTCATCGTCATCGAGGCGAGCGGGCTGGCCGAGCCCCAGGAGATGATCCGGATGCTGGTGGCCAACGAGAACCCGTCGATCCGGTACGGCGGACTGGTGCAGGTCCTGGATGCGGCGGAGTTCGATGCGACCCGGGCCGCACATCCGGAGACCGACCGCCACCTGGCCGTCGCGGACCTGGTGGTGCTGAACAAGGCCGACCGGGTGGACACGGCCGAACTCGCCAGGATCGAGTCCGAGCTGACCGCGCTCTGCGCCGGCACGCCAGTGGTGGCCGCCGACCACGGCCGGATCGACCCGGAGCTGCTCTTCGACCGGCGCCCGTGGACCGAGACCCGGGGCCAACTGTCCTTCGAGGACCTGCTCTCACAGGCCGCGGACCATGACCAGGCGGACCACTCCGGACATGCGCACACCCTCTACGAGAGCACGGAGTTCGTGTCCGAGCAGGCCCTGAGCCCGCGCAGGTTCATCGACTTCCTGGACCGTCGCCCTACCGGGCTGTACCGGATCAAGGGCTTCGTCCACTTCGGCGTCCCCGGCCACGAGGAGCGCTATGAGGTCCACGCGGTCGGCCGATTCCTCCGCTTCGTGCCGGGTCCCTGGGGCCGGGGCGAGCCGCGCCGGAGCCAGCTGGTCCTGATCGGCTCCGGCACCGACGGCCCCGCCCTGCTCCGCGAACTGGAGGCCTGCCGCGAACGGGCTCCGCAGCTCGCACCGCCGGAGAGCATGTGGGGTGTGCTGCGCTACGTCGACCGCCCCGTGGCGGCCGGCACCGAGCCCGAGCCCTACGCCGAGCCCGATTGCGAAGACGTGTAGGACGCGGCACCCACGCGGCACCGGCCCAGCCCGACACGACCGGCCGGACACCCGCCCCGTCCCCGCTCCGAGGCCGCGCTGCTCAGGCGACCTCGACCCCGTACTCGCGCAGCAGGTCCTCCAGGCCCCCGCGGTAGCCCTTGCCGCCGATCACGAAGTCCCAGTCCCCGTTGGCGCGGCGCCGGAACGAACCGAGGACCAGGGCCGTCTCGCCGGCGCGGCCGTCGGAGACGTCCAGCCGGCCGAGTTCCTCGCCGCCTGCGGACAGCAGGCGGATGTGCGCGTCGGTGAACCCGGCCAGGTCGGCGTGCGGGTCGGCTTCCGGGTCGATCGCGGCGACGAGGATCAAACGGTCCGCGGGCTGCGGAAGGGCGTCGAAGGACACCTCCAGCGCGGCCCGGTCGGGCGCCGCGTGCGCACGGGCCCGCACCGACCCGTCGGGAGTCTGCGGGTTGTTGAAGAAGACGAAGTGCTCCTCGCTGAGCACCCGACCGCCCTCGCAGACGAGTGCGCACACGTCCAGTGCGACGGACCCGGACCAGTACATGCCGAGTACGTTGTGCTCCGCCGCGGGCCCGGGAGCCCGTGGCGCCGGGACCGCGGGAGTCGCCGCGCCGCCGCCCAGCCGCCCCCGCAACCCGTACTGGTGGAGCAGCTCCACGAGCTCGGCCCCGGGAACCAGTTCCAGCGGCTTGCCGTTGGCGAAGGTGTACGACGTGGGTCCGAAGGACGCGGTGGTGACCAGTACCCCCTTGTTCGCCCCCTTGTCCTGGACCGTGCCGTACAGATCACGCACGGCCGTCGGAGGCACCGTGTTCCGGTAGCGCTTGACCTGCACCACGATCCGCCCGCCCCGGATCGGTGCCGGGTCCAGAGCCTCCACGTCCACCCCGCCGTCGCCCGACCGCTGCGTGGTCACCGCTTCCATGCCCATCGCCCGGAACAGCTCGGCGACCAGATCCTCGAAGGCGATCGGGTCCATCGAGAAGAGGTCCGGCTCGTCCTCATCGTCGCCGGCGTGCCCGCCGTGGCTGACGACCCCTCCGCCGACCTCGCCCGGCCTGCGTCCGGGGCGTACCGCGGTCAGCTGGTCGGGCCGTGCCGACAGCTGCCCGTGCAGGCCGTCCACCAGGCAGTCGACGGCGCTCACCTGCTCCAGGCGGAGCCCGGAGAAGTCGGTGCGCGCCGCCGACACCGTGGCCAGGACGATTTGCGCCTCCCGGCCCGTCACCGGATCGTGGTCGTCCACGAACCCGTTGACGACCACCGAGTCCAGCACGCCGAACTCGTCCGCCGCGTACAACTCGCGCAGTACCAGCAGGACGCACTGGGCCAGCAGGTCCCGGTACAGAGCCCGCCGCTGGGTGGCCGGGCGGGCCGCCTCCTTGTCCTGGTCCGTACTCGGCAGATAGCGGACGGACTTGGCCTCCGGTACCACCGCGTACCGCGGCAGCTCCCAGTCCACCACCAGCTGGCGCAGCATCGGGTCGTAGGCGGCGGCCACCTGCCTCGGCAGTTCCTCGGGCCAGGCGGTGGAGGCGTACAGGGCGGCGCAGAAGTATTCGACCGCGGCCTCGGCGTCCCCGGCCCTCAGGGCGCCGGCCAGTTCGTCGAGCCCTCCGTTGTGGCGGCGGATCGCGGCCGACTGTTCGGCTGCCCAGCGGTCGTACTGCTGGCGGTACTCCGCCAGCTGCTGCCGGCGCCGGGCCTCCGCTGCGTGGGCCGCCTGCCAGGCCTCGGTGTACCGGGCGTGGGCCTCTCGCTCGGCCTGCGCCCGCCGGTTCGAGCCGAGCGTCCAGCCACTCTGCTGCTGGAACTGCTCCAGCTGCGGCATCGCTACGGGGTGCGCCAGGGCGCCCGGAGCGAAGGGTTCGAGCCGTTCGGAGCGGACCAGCGAAGCCATCCGGAACGCCGGCGCCCGGCAGCCCTCGGCCAGCAGGCCCTGCAGCCGGGCGACCTCCGCCTCGATCAACTCGGTCCGCCGCCGTGCCTGCGCCTCGCGGTGCTGCCGGTAGGCGGCCTGCTGCTCACGCTCGCTGCGCGCCACGTCCCGTTCGTACGCCCGCTGTCGCCGCTCGGCCTCCCGCTGTTGGACCAGCTGCGTCCGCTGCTGTCGCCGCTGGGCCTCGGCCCAGTCCCCGATCAATCCGCCCGACCGACGACTCATCAGCTGTGCACTCCCCCCACCAACACCAAGAGGGAAAACACTAGTCGGCATTCGGGTGGTACGTCCCGCGGGTCGTACCACCCGAACGCCCTCGTACGTCCTACAGCGCGGCCCCCGCCAGAGCGGCGACGACCGCGGGCAGTGCGGCCCCCGAGCCGTCGCGGCGCGGGTCCACGGCCGGCAGCTCGGCCGGGGTGCCGTTCACCGCCGCCGCGCGGACCGGAGCGTTGCCCGTCCAGGCCAGCACCAACAGGTCCTCGCCCTTCAGGAACCGCTGGCAGCGCACGCCACCGGTGGCCCGGCCCTTGCGCGGGTACTGGTCGAACGGCGTCAGCTTTCCGGACAGCACCGAGTCGTCGAGCGTCCCGTGCGAGCCCGCCACGGTGAACACCAGCGCGTCCCGGGCCGGGTCCACCGCCGAGAAGTGGATCACCTTGGCGTTCTCGGACAGCTTGATGCCCGCCATGCCGCCCGCCGGGCGGCCCTGCGGACGTACCTGACCGGCCGGGTAGCGCAGCAGCTGGGCGTCGTCGGTGATGAAGACCAGGTCTTCCTCACCCGTGCGCAGTTCGACCGCGCCGACGATCCGGTCACCGTCCTTGAGGGTGATGACCTCCAGCTCGTCCTTGTTCGCCGGGTAGTCCGGGACGACCCGCTTGACCACGCCCTGCTCGGTGCCCAGGGCCAGGCCCTGCGAGGACTCGTCCAGCGAGGTCAGGCAGATCACCTTCTCGTCGGCCTCCAACCCGGAGAGGAACTCCGAGACGGGGGCGCCGCCGGCCAGGTTCGGCGCGGCGTGGGTGTCCGGCAGCTGCGGAAGGTCGATCACCGAGAGCCGCAGCAGCCGCCCGTACGAGGTGACCGCGCCGATGTCGGCCCGGGCGGTCGCCGCGACCTGGGAGACGATCAGGTCGTGCTTCGCGCGGGCCCCGCCCTCCTGCTCGGGCAGCGGCTCGCCGGTCACCGTGCGTGCCAGCAGACCCGTCGAGGACAGCAGCACTCGGCAGGGGTCGTCCGCGACCTCCAGCGGAACCGCTCCCACCTGCGTGCCCGCCGACTCCAGCAGGACCGTACGGCGCTCGGTGCCGAACTTCTTGGCCACCGCGGCCAGTTCCGTGGACACCAGCTTGCGCAGCTCGGTGTCGGAGTCCAGGATCCCGGTCAGCTCGTCGATCTCGCCCGTGAGGCGGTCGCGCTCGGACTCCAGCTCGATCCGGTCGAACCGGGTGAGCCGGCGCAACGGGGTGTCCAGGATGTACTGGGTCTGGATCTCGCTCAGGGAGAAGCGCTCGATCAGCCGCTCCTTCGCCTGCGCCGAATTGTCGCTGTCCCGGATGATCCGGATGACCTCGTCGATGTCGACGAGGGCCACCAGAAGACCTTCGACCAGGTGCAGTCGGTCACGCCGCTTGCCGCGGCGGAACTCGCTGCGCCGCCGCACGACCTCGAACCGGTGGTCGAGGTAGACCTCCAGCAGCTCCTTGAGGCCCAGGGTCAGCGGCTGGCCGTCGACCAGCGCGACGTTGTTGATGCCGAAGGACTCCTCCATCGGCGTCAGCTTGTACAGCTGCTCCAGTACGGCCTCGGGGTGGAAACCGTTCTTGATCTCGATGACCAGGCGCAGGCCGTGCGAGCGGTCGGTGAGGTCCTTGACGTCCGCGATGCCCTGGAGCTTCTTGGAACCGACCAGGTCCTTGATCTTCGCGATGACCTTCTCGGGGCCGACCGTGAAGGGGAGTTCGGTGACGACCAGGCCCTTGCGGCGCGCCGTCACGTTCTCCACGGTCACCGTCGCACGGATCTTGAAGGTGCCCCGGCCCTTCTCGTAGGCGTCCTTGATCCCCGACAGGCCGACGATCCGGCCGCCCGTGGGCAGGTCCGGACCCGGCACGAAGCGCATCAGCGCGTCCAGGTCGGCCTGGGGGTAGCGGATCAGGTGGCGGGCGGCCGCGATGACCTCGCCCAGGTTGTGCGGGGGCATGTTGGTGGCCATGCCGACGGCGATCCCGGAGGCGCCGTTGACCAGCAGGTTGGGGTAGGCCGCGGGCAGCGCGACCGGCTCCCGCTCCTGGCCGTCGTAGTTGGCGGTGAAGTCGACGGTGTCCTCGTCGATCGACTCCGTCATCAGCGACGTGGCGTCCGCCATCTTGCACTCGGTGTAACGCATGGCGGCCGGCGGGTCGTCGTTGCCGAGCGAACCGAAGTTTCCGTGGCCGTCGACCAGCGGCAGCCGCATCGAGAAGGGCTGTGCCATGCGCACGAGCGCGTCGTAGATCGACGCGTCACCGTGCGGGTGCAGCTTGCCCATGACCTCGCCGACGACGCGGGCGCACTTCACGTAACCGCGGTCGGGGCGCAGGCCCATCTCGTTCATCTGGTAGACGATGCGCCGGTGGACCGGCTTCATGCCGTCCCGGGCATCGGGCAGGGCGCGGGAGTAGATCACCGAGTACGCGTACTCGAGGAAGGAGCCCTGCATTTCGTCGACGACATCGATGTCGAGGATCTTCTCCTCGAAATCCTCCGGCGGCGGGGTCTTCGTGCTGCGGCGGGCCATCGCTGCGCGGCTCCTTAACCAAGAATGAAGGTGTGCTGGGGGGTCTGGCTGGGGTTCTGACGGGCGTTGTCGCGGACCATTGTGGCCCGAGGCACCGACAACGCCGACTCCGACCCTGGGGGTCCCCCCCCGGACGGAGTCCTGGGGGAGCACGAGCCGGGAACTTCTCCGGTGCCCGACACGCTTGCATACAGTGGCAGGTCTGACGGAAATCTCTGCATCGCGATCGAAGGGACCACATGCCCATGGGTCACACGGCCACAGCCCAGGCCGGCTCCGGCGGCCTGACAGCGACCGAGCACCGGCTGGCCAACGGCCTGCGCGTGGTGCTCTCCGAGGATCACCTGACCCCGGTCGCCGCGGTCTGCCTCTGGTACGACGTCGGCTCGCGCCACGAAGTCAAGGGACGGACCGGCCTGGCTCACCTCTTCGAGCACCTGATGTTCCAGGGTTCGGCGAGCGTACCGGGCAACGGCCACTTCGAGCTGGTCCAGGGTGCCGGAGGCTCCCTCAACGGCACGACCAGTTTCGAGCGCACCAACTACTTCGAGACCATGCCGGCCCACCAGCTTGAGCTCGCCCTCTGGCTGGAAGCCGACCGGATGGGGTCCCTCCTGGTCGCCCTGGACGACGAGTCCATGGAGAACCAGCGCGACGTCGTCAAGAACGAGCGCCGTCAGCGGTACGACAACGTCCCGTACGGCACGGCCTTCGAAAAGCTGACGGCCCTGGCGTACCCCGAGGGTCACCCGTACCACCACACCCCCATCGGCTCCATGGCCGACCTGGACGCTGCGTCCCTGGAGGACGCGCGCGCCTTCTTCCGTACGTACTACGCGCCCAACAACGCCGTGCTGTCGGTCGTGGGCGACATCGACCCCGAGCAGACGCTCGCCTGGGTCGAGAAGTACTTCGGCACCATTCCCGGACACGACGGCAAGCAGCCGCCGCGTGATGGGGTGCTGCCCGAGATCATGGGCCGGCAGCTGCGCGAGGAGATCGTCGAGGAGGTTCCGGCCCGCGCGCTGATGGCCGCCTACCGGCTCCCGCACGACGGCACCCGCGAGTGCGACGCCGCCGACGTGGCGCTGACCGTGCTCGGCGGCGGCGAGTCCTCCCGGCTGCACAACCGGCTGGTACGCCGCGACCAGACGGCCGTCGCCGCCGGTTTCGGCATGCTGCGCCTCGCCGGCGCGCCCTCGCTGGGCTGGCTGGACGTGAAGACGTCCAGCGGGGTCGAGGTGCCCGACATCGAGGCGGCCGTGGACGAGGAGCTCGCGCGGTTCGCCGCCGAGGGCCCGACGGCCGAGGAGATGGAGCGTGCCCAGGCGCAGCTGGAGCGCGAGTGGCTGGACCGGCTGAGCACGGTGGCCGGCCGCGCCGACGAACTGTGCCGCTTCGCCGTGCTGTTCGGCGACCCGCAGCTCGCGCTGACCGCCGTCCAGCGCGTCCTCGACATCACCGCCGAGGAGGTGCAGGCCGTGGCCGCGGCCCGACTGCGCCCGGACAACCGCGCGGTGCTGGTGTACGAGCCGCTCACGCCAGAGGCCGACGAGAACGACGAGAACGAGGGGGCGGAGCAGTGAGCGACACCGCAGCCGTCACGATGACCTTCCACCCGCAGCCGCAGGCCGGCCAGGCCAAGCCGTGGGCCTTCCCGGCTCCCGAGCGCGGCTCGTTGCCCAACGGCCTGACCGTGCTGCGGTGCCACCGTCCGGGGCAGCAGGTCATTGCGGTCGAGGTCAACCTCGCCGCCCCGCTGGACACCGAGCCCGAGGGCCTGGACGGCGTGGCAACCATCATGGCCCGCGCCCTGTCGGAGGGCACCGACAAGCACTCCGCCGAGGAGTTCGCGGCCGAGCTGGAGCGCTGCGGTGCGACGCTCGACGCGCACGCCGACCACCCGGGCCTGCGGGTTTCCCTGGAGGTTCCGGCCTCCCGGCTGCCCAAGGCGCTGGGCCTGCTCGCCGAGGCGCTGCGCGCGCCCGCCTTCGCCGACAGCGAGGTCGACCGGTTGGTGCGCAACCGGCTCGACGAGATCCCGCACGAGCTGGCCAACCCGCAGCGCCGCGCCGCCAAGGAGCTCTCCAAGCAGCTCTTCCCGGCGGCCCTGCGGATGTCCCGCCCGCGCCAGGGCACCGAGGAGACGGTCGCCCGGATCGACTCCGCGGCCGTACGCGCCTTCTACGAGGCCCACGTGCGCCCCGCCACGGCCACCGCGGTCGTCGTCGGCGATCTGACCGACATCGACCTGGACGCCGTACTGGCGGACACCCTGGGCACGTGGACCGGGAACTCCGCCGAGGCGCTGCCGGTCCCGCCGGTGACCGCCGACGACACGGGTCGCGTGGTCATCGTGGACCGGCCCGGTGCCGTCCAGACTCAGCTGCTCATCGGCCGGATCGGACCGGACCGGCACGACCGGGTCTGGGCGGCGCAGGTGCTCGGCACGTACTGCCTGGGCGGCACCCTCACCTCGCGCCTGGACAAGGTGCTGCGCGAGGAGAAGGGCTACACGTACGGCGTGCGCGCGTTCGGGCAGGTGCTGCGCTCCACCGCCGACGGCAAGGGCGCTTCGATGCTCGCGATCAGCGGTTCGGTGGACACCCCCCACACCGGCCCGGCGCTCGACGACCTCTGGAAGGTGCTCCGCACCCTCGCCGAGGGCGGCCTGACCGACACCGAACGGGACGTGGCGGTGCAGAACTTGGTGGGTGTGGCCCCGCTGAAGTTCGAGACGGCCGCGGCCGTGGCCGGCACCCTCGCCGATCAGGTCGAGCAGGAGCTTCCGGACGACTACCAGGCGCAGTTGTACGCGCAGCTGGCCCAAACCGGCACGGTGGAGGCGACTTCGGCGGTCGTGGCCGCGTTCCCGGTGGACCGTCTGGTCACCGTTCTCGTGGGCGACGCCGCACAGATCGAGGAACCGGTGCGGGCGCTGGGGATCGGTGAGGTGACCGTCGTCGCCAACTGACGGACGACTCAAGGGGTTTCGGCGGCTTGTCCCCCGGAGTCCCTTTTGTCTGTTTAGTGGAGAGGCTGCGCGTATGTGGTGTGGCGTACGCAACAAAATGCCGCCTCTGTTTGGCGATTGACTGATGATCCGCCTAGCGTCGGCCGTGCTGTCCGTCAGTTGTACGCGCCGCACCCGCGGCACCGGGCAGCGATCGCCGAGTCCCCGTCAGGCGCGAGCCTGGGGAGCCGGGGACCCAAGTGTCCCTGGGGTGAATCGGGCCGCCTCCTCGGAGGAGCCCGTAGGAGACCTTCCTGCTCCGAACCCGTCAGCTAACCCGGTAGGCGAGAAGGAAGGAAAGGATCAGCCCCTTCATGGCGTATGGCAGTCGTGCCGCCGGTAAGCACCGTGGTTCCAGTCGTCTGAGCCGCAAGACCGCCGGCTTCGCCGGCATAGCCGCCCTCGCCACCACCGGTGTCGTCGGCTCCCTCGCAGGCCCGGCTTTCGCCGCGTCGGACAAGGCCCCCTCCATGGAGGACACCGGCCTGAACGCCGTCGTCACCGCCGAGGACCTCCCGGTGCAGATCGAGGCCCAGGCCGAGGCCCAGCAGCACGCCGCCGAAGCCGCGGCCGCCAAGGCGAAGGCGGAGGCCGACGCGAAGGCGCGCGCCGCCGAGGCCAAGGCGAAGGCCGAGGAGAAGGCGAAAGCCGAGCGCGAGGCCGCCGAGCGCGCCGCCCGCGAGGCGGAGCGCAAGCGCCTCAACACCTTCGTCGCCCCGCTCGACGGGTCCTACATCAGCACCCAGTACCACGCGGGTGGCGGCATGTGGTCCTCCGGCAGCCACACCGGCATCGACTTCCACGCGGACTCCGGCACCTCGGTGCACGCGGTGGGCATGGGCACCGTGGTCGAGGCCGGCTGGGGCGGCGCGTACGGCAACAACGTCGTCATCAAGCACAACGACGGTACGTACACCCAGTACGGCCACATGCTCTCGCTGAGCGTCTCCGTCGGCGATCAGGTCACCCCGGGCCAGCAGATCGGGCTGTCGGGCTCCACCGGCAACTCCAGCGGTGCGCACCTGCACTTCGAGGCCCGCACCGGCTCCCAGTACGGCTCGGACATCGACCCGGTCGCGTACCTGCGCCAGCACGGCGTCGACCTCTGACCGCAGCACTCCACTGAAGGCCCCGGCTCCCCGAGCCGGGGTCTTCGCGTTGTGGCTGTAAATATCTCCGATTTTCGGCCGCGCTCGGAAAATTTCGCGTATTGCAATAGAGTCCCAGTACGATCCCAACACGGTCGCGGCAATGGCGTCGGAAATCGGAAATAGGCGGAGGTCCGGACTTGCGTATTCCTGCGCACGCGGTATGCACAGCAATCCGCGACGACATCGTCTCCGGGGTCTTCGAACCGGGCGGCAGACTGACCGAAGAGGTCCTGGCCCGCCGGTACGGAGTCTCCCGCGTCCCGGTCCGCGAGGCCCTGCGGACCCTGGAGTCCGAGGGTTTCGTCACCACGCGGCGCCATGCGGGCGCCTGCGTGGCCGAACCCACCGAGCAGGAGGCCGCCGATCTCCTGGAACTGCGGATGCTGCTCGAACCCCTGGCCGCCGCCCGGGCCGCCCGCCGGCGCACCGAAGCCCACCTCAAGGTGTTGCGGGGGCTGGTCAGGCTGGGGCAGGAGCGGGCCAGGCGTGGGCAGGGGGAGGATCTGCGGGCCCTGGGCGGTTGGTTCCACGAGACCCTCGCCCAGGCCTCCGGCAGCCCCGGGCTGATCGCCTTGCTCGCGCAGATGCGGCACAAGGTCGCCTGGATGTACGTCGTGGAGGCCCCGGCGCGGCCCGTGGAATCCTGGGCGGATCACGGGGCGATCGTGGACGCCGTGGCGCGCGGCGACGCGGAGCGGGCCCGGACGTTGACGGCGATCCACGCGGAGCGGGCGAGCGGGGCGCACCGGCTGCGAGTGAGGACTTCGCAACATGCCGTAAACACGGCGAGCGGTCCGCATTAACAAATGCCGCGTATTAATGTCGGAGGCGGCGGCCTCATTATTTTCTCCGCGCCGCTTTCTTCGCGCGGATCGCACGAATTCCCGTCGTGTCCGAATGGGCTGTCGAGCGGGGTGGAAAGCGGGGGAGCGACGAAGCCGCGACCATCGGAATGCCGGTGGTCGCGGCTTCGTCGCACGCCCGGGACGAACCCGAAGGGCCCGAAGGGTCAGACGGTCTCGGGGAGCTCCTCAAGACCCTCGGCGACCAGCTTCGCCAGGCGGTCCAGTGCGGCCTCGGCGCCTTCGGCGTCGGACGCGAGGATGATCTCCTCGCCGCCCTGGGCGCCCAGGCCCAGCACCGCGAGCATGGACGCGGCGTTGACGGGGTTCCCCTCGGCCTTCGAGATGGTCACCGGGACGCCGGAAGCGGTCGTCGCGCGGACGAAGATCGAGGCGGGACGAGCGTGCAGGCCCTCGGCCCAGCCGACGTTGACGCGGCGCTCTGCCATGGTGATGCCCTTCAGGTTCTTACGGTTGTCTAGACCAGTCTCTCACGACGCCTTCGATGCTCCGACCGACCTTCGGCCCGGATCCCTCGCCGTTCGACCCCACCCAGCTTGCCCTGATGTGACCGGGCTTGCCTCGTGCGCCGCGCAGGAGCTGTCCGGCCGTTCCTGGCCTTAGGATCACGGCATGACCACCGCGTCGGATCCCTCGTACCCGGCCCACTGGGAAGCGGACGTCGTGCTGCGCGACGGCGGCACCGCCCGGGTCAGGCCCATCACCACGGACGACGCGGGCCGGTTGGTCAGCTTCTACGAGCAGGTCTCCGACGAGTCGAAGTACTACCGCTTCTTCGCGCCCTATCCCCGGCTCTCCGACCGCGACGTTCACCGCTTCACGCACCACGACTACGTGGACCGGGTCGGCCTCGCGGCGACCATCGGCGAGGAGTTCATCGGCACCGTCCGCTACGACCGGATCGGCGCCGACGGGCGCCCCGCCTCCGCCCCGGCCGACGAGGCCGAGGTCGCCTTCCTCGTCCAGGACGCCCACCAGGGTCGCGGTGTCGCCTCCGCGCTCCTGGAGCACATCGGGGCGGTCGCCCGGGAGCGCGGCATCCGCCGTTTCGTGGCCGAAGTGCTGCCCGCCAACACCAAGATGATCAAGGTGTTCACCGACGCCGGCTACCAGCAGAAGCGCAGCTTCGAGGACGGCTCCGTCCACCTCACCCTCGACCTGGAACCCACGGCCGAGTCCCTGGCCGTCCAGCGTGCCCGGGAGCAGCGCGCCGAGGCCCGCTCCGTGCAGCGGCTGCTGGCGCCCGGCTCGGTGGCGGTGATCGGGGTCAGCCGCTCCGGCGGGGGCGTGGGCGCGGCTGCCCTGCGGAACCTGCGCGACAGCGGCTTCCATGGCCACCTCTACGCCGTGAACGAGGCCGCCACCACCGACTTCCTGGACGGCGTACGGGCCTACCGCAGCCTCGGTGACATCGACGCCCCCGTCGACCTCGCGGTGATCGCGGTCCCCGCCGAGCGGGTCCCCGAGGCCGTGGCCGCCTGCGGCGAGCGCGGCGTGCAGGGGCTGGTGGTGCTGTCCGCCGGATACGGGGAGAGCGGCCCGGCCGGACTCGACCGACAGCGCGAGCTGGTGCGACAGGTGCGCTCGTACGGGATGCGGTTGATCGGGCCGAACGCGTACGGCGTGATCAACACCGCGCCGGAGGTGGAGCTCAACGCCTCCCTGACACCGGCGCCGGCGCCGACGAGGGGCCGCATCGGGCTGTTCACCCAGTCCGGGGCGATCGGCATCTCGCTGCTCTCCGCACTGCTCCGGCGGGGCGAGGGGCTGTCGTCGTTCGTCTCGGCGGGCAACCGGGCAGACGTCTCCGGAAACGACATCCTGCAGTACTGGTACGAGGACGATGCCACCGACGTCGCACTGATGTACCTCGAAACCCTGGGCAATCCGCGGAAGTTCACCCGGCTCGCGCGGCGGACGGCGGCGGTGAAACCGGTGGTCGTCGCGAAGGGCGGCAGCCACACCCCGGCGGGGCACGTGGTCCCCGGGACCAGGCTGCCGGAGACCACGGTCTCGGCGCTGCTGCGGCAGGCGGGAGTGATCCGGGTCGACACGGTGACGGAGTTGGTGGACGTCGGGCTGCTGCTCGCCTCACAACCGTTGCCGGGCGGGCCGCGCGTGGCGATCCTGGGGAACTCGGAGTCCTTGGGCATCCTCAGCTACGACGCCTGCCTGGCCCAGGGGCTGCGAC
The DNA here is from genome assembly GCF_040612395.1 of Streptomyces sp. NPDC006430. Classification (NCBI taxonomy): domain Bacteria; kingdom Bacillati; phylum Actinomycetota; class Actinomycetes; order Kitasatosporales; family Streptomycetaceae; genus Streptomyces; species Streptomyces sp. NPDC006430. Next base: position 124,588 of record NZ_JBEXQA010000016.1, read on the forward strand.
CGGGAGCCCCGCTGGACCTGACGACGGCCGCCACCCCGGAGGACTTCCGGCGCGCGCTCGGCGCCGCGCTGGCCTCGACCGCGAACGACGCGGTGATCGTCACGGTGATCCCCTGGGTGAACGAGCAGGAACCCGAGGACGACGTGGCCGCCGCCCTGCGCGATGCGGTGGCCGAGCACCCGGGCAAGCCGGTGGCGGTGGTCCACGTGGAGCTGGCTGAGCTCGTGGAAGCCCTGTCCCCCTCGGCGCTCCTTCCGGGCGCGCCGCCTGCGCACCCCCGCACGCAGCCGGGTTTCGAGTCCGTGCGGATCCCCGCCTATCCCGCCGCGGAACGAGCCGTGCGGGCCGTCGCCGAAGCCGTGCGGTACGCGCAGTGGCGGCGGGCCAACACCGACGCCGGGCAGGTGCCCGAGTACGAGGACATCGACCAGGCCGGAGCCGCGGCCCAGCTCACCGAGCTCCTCGACGGGGTCGGGACCGAGGTGCTCGTTCTCACCGAGCCCGACGCCGCCGCGCTGCTCGCCCGATACGGGATCCGGGTGCTCCCCACGCTGCCCGCGCCCACCGCCGACGCCGCCGTCCGGGCCGCCCGCATCCTCGGCTACCCCGTCGCGCTCAAGACCACCGCCCCGCACCTGCGCCACCGCGCGGACCTCGGCGGCGTACGCCTCGACCTGACGACCGAAGCCGAGCTGCGCCGCTCGTACGACGAGCTGACCGACCTCCTCGGCACGCCCGGCGAGCTGCTGCCCGTCGTCCAGGCCATGGTTCCGCGCGGAGTCGACACCGTCGTGCGGTCCGTCATCGACCCCGCAGCCGGCGCCGTCCTCTCCTTCGGGCTCGCCGGCGTGGCCTCCGAGCTGCTCGGCGACACCGCCCACCGTCTCGTCCCGACCACCGACCGGGACGCGGCCGGCCTGATCCGGTCGATCAGGACCGCCCCCCTCCTCTTCGGCTGGCGCGGCAGCGACCCCGTCGACACCCCAGCCCTGGAGGAGCTCCTGCTGCGCCTGTCCCGGCTCGTGGACGACCACCCCGAGGTGGTGGGCGTCACGCTCGAACCCGTCGTGGTCGCCACCGAGGGCCTCTCCGTGCTCAGCGCCACCGTCCGCGTGGCGCACCCGCCCGCCCGCACCGACCTCGGCCCCCGGACACTCCCCAGCTACTGACCGGGTCCGAGGCGCCCGGGGCGCCCCGTACGGGCCTTAGGATGGACCCCATGGCGAAATCCGGTACGACGACCCAGGGGCTGCGCACGGCGATCGAGCGCAGCGGCTACTACCCGGCCCTCGTGGCCGAGGCCGTGGAGGCCGCGGTGGGCGGCGAGCCGATCTCGTCGTACCTGGTCCACCAGGAGACGACCTTCGACTCCAACGAGGTGCGCCGGCACGTCACCGTCCTGGTCCTGACCGGCAACCGCTTCATCGTGAGCCACACGGACGAGCAGGCCGCCGACGCCGGGTCCCCCTCCCCGTACGCGACCACCTCCACCGAATCGGTCAAGATCGGCGCGATCTCCTCCGTGGTGCTCAGCCGCGTCGTCGCCAACCCCGAGTCCTACACCCCCGGCACCCTGCCCCGCGAGGTCGTCCTGACCATCGGCTGGGGAGCGGTCTCCCGGATCGACCTGGAGCCCGCCGCCTGCGGCGACCCCAACTGCGACTCCGACCACGGCTACACCGGCAACTCCACCGCCGACGACCTCAGCCTGCGCGTCAGCGAGGCCGGCGACGGCCCGGAGGCGGTCCGCCAGACGCTCGTCTTCGCGCAGGCGCTGTCCGAGGCGACCGCAGCGACCGCCCCTGCCGCCCGCTGATGTCCTCTTACGCACCGCCGAACTGGGACGAGCCGGAGCAGCTGGACCTTGCCGGCGCCCCCGTCCCGGAGTACGGTTCCGGCTCGCTGGCCGACCTGCTGCCGACCCTCGTGGCGGGCCAGGGGGTCCCCGGGTTCACCGCCGCCATCGCCGAGCTGACGCCGGCCGACCGCAACTGCGTGTTCCTGGTCGACGGCATGGGTTGGGAGCAGATCAAGGCCCACCCGGACGAGGCCCCCTACCTGACCTCGCTCCTCGGCAGCTCGCGCGGCGGCACCGGCCGCCCGGTCACCGCGGGCTTCCCGGCGACCACCGCCACCTCGCTGGCCTCCGTCGGCACCGGCCTGCCGCCCGCACGGCACGGCCTGCCGGGCTACACCGTCCGCAACCCGGCCACCGGTGAGCTGATGAACCAGCTCCGCTGGCACCCCTGGACCCAGCCGAAGCCCTGGCAGCCGTACCCGACCGTCTTCCAGCAGGCGGACGCGGCCGGGGTGGCCACCGCCCAGGTGTCCTCGCCCGCCTTCCAGACCACCCCGCTCACCAAGATCGCGCTGAGCGGCGGTACCTTCCTCGGGCGGATGACCGGCGAGGAACGGATGGACCTCGCGGCCGAACGCCTCGCGGCCGGCGACCGCTCACTGGTGTACACCTACTACAGCGAGCTCGACGGGGCCGGCCACCGGCACGGTGTCGACTCCGACGCCTGGCGCGGCCAGCTGATGTTCGTCGACCGGCTGGTCCAGCGGCTCGCCGAGCAACTCCCGCCGCGCACCGCGCTGTACGTGACCGCAGACCACGGCATGGTGGACGTCCCCTTCGACGAGGACTCCCGCATCGACTTCGACGAGGACTGGGAACTGGGCGCGGGAGTGGCCCTGCTAGGCGGCGAGGGCCGGGCCCGGCACGTGTACGCCGTCCCGGGTGCCGAGGCCGACGTGTTGACGGTGTGGCGCGAGGTACTGGGCGACCGGTTCTGGATCGCGAGCCGCGAAGAGGCCCTGGAACTCGGCTGGTTCGGGCCGCCGGGAGAGTGCGACGAGCGCGTGCTCGGTCGGATCGGCGACGTGGTCGCCGCCGCCCACGCCGATGTCGCCATCACCGCGTCCGTCAACGAGCCCAACGAATCGGCGCTCGCCGGAATGCACGGCTCCATGACCGCGGCCGAGCAGCTCGTCCCGCTGCTCGAAATCCGCACCTGACCGACCCCCGCGGAGCCGACCGGCTCCCGTATGCCTCCTGCTGCCGACCACGACCCGAAAGGTCCCGTTCCTTCCATGCCCGAACTGGTGTTTTTCTCCGGCACGATGGACTGCGGGAAGAGTACGTTGGCGCTCCAGATCACCCACAACCGCTCGGCGCGCGGGCTGGTCGGTGTGATCTTCACCCGTGACGACCGGGCGGGGGAGGGCAAGCTGTCCTCGCGCCTCGGACTGGTCACGGAGGCCGTCGAGGCCGGCGAGGGCATGGATCTGTACGCCTATCTGGTCGGCCAGCTCTCCAAGGGCGGCAAGGCCGACTACGTGATCGTGGACGAGGCGCAGTTCCTCGCCCCCGTCCAGATCGACCAGCTCGCCCGCATCGTGGACGACCTCGACATGGACGTCTTCGCGTTCGGCATCACCACGGACTTCCGTACGAAGCTGTTCCCCGGCTCGCAGCGTCTGATAGAGCTCGCGGACCGCATCGAGCAGCTCCAGGTGGAGGCCCTGTGCTGGTGCGGTGCCCGTGCCACGCACAACGCCCGTACCGTGGGCGGGGAGATGGTGGTCGAGGGCGCCCAGGTCGTGGTCGGTGACGTGAACCGCCCGGCGGAGGAGATCGGCTACGAGGTGCTCTGCCGCCGCCACCACCGCCGCCGCATGACCAGCGCCGCGGCCCACGCCGGAGCCCTCTCCCCGGACGTCCTCCCGGTCAACCACGCCTGACCGCCCTCCTCGGGAACACCCGCCGGGCCGCGGGGCGGACCGGCCGGTCGTCCGGGTGACGGGGTCCTTCCCAACGGCTCGTTCCCGTAGCGGTCCTCGGCTCGTGCTTGCGACCCGAAGTCGAGGGGTGACCGCGCTCGCGTTCGTTGACGGGCGTCACCGTGGACGTCCGGCCGGGCGAAACACCCTGCCCTTCCGCGCCCCGACGCCCGCGCGTCTAGGGGGCGTCCGTGTGGACGATGGTGAAGACCGCGCCCTCCGGGTCCGCGACCGTGGCCAGCCTCCCGCGGATGCCCTCGTGGGGCGGGCTGACGATCCGGCCGCCCAGGGCGCTCACCCGGTCGGCAGCCGCGTCGGTGTCCGCCACCTCGAAATACGTCATCCAGTGCGGGCCCCGGTCGTGCGGCAGGGAGCGCCCGACCCCGTGCACGGCGGCGACCGGCCGCCCGTCGAGGAGGAGGGTCACGTAGTCGAAGTCGCCGGAAGCCGTGGAATGGGTCTCGGCCTCGTGGCCGAAGACGTGCTCGTAGAACTTGCCGACGGTCGATGTGTCCTGGGTGACCAACTCGCTCCAGACCGGGGTGCCGGGGACGCCGGACAACTCCGTCCCGATGTGCTCCTCGGCCTGCCAGATCCCGAAGATCGCGCCCAGCGGGTCGGAGCAGATCGCCACCCGCCCCGCGCTGCCCGCGTCCAGCGGGCCCACGGCCACGGTGCCGCCGCAGGAGCGGATCGCCTCGGCCGTCGTATCGGCGTCGTCGGTGGCGAGGTACGTCGTCCAGGCCACCGGGAGGTGCCGGTCCGGCGGCATCTCGCCGATGCCGGCCACTTCGCGGCCGTCGAGCAGGGCGCGGACGTACGGGCCGAAGGGCTGGGGGCCGGGCTCGTACTCCCAACCGAACAGGTCGGCGTAGAAGGCCTCGGTGGTCCCGAGGCCGTGCGCCATCAGACTCGACCAGCACGGTGTGCCGGGCGGGCGCCGCGTTGCTTCCGCTGCCTCGGTCATCTCAGCCGTCTCCTCCATCGTCACTCGTCCCGGACCAGATGCTTCCACTCCGGCGGGTCCGGCGCGTCTCGACCGGCCGGGTTTCGCCGGAGCGGGGCGAGATGACCGAATCGGTGCGGCCGGGCGGTGTCGGGCTTGTTACAGCGGCTGTGAGGCGGGGGGAAGATGGGCCCATGACTGAGAACTCTCCGATCCTCTCCGCATCCGAACTGATGGGCGAATTGGCCGGATCCCGGCCGCCCGTGCTGCTGGACGTCCGCTGGCAGCTGGGTGGCCCCGACCTGCGGTCGGAGTACGAGGCCGGACACCTGCCGGGCGCGGTGTACGTGGACCTCGACCGGGAACTGGCAGGTCCGCCGGGAGCGGGTGGTCGGCATCCGCTGCCGGAGCCCGATGGGTTCGGGGCGGTGATGCGCAGGGCCGGCGTCTCGGCGGACGCGCCGGTGGTCGTGTATGACGGCGGGCTGGGGTGGGCAGCCGCCCGGGCATGGTGGCTGTTGCGCTGGACGGGTCACACACGGGTGCGGGTGCTGGACGGGGGCCTGGCCGCGTGGACGGCGGCGGGTGGAGCGGTGACGGACGAATCCGCGCCCGTCACCGAGGGCGATTTCAAGCCAAACCCAGGGGCGCTGGGACTGCTGGACGCAGATGCCGCGGCGGCGTTGGCGCGGAGCGGGATCCTGCTGGACGCGCGGGCGGGGGAGCGGTACCGCGGCGAGGTCGAGCCGATCGACCGGGTCGGCGGGCACATTCCGGGGGCGGTGTCAGCGCCGACCGTCGAGAACGTGGGGCCGGACGGGCTGTTCCTCGCGGCGGACGCACTGCGGGCGCGGTTCGCCGGGCTGGGCGTCTCGGGTGACGTCCCGGTGGGCGTGTACTGCGGGTCGGGGGTCTCGGGCGCCCACGAGGTGCTGGCGCTGGAGGTGGCCGGCATTCCGGCGGCCCTGTACGCGGGCAGTTGGTCGCAGTGGTCCTTGGACCCGGACCGTCCGGTGGCTACGGGGGCCACGCCGCAGTAGCGGGTCTGCCACGGGGACGGGGCACGCGGGGGCCGCAGCAGTGCGCCGGCTTCGGGCCGGCGCACCCGGCACCGCCCGCGCCCGCATCCCGCGCCCCGCACCTCGAACACCCATGAGGTGGGGCCGGGGAGGGTCCTTGCCCGCCGGACCGATGCGGCGGGGCGGACGTGCCCCGGTGGGGCAGGGGCGCTACTCCTGTTTCTTTCGGCGGGTGCCGAAGACGATCTCGTCCCAGCTCGGGACCGCCGCGCGGCGGCCCGGGCGGACGCCGTCGGCCTCCGCCTGGCGGTCAGTGGTGCCCGTCAGGCGGTCGCGGTGGCCGGCCACCGTGCGCGGCATCAGGACGTCCGCATAGGCGGCGCCGGCGCCGGCGCTCGCGGAAGCCGCCGGAGGTTCCTCCGCTTCCGGCTCCTCCGCAGGGGTGTCGGTGCGTTCCGGGACCACCAGGTCGCCGCGGAAGCTCGGTACCGCTTCCAGCAGGCTCGTCAGGGTGTCCCGTTCCTCTTCCGGCTCCGGTGCCGGGGCCGCGTGGTTGGCGGTTCGCTCCAGCTGGCGGTCCAGGGCACGGTCCAGTGGCCGGTCGCGCGGCAGCCGCGCGATCCTCGGGACGAAGGGGAAGCTCGGCTCCGGCGTCGCCGGCAGGTCGTCGGCCTCACCGATCAGGGAGCGCGCCTCGTCGTCCACGGCCACGACGAGCCGGCGCGGCGGGTCGTACGTCCAGCTCGCCGAGTGCGGCTCGCTCGCGACCCGGTACACCAGGAGGACCTCCCAGGTGCCGTCGTCGCGGCGCCAGGAGTCCCACTGGACGGACTCCTTCTCGACCCCGCGCAGCAGCAGTCGCTCCTGCACGGCCTCGCCGAGCTGGGGTCCGGTGTTCTCGCCCGGACGGCGCACGGGAGTCTTGCGGGCCCGCTCCGCCATGAACGCGCGCTCGGCCAGGACCGGGCCCTCGAAGCGGCGTACGCGGTCGACGGGGATGCCGGCCAGTTGCGCGACCTCCTCCGCGGAGGCACCGGCCCGTATGCGGGCCTGGATGTCGCGGGGGCGGAGGTGGCTCTCGACCTCGATCTCGATCTGGTTCAGGCGCGCGCGGTCGTTGCGCACGGCAGCGCGCAGCCGCTCGTCGATCGGAAGCGTGTACTCCGTGCTGTCCGCAGCCTTGAGCACCAGTCGTGTGCCGTCATTTGAGACGGCCACGACACGCAGTTCGGGCATGGGGACCTCCCGGGTGGTGCCTGCCGACGTCACGTGCGTCGCTGCTTCCGCTAGTCGAGTGTGGCCTGCCCGGGTGCAGCCTGCCACAACCTTGCCGAGTTCAACCGGCGTGTCGGGCATGCGCCCTTGATCGCCGTTATGGCACGGTTACCTGTTGGGCACGCACAGTGACCGAATGGTTACTGTGCGCATCAGGAACGCGTGCAATGCCGCGGCATCACCGGTCTCGAGTGCCGTTTCTCCATCAGCCGGCCCCTCTCCCGAGTCCGGACATCCGTAAGGAAGGACGGCCCCAGGGCTCGCCACAGTACTCCATTCGGGCCACCTGGGTGGACCGCCGCGCCGCCGAACTTGTCGTGGGCGGCGGGAGTTGGCCTGCCCCGAATTCGGCCGGACCTGCGGCCGTACCTGTTTTCGAGTGTCCTGCTTCACAGAATCCCCAGAAGCGGAACCATCCGTTTCGCTCGACGGTCAGTAACTGCTGAGAGCAGTGGAGCGCGAGAGGTCGCGAGAGGTAGCACATACAGGGGTTGAAGATGGGGCAGAAGGCCACCCGAGACGTCGAACCGGGCCGGCAGTTCGAGACGGCGACGAAGAAAATGGAGGAGGAGCAGAAGAAGCAGCTCGATCTGAGCGTGACCCAGATCGCGGGCTCTTCCCTCGCCACCGTCGCCGCGGCGCTGCTCGCCTCGCAGTTGGGCGTCTACGGGACCATCCTCGGCGCGGGCGTCGTGAGCGTGGTCGCCACCGCAGGCGGCCCCGTCATCCAGCACTTCTTCAAGCGCACCGGCGACCAACTGCGCGGGACCGCCCGACCGGGAGCCCGTCAGGTGCCGCGTCCGGCAGCGCAGGAGGGGTACGACGACGCCCTGCCGCTGCGCGCGGCCCCGCCCGGCGGGGAGTTCGGGGAGGCCACCGTGCACGGCACCCGGGTGCGGGGCTGGAAGCGCACCGCGGTGGCCTCCGGCGCGGCCTTCGCCCTGGCGCTCGGCGGCCTCGGGGCGTACGAGGCCTTCTCCGGCACCGCCATCAGCCAAGGCGGCGGAACGATCTGGTCCGGAGGTACGCGCACAGCGGGTGACGAACGGCCGGCCGCTCCCCGGGAAGAGCCCGGCACGGTCGGGAAGGGCGGCAGGACGCCGGGGGCCGGGACGTCCCCGAGCGCTTCGCAGTCGGACGGCGGGCGGAGCCCGGCCCCCGACCCGTCGCCCTCCGACCCCGGGGGCCCGACGCCGAGCCCGAGCCCGCCGACGCCGAGCCCGGAGCCCACCCCGAGCGCCACGCCCACGCCCACCCCGAGCGCGGACGGCTCCACGCCCGTGGCGGGTCAGTAGGACTTTCCGTGAGCCGGGGCAGGTCAGGGGCAGGCGTCGGGGCTCATTCGCCCAGGACCCGCCGCAGGTAGTCGTTGCCGAACAGCCGTTCCGGGTCCAGCCGGTCGCGCAGCGCGGTGAACTCGCCGAAGCGGGGGTAGGCCCGGGCGAAGTACTCCGCGTCCCGCGTGTGCACCTTGCCCCAGTGCGGGCGGCCCTCGTGCGCGGTGAAGATCCGCTCGGCGGCCGTGAAGTAGGCCTGGTACGGAGTGCCCTTGTACATGTGCACCGCGATGTACGCGGTCTCCCGCCCCGAGGCGGTCGACAGGGCGATGTCGTCCGCCGGGGCCGTCCGCACTTCCACCGGGAAGCTGATCCGCAGTCCGGAGCGGTCGACCATCGCCTTGAGTTCCCGCAGGGCCTCGACCACCTGCTCGCGCGGGAGCGCGTACTCCATCTCCACGAAGCGCACCCGGCGCGGACTGGTGAACACCTTGTACGGGATGTCGGTGTACGTGCGCGCGGACAGGGCGCGGCTGGCGATCCGGGCGATGGAGGGGATCGTGGCCGGGACCGCGCGGCCCACTGCGTTGGCGGCCTGGAAGACGCCGTTGGACAGCAGCTCGTCCTCGATCCAGGCGCTCACCGCTCCGGGCGGGGCGGCGGGGCCCTGACTGCGGTTGTTGCGCTTGGTGTTGCAGTTCCCGGTGTGCGGGAACCAGTAGAACTCGAAGTGCTCGTTCTCCGCGAAGTGTTGCTCGAACTCGGCGGTCACCCGGTCGAAGCCCATGGGCTCCTCACGGGCGGTCAGGAAGAAGACGGGCTCCACGGCGAAGGTGATCGCCGTGACGATGCCGAGGGCCCCGATGCCGATGCGGGCGGCTGCGAAGACCTCCGGGTTCTCCTTCTCCGAGCAGGTGAGCAGTCGGCCGTCCGCCGTGACCAGTTCCAGGCCGCGGATCTGGGCGGCGATGGAGGCGGAGTCGCGGCCGGTGCCGTGGGTTCCGGTGCTGGTGGCGCCGGAGACCGTCTGCTCCATGATGTCGCCCATGTTCGTGAGCGAGAGGCCCTCCCGGGCCAGGGCCCGGTTCAGGTCCTTGAGTACGGTGCCCGCCGCTACCGTCACGGTGCCGGCGGTCCGGTCGATCTCGCGGATCCCGGCCAGCGCCTGCGGGCGTACGAGCACCCCGTCGGTCGCGGCGGCTGCGGTGAAGGAGTGGCCGGTGCCGACCGCCTTCACCTTCAGTCCGTCCTCGGCGGCCCGGCGCACCGCCTCCTGAAGGTCCCCGACCGAGGTCGGGGTCACCACGCGGGCGGGTGCGGCCGTGACGTTGCCCGCCCAGTTATGCCACGCGGCCCGTGTCCCCGGCCGGTTCTTCCCTGCTGCTGTAGCCGTCCCCATCGCTAGCTGGCTCCTCCCCTTGCGCCGGCCTCGTCAGCCGGCGATAACCCGCGAACGCCACCGCTGCCGCGGCGGTCCCCGCCGAGATGGAGACGACGTACCCGGTCTTCGCGCCGGCCGCATCGATGACCCAGCCGGCCACGGAGGACCCGAGCGCGACTCCGACCGCGAGGCCGGTGCTGATCCAGGTCATGCCCTCGGTCAGCTTCGCGCGTGGTACGTGTGCCTCGATCAGGGCCATCGTGGTGATCATCGTGGGAGCGATGGCGAGGCCCGAGACGAAGAGCGCCACGGCCAGAAACGGAAGGTTCCCGGCCAGTAGGAGGGGGATCATACTCACGGCCATCGCACATACGCCCAGTACCCAACGGCGTTCGGCCTTGCCCTTGAGATGCAGGAGGCCGAAGACGATGCCGGCGAGGCAGGAGCCGGCCGCCCAGATCGCCAGGATGAAGCTGGCGGCGGACTTGTTCCCCTGCTCCTCGGCGAAGGCCAGGGTCACCACGTCGGTGGAGCCGAAGATCGCGCCGGTCGCGACGAAAGTGGCCATCAGTACCTGGAGACCGGGGGAGGCCAGGGCCGAGGTGCGGTCGGTGTGCTCGTCGCGCGGGTGCGGGGCGGGCTCGGTGGCGCGCAGCGCGGTCAACCACCAGACGCCCACCAGGAGGCAGACCGCGGCGACCAGCGGGCCCGCTTCGGGGAACCACGTGGTGGACAGTCCGATGGCGAGGATCGGGCCGAAGATGAAGCAGACCTCGTCCACGACGGACTCGAAGGAGTAGGCCGTGTGCAGCTCGCGCGGTTCGTCCCGGTAGATGGCCGTCCAGCGTGCGCGGATCATCGAGCCCACGCTCGGCACGCAGCCCGCCAGCGCGGAGAAGGCGAAGAGGGTCCAGTCCGGCAGGCCGTTGGCTGCGGCCAGGAGCAGTCCGGCGACCGCGGCGACCGCGAGCAGCGTCGCGGGGCGCAGCACCCGCCGCTGGCCGTACTGGTCGACCAGACGCGAGACCTGGGGGCCGACGACCGCGGCCGACAGGGCGAGGGCGGCGGTGAGCGCGCCGGCCAGCGCGTAGCGGCCGGTGAGCTCGGAAATCATGGTCAGGATGCCGATGCCGACCATCGACAGCGGCATCCTGCCTATGAGGCCGGCCGCGCTGAACTGCCTGCTTCCGGGGGCGGCGAAGATCGCGCGGTAGGGACTGGGCAAGGTGCCCTCCGTAAGGGACGTCATTGGCCCATACAGGTTACGACCGCCGACGAGGCACCCGCACGGGGAGAATCCGGACTTGAAACTTAGGGTGACCTTACCTGCGCAGTGGTGGTTGGACGCGGTCGGGCCGGTTACCGGGCGCGGACGCAGAGTGGCAGGATTCGATCCATGTCAGACCAGCTCCGCGCCGCTGCCCCGCCCCCGGCCCACGGCACCGCCGGCCCCTACGACGCCCTCCTGCTGCTCTCCTTCGGCGGCCCCGAAGGACCCGACGACGTCGTGCCGTTCCTGGAGAACGTCACGCGCGGGCGCGGCATCCCGCGCGAGCGGCTCAAGGAGGTCGGGCAGCACTACTTCGGCTTCGGCGGGGTCAGCCCGATCAACGCACAGAACCGCGCGCTGCTGGACGCCCTGCGCAAGGACTTCGCCGAGCACGGGTTGGATCTGCCCGTGTACTGGGGCAACCGGAACTGGGCTCCGTACCTCACCGACGTGATGCGGGAGATGGCCGCCGACGGGCGCCGCCGCATCGCGGTCCTCGCGACCAGCGCCTACGCCTCGTACTCGGGCTGCCGTCAGTACCGCGAGAACCTCGCGGACGCGCTGGCGACGCTGGCCGAGGAGGGCATCGCCGAGCTGCCGCGGGTCGACAAGCTGCGGCACTACTTCAACCATCCCGGCTTCGTGCAGCCGATGATCGACGGGGTGCTCGCCGCCCTGGAGTCGCTGCCGCAGGAGGTACGCGCCGGCGCACACCTCGCCTTCACCACGCACTCGATCCCCCTCGCGTCCGCGGACACCTCCGGCCCGGTCGAGGAGCACACCGAGGGCGGCGCCGGCGGGGCCTACGTCAAGCAGCACCTGGACGTCGCACGGGTGATCGCGGACGCGGTGCGGGCCGAGACGGGCACGGAGCTGCCCTGGGAGCTCGTCTACCAGTCGCGCAGCGGCGCCCCGCACGTCCCGTGGCTGGAGCCCGACATCTGCGACCACCTGGAGGCGCTGCACGGGGCCGGGGCGCCGGCGGTGGTGATGGTGCCGATCGGGTTCGTCTCGGACCACATGGAGGTCATGTACGACCTCGACACGGAAGCCAAGGCCAAAGCCGCGGAGCTGGCGCTGCCGGTCGCGCGCTCGGCGACGGTCGGGGCGGACCCCCGGTTCGCGGCGGCGGTCCGGGAACTCGTGCTGGAGCGCGCCGCGGCCGAACGGGGCGAGCCGGTGGAGCGGTGCGCACTGGGGTCGCTCGGCCCGAGCCACGATCTGTGCGCGGTGGGCTGCTGCCCGGCGCGCGGACCCCGGCCGGCCGCCGCGGGCGTCGACAGCCCGTACGCCTAGGAAGGCCGGACCGTGATCTCCGATGAGCTGAAGGCCGAACTGCTGGACGTGGGCCTGGAGGCCGCCCGGCGGGCCGGCGAGCTGCTGCGGGACGGCCGGCCGGCCGACCTCGCCGTGGCGGCGACGAAGAGCAGCCCGATCGACGTGGTGACCGAGATGGACATCGCGGCGGAGAAGCTGATCACCTCCGTCCTCGCGCGGCGCCGCCCCGAGGACGGACTACTGGGCGAGGAGGGTGCGGACAGCCCGGGGACGAGCGGGGTGCGCTGGATCGTGGACCCGCTGGACGGCACCGTCAACTACCTGTACGGGCTGCCGAGCTGGAGCGTGTCGATCGCCGCCGAGTACGGGGGCGAGACCGTGGTCGGGGTCGTGGAGGCACCGATGCGGGGCGAGACGTACCACGCGGTGCTCGGGGGCGGGGCCTGGCGGGGGGAGGTCCGGCTGGCCTGCCGGGCGGCGGCGCCGCTGGACCAGGCGCTGGTCGGGACCGGGTTCGCGTACCTCCAGGCGCGCAAGGAACAGCAGGCGGAGGTCGCACAGCGGGTGATCCCGCGGGTGCGCGACATCCGGCGGGGCGGGTCGGCGGCGCTGGACCTCAGCGACGTGGCCGCCGGCCGGCTGGACGCGTACTACGAGCGCGGGCTCAACCCCTGGGACCTGGCCGCCGGCGAACTGATCGCCCGGGAGGCCGGGGCACTGACGGGCGGCCGACCGGGGCGGCCCGCCTCCGGAGAACTGGCGCTCGCCGCCACCCCGGCCGTGTTCGCCTCGCTCCAGCCGCTGCTGGAGGAGTCGGGGGCCTGGCACGACTGAGGCCCGTTCCGGGACCGGGATGAGGGAACCCCGGCCGCCGCGTAAGGCTGCCGGGGTTCGGGCTGGCTGGCTGGGCAGGTCAGCAGGCAGGCACGGAGACGGAGACGGGGACCCCGTGTTCGGCGGCGAGGCGCTGGAGGTCTTCCAGTTCCGCCTGCTCCACTTCCACGAGGAAGTCGTCGCCCGTCTCGCGGGCCTGCTTGAGGTCCGACTGCGTGGCCCTGATGCGCTGCAGGAGACCCGCGGTGAATGCGTCCATGGTGGGTTCGCCCCCTCTTCGTGGGTCGGCGGCGGCACGTGGCTCTCCGCCGTCAGGGAGTGGTTGGGGTGTGCTGACGTCCTCCCCGGCACCCTGGGCCCAGAAACCTCTCAAGGCGAGGGAATCCACACTTCCGGCCCGCGCAAGCCCCTGAGCGGCGCCTTACAGCCGGTTTACGGCTGAAACCGGCAGGATGGACGACGCAATACACGTGTGCCCTGAGGGCTCGATGGAAGGAAACGACGTGCGCGTACTCGTCGTCGAGGACGAGCAGCTGCTCGCCGATGCGGTGGCCACCGGACTGCGCCGCGAGGCCATGGCCGTGGACGTCGTGTACGACGGCGCCGCGGCCCTGGAGCGCGTCGGAGTGAACGACTACGACGTGGTCGTGCTCGACCGGGACCTCCCGCTCGTGCACGGCGACGACGTGTGCCGGAAGATCGTCGAGCTCGGCATGCCCACCCGGGTGCTGATGCTCACCGCCTCCGGCGACGTCAGCGACCGGGTGGAGGGACTGGAACTCGGCGCCGACGACTACCTGCCCAAGCCCTTCGCCTTCAGCGAGCTGACCGCCCGCGTACGCGCCCTCGGCCGGCGTACCACCGTCGCCCTGCCCCCCGTACTGGAGCGGGCCGGCATCAAGCTGGACCCGAACCGGCGCGAGGTGTTCCGAGAAGGCCGGGAGGTGCAACTGGCACCCAAGGAGTTCGCGGTGCTGGAGGTCCTCATGCGGAGCGAAGGGACCGTCGTCTCCGCCGAGCAGCTGCTGGAGAAGGCATGGGACGAGAACACCGACCCCTTCACCAACGTGGTGCGGGTGACGGTCATGACGTTGCGGCGCAAGCTCGGGGAGCCGCCGGTCATCGTGACCGTGCCCGGCTCCGGCTACCGGATCTGACGCGGGTGGCAGCGACCCCGGCACCACCACCGGTGCCGCCGAAACCGACCTGGGACCCCGGCCAGCCCGAGGTTCCCTTCCCATGGCTGCGGCCGACCATCCGCATACGCCTCACGCTGCTGTACGGCGGGATGTTCCTGATCGCCGGCATCCTGCTGCTGTCGATCATCTACCTGCTGGCGGCCCAGGCCCTGCGGGAGGGCAACGTACCCTTCCGGATCGTCGGCGGCCAGAACGTCGAGGTCGTCAGCCAGAGCTGCCCCGGCGTGGGCAACGGCAGTGCCCAGACCCCCCTGGACCAGTTCAACGCCGCGATCGGCCAGTGCATCCTCGACCAGCGCAAGCACGCGCTGGACGATCTGCTCAGCCGCTCGCTGATGGCCCTGCTCGGCCTCAGCATCATCGCCTTCGCCTTCGGCTACGCGATGGCCGGCCGGGTGCTCTCGCCGCTCGGCAAGATCACCCGTACCGCCCGCCGGGTGGTCGGATCCGACCTGACCCGACGGATCGAGCTGGACGGGCCCGACGACGAGCTCAAGGAGCTCGCCGACACCTTCGACGAGATGCTCGACCGGCTGGAGCGGGCCTTCACGGCGCAGCAGCGGTTCGTCGCGAACGCCTCGCACGAGCTGCGCACCCCGCTCGCGATCAACCGGACGCTGCTGGAGGTGCACCTGTCGGACCCGGGTGCACCGGTGGAGCTCCAGCAACTGGGCAAGACGCTGCTGGCCACCAACGAGCGCAGCGAGCAGCTGGTCGAGGGCCTGCTGCTGCTCGCCCGCAGTGACAACCAGATCGTCGAGCGCAAGCCCGTGGACCTGGCGGAGGTCGCCTCGCAGGCCATCGACCAGGCCCGGGTGGAGGCCGCGGCCAAGGGCGTGGAGATCCGTGGCGAGCGCGCGCCGGCCGTCGTGCAGGGCAACGGCGTGCTGCTGGAGCGGATCGCCCTCAACCTCGTGCAGAACGCCGTCCGGTACAACGTGCCGGAGGGCGGCTGGGTGGAGGTCACCACCGAGTCGCAGCACGGCGAGGCGGTGCTCGTGGTGTCGAACACGGGTCCCGTTGTTCCCGCGTACGAGGTGGACAACCTCTTCGAGCCCTTCAGGCGGCTGCGTACGGAGCGTACGGGCAGTGACAAGGGTGTGGGGCTCGGCCTGTCGATCGCGCGCTCCGTGGCCCGCGCACACGGCGGGCGGATCTCGGCGACCCCGCGCGAGGGCGGTGGCCTCGTGATGCGTGTCACTTTGCCCCTCTGAGCGTCCAGTGTGTTTGTTCGCCGTTGGCTGAACGGCCGAAGGGTGCGGATGGTGATAACTGTGTGATCGATCACATTGTCGAGTGTTGGGTCATGTGCGTTCAGTGACCCCAAAGAAGGCCGGAAAGCCCGGGACGTCCGGGTTTCCCGTACCTCGGACGGCGGGAAATACACGGGTGGCGTTTGTGCACGGCGGCCCCCGAACCGTGTACGGTCCCGGTCGTCATCCCAGCCCATCGCTCCTTCAGGCGTGCGGCTGGGTGTCGATTGAGTAACAGACCTTGATGTGAGGCAAAATCTCCGCCTCAGGTCGGGCACAAGTCCGGCCTCTCGCGCGTTACGTGCGCTGAGACACCGCTAAATCCCAGAGGGGGAGAGCGAACAATGGCAACGGACTACGACACCCCACGCAAGACCGACGACGACGTCGACAACGACAGCATTGAAGAGCTGAAGGCCCGGCGCAACGAGAAGTCGTCTTCGAGCGTCGACGTCGACGACTTCGACGCGGCGGAGGGCATGGAGCTCCCCGGCGCGGACCTCTCCAACGAGGAACTGGCCGTCCGGGTGCTGCCCAAGCAGGCCGATGAGTTCACCTGCATGAGCTGCTTCCTGGTGCACCACCGCAGCCAGCTGGCACGAGAGAAGAACGGCCAGCCGATCTGCCGCGACTGCGACTGAGAGGTGTCGGCCGTGACCGGCTCGACACCGTTTCGGAGGCGACGCTTCCGGAAGTCTGACGATCCGGCGGAGACGCAGGTGGGAACCACGGGCCCGGAAACGGGCCCAGGAGCCCCCGGCGTACCCGCCGTGTCCCACGACACCGCCGCGGCGGTGTCGTCGGCCACAGAGGCCGACGAGGCTGCCCGGCACCGGTCCGGGGCTCGTCGGCTGCAAGCCGTCAAGAACGGTGTGCGCAAGGGCGGCGAAAGTGCCAGGGCCGCCGCCCTGTACATCGCCGACCGCATCATCGAGAACGCACCGCGCGTTCCGGTTCGGGACCTCGCGACCCTGCGCGCGCAGTTCCCGGGCCTCGGTCCCGATCAGCTCGCCGACAAGCTGATCGCGGGCGCCGCGAACGGCACCTCCACGGTGGGCGCGGGCATCGGCGCGGCGGCCATGCTGCCGGTCCCGCCCGCGATGCTGGCCGAGCTGGCCGTGGAGATCACCTCCGTCGCGGCCATCGAGCTGAAGCTCCTCGCGGAGCTCCACGAGGTGTACGGGCAACGGGCGCCCGGGAACCTCAAGGACCGCAGCCTCGCCTACCTGACCGCGTGGACGGAGGAGCGCGGGGTGGACCTGCGCAATCCCACGGCGCTGGACATCGCGCTCGGCGGTCAAATGAAGCGAGAACTGCGCCAACAGATCATGAAGCGGACGTTCCGCAACCTGCCCAACCTGATGCCGTTCATGGTGGGCGCGGCCGTCGGCGCGGTCATGAACCGCCGGGACACCCGAAGAGTCGCCGAGAAGGTCCGTACCGACCTGCGGAGGCGGGCCGTGGCGTGGGAGTCGCTGGAGCAGCTTCCGCCCCTTGAACAGCCCTCCCAGCCCCTTCCCGAGGTCACCAGGGCCGCCCTCGCCTGGTCGCCCGACGAGGGACCGGTCGACCCGCGGCCGACCGGCGCCTAAGCCTTCGCCTGAGCCTTTGCCTAAGCCTTCGCCGCGCGGAGCGCCGCGACCAGGGCCTGCGGCTCGCGGGTCGAGACGTAGAGGTACGGAGTCGGGTCCCCCGGGTCGGTGATCGGGATGCGGACCGCCGTCGGGACGTAGCTCCGCATCAGCATGAAGGCCCGGGTGTCCGCCTTGTACGAGCGCCAGGCGCGCGCCTCCTCCGGGTCCAGCACCTCGGGCTCGCCCAGGGCCGTCACCGGGATCCGTGCGTCGCCCGCAGCCAGCGCGCCGTTCACCACGCGCACGCGCGCGGAACCGTACGAGCTCACGACCAACCCCGCCAGCGCGGTGCCCCCGACCAGTCCGGCCAGCAGCGGTAGCGTGCCCAGCGGAAGCAGCATCAGCGCGCACGCGAGGCCGATGAGGACGGCGATGCCCCACCAGGTGCGGGGAGCGGTCAGACGTTCGTCGTGGTGCGCGGGGGAGAGCTGCATGCCGCCAAGCCTGCCACGAGGCGACCGGCGGTGAGCGGCGCGGGTAAGGTCTGCGCCTGTGAGTGGACGAAACACAGCGTTGACGCCCCCGGCCGATGCCGCCGCGCCGGTCAGGCACCCCGACGCCCCGGCACCCGGCGAGCTGCTCGGTGCGCACTACGAGCACTGCTTCGGCTGCGGCGCCGGCCAGCCCCACGGACTCCACCTGGAGGCCCGCGCGGGCGAGGGCGTGCGCGTCACCGCCGAGTTCACCGTCAGGCCCGCCCATCAGGGCGCACCCGGTCTCGCCCACGGCGGCGTGCTCGCCACCGCGCTCGACGAGACGCTGGGCTCCCTGAACTGGCTGCTGCGCGTCATCGCGGTGACCGGACGACTGGAGACCGACTTCGTACGGCCGGTCCCCGTGGACACCGTGCTGTACCTGGAGGCCGAGGTGACCGCAGTCGCCGGGCGCAAGATCTACTGCACGGCGGTCGGTCGAATAGGCGGGCCCGAGGGCCCGGTCGCCGTGCGCGCCGACGCGCTCTTCATCGAGGTGAAGGTCGACCACTTCATCGACAACGGTCGGCCCGAGGAGATCCGGGCGGCGATGTCCGACCCGGACCAGGTCAGGCGCGCACGCGCCTTCGAGGTGAACCCCTGATGGCTACGTACAACCCCAACCACGCGGCACCGGTCGACGTGCTGATCAAGCGCGTCGACCCGGAGGTGCCCCTCCCCGCGTACGGCCACCCCGGCGACGCCGGCTGCGACCTGGTGACCACCGAGGCCGCCGAGCTCGAGCCCGGCGAGCGCGCCGTGCTGCCCACGGGGGTGTCCATCGCCCTGCCCGACGGGTACGCGGCGTTCGTGCACCCGCGCTCGGGGCTGGCCGCCCGCTGCGGGCTCGCGCTCGTGAATGCCCCGGGGACGGTGGATGCCGGGTACCGTGGGGAGATCAAGGTGATCGTGGTCAATCTCGACCCGCGCGAGAGCGTCCGGTTCGAGCGCTTCGACCGCATTGCCCAGCTGGTTGTCCAGAGGGTCGAGAAGGTGCGCTTCCACGAGGTGGCGGAACTTCCCGGCTCGGCGCGGGCCGAGGGGGGTTTCGGCTCCACCGGCGGTCATGCGGCCGTGGCCGGATCCGGCGCTGGTCAGCAGGGTGGGAATGGCTACGCTTCGGTCGTATCCGACCGGGAAGGACAGTGACGTGTTCGGACGTCGCAAGAAGAACGACTCCGCCAAGGACGGCGGCGCGGCCGAGCAGGTCGTGGACGGCGTGGCTGCCGATGAGCAGGACGGCGGCGAGGAGCCGGGCGCCGCGCCCCGCAGGGTGAACCTGCCGCCGGCCCCGCGGCCCGACGGCCCCTGGGACGTCTCCGAGGTCCTCGGTGCGCCCGAGGAGGGCCGGGTCGACCTGGGCGGCATTCTCGTACCGGGTGTCGAGGGCATGGAGCTGCGCGTCGAGGTCGCCGGTGACGCGATCGTCGCCGCGACGGTGGTGCTGGGTGACAGTGCCGTGCAGCTGCAGGCCTTCGCCGCGCCCAAGAAGGAAGGCATCTGGGGCGAGGTCCGCGAGGAGATCGCCACGGGCATCACCCAGCAGGGCGGCATCATCGACGAGGTCGAGGGTCCGCTGGGCTGGGAGCTGCGCGCGCAGGTGCCCGTACCGATGCCGGACGGTCAGACCGGCGCCCAGCTGGTCCGCTTCGTCGGTGTGGACGGCCCGCGCTGGTTCCTGCGCGGTGTCATCTCCGGCCAGGGCGCGGTGCGCCCCGAGTCGGCGGGCGTGCTGGAGCAGATCTTCCGGGAGACCGTCATCGTCCGCGGCGACGGCCCGATGGCTCCGCGCGACCCGATCGTCCTGAAGCTGCCGAACGACGCCCAGATGGTGCCGGACGGCGTGCAGACCGAGGAGCAGGAGGGCTCCCGCTTCTCCGGCGGCATGGGCCAGCTGGAGCAGGGTCCGACGATCACCGAGGTCCGCTGACCCGTATCGCGCAGGTCGCCGTCGCTGGGCGACGACCATTTTCGGCTGCGGGCCGTACTCCTTCAGGGGGTACGGCCCGCAGTCGTGCGGGGGTGCGACCCACAGCTCACGTACCGGGGCGCCGCCGGCGGACCCCTCGCACCCGCGGCACTTCATCACCGAACCGGGCATGGGATACCGCTTCGAGAGGTAGTGGGGGCGCCGGTAGGCTTCCTGTATGAGTGCTGAACCGCGTCCCGAGAAGTCCGCCAAGCCGGCCAGGCCGGCGGGCCGGTTCCGGCGGATGATAGAGCGGCTGTCCACCTCGCAGGAGGAGCTGCATTCGGCGGAACTGCAGGAGGACGCAGAAGCCGCGGGGTGCACGCGGATCTGCGACTCCCACGACCGCCAGATAGTCAAGGTGACCGGAACCCTGCGTACGGTCACCCTTCGCCCGCGTGCCGGGGTGCCCGCCCTGGAGGCGGAGCTCTTCGACGGCTCGGCCGCCCTGGACGTGGTCTGGCTCGGACGTCGCTCGATCGTGGGAATCGAACCGGGCCGTCGCGTGATCGCCTCGGGGCGGATCTCGATGAGCCACGGCCGCAGGGTCCTCTTCAACCCGAAGTACGAACTCCGACCGCTCGGACAGGAGCACTGACCGGTGACGTCATTCGACAAACCGACCACCCCGGAGCCCGCCGGCGAACCCTCCTCGGACCAGAAGGCCATGACCCAGGCGGCGCTCTTCGACGCCTTCGGAGGCGTCCGGGGCACCGTGGAGACGATGCTCCCCGGGCTGCTCTTCGTGATGATCTACACGATCAACAAGGACGTGAAGATGTCCGCGATCGCGGCGGGCGCGGTCGCCGTCCTGCTCGTGATCGTGAGACTGCTGCGCAAGGACACCGTGAAGCACGCCTTCAGCGGTGTCTTCGGCGTCGGTGTGGGCGTGGCCTTCGCGCTGTTCACCGGCACCGCCAAGGGCTTCTACCTGCCCGGCATGATCTACGGCGCCGGCCTGGGCGTGGCCTTCACGCTGTCCGCGCTGGTGGGTTTCCCACTCCTGGGGGTGGTGCTGGGGCCGGTGTTCAAGGAGAACCTGTCCTGGCGCACCCGCAACCCCGGGCGGAAGAAGGCGTACACCAAGGCCAGTCTGGCCTGGGGGCTCATCTTCCTCGCCAAGTACGCGATCCTCTTCCCGCTCTACTGGTGGGGGGACGCGACACAGCTGGGCTGGGTGCTGATCGCGCTGAAACTGCCGCCGATGGTGCTGGCGGTGTACTTCACGTGGGTCTTCCTGGCGAAGGCCCCGCCGCCGATCGACGTGATCGCGGAGTGGGAGGCCGAGGAGGCAGCGGAGAAGGCCAGGGCCGCTGCGGCTCGGGAGGACGGGGCCTGAGCCCGGCCGGCCGGGCGCCCGGCGGAGCCGTCTGACCGTTCGGCCGTCTGACCGTCCGACCGTCCTGCGGACACGACGAAGAGGGGCGGGCCGACCACTGGATGGTCGGCCCGCCCCTCTTCTGTTCCGTCGTATCCGTGACTGCGTGCGCGTCCGTCAGCGACGGGCCTGGAGGAGGTCCTCCAGCTGTCCTTCGCGGGCCTGGGCGGCCACGAACAGCAGCTCGTCGCCCGGCTCCAGGGTCTCCTCGGCGTGCGGGGTGAGGACCCGGTTGCCCCGGATGATCGTGACCAGCGAGGTGTCCTCGGGCCAGACGATCTCGCTGATCAGGGTGCCGGCCACCGAGGAGTCGGCGGGCAGGGTCAGCTCGACCAGGTTGGCGTCGCCGTGGCTGAAGCGGAGCAGCCGCACCAGGTCGCCGACGCTGACGGCCTCCTCGACCAGCGCCGACATCAGGCGCGGCGTGGAAACCGCGACGTCCACGCCCCAGGACTCGTTGAAGAGCCATTCGTTCTTCGGGTTGTTGACGCGCGCCACGACCCGGGGAACCCCGTACTCGGTCTTGGCGAGGAGGGAGACGACCAGGTTCACCTTGTCGTCGCCCGTCGCCGCGATGACCACGTTGCAGCGCTGGAGCGCCGCCTCGTCCAGCGAGGTGATCTCGCAGGCGTCGGCCAGCAGCCACTCGGCCTGCGGCACCCGCTCCACGGAGATGGCGGTCGGCGCCTTGTCGACGAGCAGCACCTCGTGCCCGTTCTCCAGCAGCTCGCCCGCGATGGAACGACCCACCGCGCCGGCTCCGGCGATCGCGACCCTCATGCGTGTGCCTCCTCGGGACCTTCGGCGAAGGCCGCCTCGACCTTGTCGATCTCGTCCGTACGCATCATCACGTGGACGAGGTCGCCCTCCTGCAGCACCGTCTGGGACGTCGGCAGCATGGCCTCGCCCAGCCGGGTGAGGAAGGCCACGCGGACGCCGGTCTCCTCCTGCAGCTTGCTGACCTTGTACCCGATCCAGGCGGCGGAGGTGTGCACCTCGGCGAGCTGCACACCACCGCTCGGGTCGCGCCACAGCGGCTCGGCGCCGGAGGGCAGCAGCCGGCGCAGCATCTGGTCGGCGGTCCACCGTACGGTCGCCACGGTGGGGATGCCCAGGCGCTGGTAGACCTCGGCGCGCTTGGGGTCGTAGATGCGGGCGGCGACGTTCTCCACCCCGAACATCTCGCGCGCCACGCGTGCGGCGATGATGTTGGAATTGTCACCGCTGCTGACGGCCGCGAAGGCGCCCGCTTCCTCGATTCCGGCCTCGCGCAGCGTGTCCTGGTCGAAGCCGACCCCGGTGACGCGGCGGCCGCCGAATCCGGCTCCCAGCCGGCGGAATGCGGTGGGGTCCTGGTCGATGACCGCGACCGTATGCCCCTGCTGTTCCAGGGTCTGCGCGAGGGCGGAGCCCACCCTTCCGCAGCCCATAATGACGATGTGCACGGCCGTCCTTCCGGCTGTCAGCGCTCGCTGGTTCCCAGCCTCATTGCATGCTCTGGCTTAACAGGGTCTCAGACCACGGCCCAAGCTACACACGGGCGGTCACCCATGGGGTCTCTTGCGGTGTCTCGTGCGTGCCCTCGGGCTCCCATCGGGCGGTTTATGGGGTAGGGGGTTCGTCAGGCCGATTTCGAACGCTTACGATCCTCTGCGTGTCCAAACTGACCGACGTGCCCAAACGGATCCTGATCGGCCGGGCGCTGCGCAGCGACCGCCTCGGAGAAACTCTCCTCCCCAAGCGGATCGCCCTCCCCGTCTTCGCGTCCGACCCGCTCTCCTCGGTGGCATATGCACCGGGTGAGGTCCTGCTGGTCCTCTCGATCGCGGGCGTGTCGGCGTACCGCTTCAGCCCATGGATCGCGGTTGCGGTCGTCGTGCTGATGTTCACCGTGGTCGCCTCCTACCGGCAGAACGTTCACGCCTACCCCAGCGGCGGCGGCGACTACGAGGTCGCCAACACCAACCTCGGCCCCAAGGCCGGCCTCACCGTCGCGAGCGCCCTGCTCGTCGACTACGTGCTGACCGTCGCCGTGTCGATCGCCTCGGGCGTCGAGAACCTCGGCTCCGCCGTCCCCTTCGTCGTCGAGAACAAAGTGCTCTGCGCCATCGGGATGATCCTGCTGCTCACGCTGATGAATCTGCGCGGCATGAAGGAGTCCGGCAAGCTCTTCGCGATTCCGACCTACGTCTTCGTCGCCGGCGTATTCATCATGATCGCGTGGGGTGCCTGGCGCGGCATCGTCCTCGGCGACACCATGAAGGCCCCGACCGCCGATTTCGAGATCAAGGCGGAACACGAGGGTCTGGCCGGCTTCGCCCTGGTCTTCCTCCTCCTGCGGGCCTTCTCCTCCGGCTGTGCCGCCCTGACCGGCGTCGAGGCGATCAGCAACGGCGTACCCGCCTTCCGCAAGCCCAAGAGCAAGAACGCGGCGACCACCCTGGCGCTCATGGGCGCCCTGGCCGTGACCATGTTCTGCGGCATCATCGGCCTGGCCATGGCCACCGACGTCAGGATGGCCGAGAAGCCCGCCACGGACCTGCTGGTCAACGGCACCCCGGTCGGCCCCTCGTACGTGCAGAACCCGGTCATCTCCCAGGTGGCCGAGGCGGTCTTCGGCGACGGCTCGTTCTTCTTCGTCATGCTGGCCGCGGCCACCGCACTCGTGCTGTTCCTCGCGGCCAACACCGCGTACAACGGCTTCCCGCTGCTCGGCTCGATCCTCGCCCAGGACCGCTACCTGCCGCGCCAGCTGCACACCCGCGGCGACCGGCTCGCCTTCTCCAACGGCATCGTGCTGCTCGCCGGCGCGGCGGCCCTGCTCACCTGGCTCTACGGGGCCGACTCGACGAAGCTGATCCAGCTGTACATCGTCGGCGTCTTCGTCTCCTTCACGCTCAGCCAGACCGGCATGGTCCGCCACTGGAACCGGCACCTGAAGGCCGAGACGGACCCCGCCAAGCGCCGCCACATGATCCGCTCCCGCGCGATCAACACCTTCGGCGCCTTCTTCACCGGCCTCGTGCTGGTCGTCGTGCTCGCCACCAAGTTCACCCACGGAGCCTGGGTCGCCCTGCTCGGCATGGTGATCTTCTACGGCACGATGACCGCGATCCGCAAGCACTACGACCGGGTGTCCACCGAGATCGCCGCCGCCGAGGAGCGCCCCGACGAGTACGTGCGGCCCTCGCGGGTGCACTCCGTCGTCCTGGTGTCCAAGCTCCACAAGCCCACCCTGCGCGCCCTCGCCTACGCCAAGCTGCTGCACTCCAACCGGCTGGAGGCGCTCAGCGTCAACGTGGACGAGGTCGAGACCAAGGCCCTCAAGGAGGAGTGGGAGCGGCGCGGGATCAACGTTCCGCTCAAGATCCTCGACTCGCCGTACCGGGAGATCACCCGCCCCGTGGTGGAGTACGTGAAGGGGCTGCGCAGCGAGAACCCGCGCGACGCCGTCAGCGTGTACATCCCCGAGTACGTCGTCGGCCGCTGGTACGAGCACCTGCTGCACAACCAGAGCGCGCTGCGGCTCAAGGGCCGGCTGCTCTTCACGCCCGGCGTGATGGTCACCTCCGTGCCCTACCAACTGCAGTCCTCGGAGCTCGCGAGGAAGCGGGCGAAGAAGCGGCAGGAATGGAACGCTCCGGGCTCGGTGCGCCGCGGACCGGTGGACACGTCGCGCTCGAAGGACCGCGCGGCGAAGTAGGGCCGGGTCGGGGTGGCGAACGGCCGGACGGGATCCACGTAAACTGGTGGGTCGGCCGTCCGGCCGTTCCTGTACGACCCGTTTCCCCGTTTTCCTCTTGATCCTTGATCCTTGACCCTTGACCCTTGGAGCCTCCCCACCATGACCGAGCAGAACGAGAAGCAGTCACTGGTCGGGGAGGAGTACGAGGTCGAGGTCGGCCCCGTCGCGCACGGCGGGCACTGCATCGCCCGGACCGCCGACGGCCGCGTCCTCTTCGTCCGCCACACGCTGCCCGGCGAGAAGGTCATCGCGAAGATCACCGAGGGCGAGGAGGACTCCCGCTTCCTGCGCGCCGACGCGATCACCGTGCTGGAGGCCTCCAAGGACCGCGTCGAGGCCCCGTGCCCGTACGCCGGCCCCGGCAAGTGCGGCGGCTGCGACTGGCAGCACGCCAAGCCGGGCGCCCAGCGCCGCCTCAAGGGCGAGGTCGTCGCCGAGCAGCTGAAGCGGCTCGCCGGGCTCACCCCGGAGGAGGCCGGCTGGGACGGCACGGTCATGCCGGCCGAGGGCGACAAGCTGCCGGCCGGACAGGTGCCGCAGTGGCGCACCCGTGTGCAGTTCGCCATCGACGAGGACGGCCGGGTGGGCTTGCGCAAGCACCGCTCGCACGACATCGAGCTGATCGACCACTGCATGATCGCGGCGCCGGGCGTCAGCGAGCTGGGCATCGAGAAGCAGGACTGGCCCCAGATGGCCACCGTCGAGGCCATCGCCGCCTCCGGCTCGAACGACCGCCAGGTCGTCCTGACCCCCCGCCCCGGCGGTCGCCTTCCGCTCGTCGAGCTGGACAAGCCCGTCTCGGTCCTTCGGGTCGAGGAGAAGGACGGCGGGGTCCACCGCGTCCACGGCCGCCCCTTCGTACGCGAGCGCGCGGACGGTCGCACCTACCGCGTCGGCATGGGCGGCTTCTGGCAGGTCCACCCGCAGGCCGCCGACACCCTGATCAAGGCCGTCATGCAGGGCCTGATGCCGCGCAAGGGCGAGATGGCCCTCGACCTGTACTGCGGCGTCGGCATCTTCGCGGGCGCGCTGGCCGAACGCCTGGGCGAGACGGGCGCGGTGCTCGGCATCGAGTCCACGAAGCGCGCGGTGGAGGACGCCCGCCACAACCTGGCGGACTTCCCCCGGGTCCGCATCGAACAGGGCAAGGTCGAGACGGTCCTCCCGAAGACCGGCATCACGGAGTGCGACCTGGTCGTCCTGGACCCCCCGCGCGCGGGGGCCGGCAAGCAGACGGTCCGCCACGTCGCGGGTCTCTCCGCCCGCCGCATCGCGTACGTGGCCTGCGACCCGGCGGCCCTGGCCCGCGACCTGGCGTACTTCGCCGAAGCCGGCTACAAGCCCCGCACCCTCCGCGTCTTCGACCTCTTCCCGATGACCCATCATGTCGAGTGCGTCGCGATCCTGGAGCCGGTACGGGAAGACGCCTGACCTGCGGTTTTGTCGGTGCGCATTATGTGCGCTATGGGCGTTACGGGCGATGTCTTGACGCTGAAATGACGCTCGTGACGCTCATTTGACGCTCGCCGGGCCGATTTCCTGACAGTGCATCAGCAGCGGTAGGTTGCCCCCGGGCCAGGTCGAGCGCCTGCCCGGGGAGGCGGCTCTATGCGTGCGATGGATGGCCTGATGCCGACTCTGTCCGGGCGTTGACCGACATCTTCCCGCGCACACGCTCTGTATGAGCCGCCGCGGCCACCCCACCGGTCCGTGTCTGCGGGAAGACGTACGAGCGTGGCCCTCCTAGTCGATGGAGGCCGGGGCCACCTCGCCGGATTGCTGGCCGGTGCTCGCGGATGTCCAGCAAAGGGGGATTTGCTGGTGAGCGGGACGTGGGTGCACGCACCGCTGGTCCCTGTTGAATGGCCGCCAGCGAGAGCTCCTGCGGCGGCTGGATGCCGGCGAAGAGCTGGGCTTGGCGTCGGCTGAACGGCTCTCCGCGTACGCGTTGAGAGACCAGGGGACTGCTGGTCGTCGTACGTCGTGCCAGGGCGGTGCGGTGCGAGGTCACCGAGGTCGGGAAGTTCTATCTCGAGCACGGCCACTATCCGGAGGTCCTCGATACGTTGCCGCGCTCCAGGGCGCCGCGGAGAAGACTCTCATGCCGTACTCGGAACGGCCTGCGGCCCGGGCACGGCGCGCCAAGGCGGAGGAGTTGATCGAACGGCTCGTCGCTGAACGGCGGGTGGCCATCCCCGAGCCCGACGAGGCGACGGAAGCGGAGTGCAGGCGGGTCATCGATTACGTGAAGCGGCACAACCTCGCGCCGCCCGGGAAGCGCGTCGAGAAGCTGTGGCTGCTCTCAAGAATGGGTAGGCCTCCTTGCGGGACCATACCCGGCCCATCGCCACCCGCCGCTCCGGCTCCGGGAGAGCGGTCAGCTCCGCAGTCTCCGCCGGGTGCAGGGTGGTCAGTACGTCGGCCACCACGGCGGCGCTCGGAATTTTCTCCACGTCGACCCCGACCGGTACCCCGGCGAAGGGAGGTAGGCCACGTCGCCGCTGTGCGAGAGGGAGAAGTGCAGGGCGCCGCTGGCCACGGCGGGCCTGCCGTGCGGGCCGCCACAGCGCGGTCAGGTCTCGCGGACCAACACCACGTCCGCCGGGGCCAGCCCGAGGTATCCGCCGATCAGCACCCGAAGCCCCACGCTCGAGGCCAGGTAGCGTCGCCGGTCGCCCGCCCGCAGCAGCTGCCCGGCCCGCTCCCGCTCGGCGGCGTCCAGCATCGGCAGAGGCTGGGCGGCCGAATACCCGCCGACCGCGTCCGAAGTGGTGTCCAGAGCCCAAACCGTCACGCACGCGTCCGCCAACGGCGCCCAAGAGGACGTTCGTGCAGTTGATGACCAGATACTGAGCCCTTTCCAACTTGCAGCAGGAGCAAGCCGGTTGGGCTGACAACGTGGTGAAGCCTCTGGTAGATGGGTTTTCGACCAAGAGAACCGTATCCACCAGAGGCTTCGCATGCTTGTCTACCCGTCGGGCGTCGACGTGTCCAGCTCTGCCCTGCGCTTCCTGTCCGCCCGTCTGCGGCAGCACCGCCGCGCGATCGGCTCCCGCTGGAGGCGTCTGAACCCCGGCCGCCAGGCCCTGCTCGCACTCGCCCACCTGCGGATGGGACACACGTATGCCCAGCTCGCGGCCGGATTCGGTATCGGAACCACGACCGCCTACCGGTATGCCACCGAGGCTGTCGAACTCCTGGCAGGTCTCGCGCCCACCCTGGCCGACGCGATCCGGGTCGCGTCGACGAAGGCGTTCGTGATCCTCGACGGCACACTCCTGCCGATCGACCGCATCGCCGCGGACCGGCCCTTCTACTCCGGGAAACACAAGAAGCACGGGATGAACCTGCAGGTCCTCACGGATCCCTTCGGCCGGCTGCTGTGGGCCTCGCCGGCCCTGCCCGGCGCCGTCCACGATGTCCGCGCGGCCCGCGAGCACGGCATCGTCGACGCCCTTGCCGCAGCCGACATCAAGTGCTGGGCGGACAAGGCATATCGGGGTTCCGGCGGAACCGTCCGCACCCCCTACTGGGGCCGCTGGGAAACCCTTTCCACCGGTCAGAAGGCCGTCAACCGGTCCCACGCGAAGATCCGCGCACTCGTCGAGCAGGCCATGGCCACCCTCAAAGCCTGGCGGCTCCTCCGCAGGCTCCGGTGCTCGACCACCCGGATCACCAGCCTCGTCCAGGCCGTCCTCGCCCTGCATCTGGCCAGCTCAGAGTGAGGATGGAAAGGGCTGACTGACTTCAGCTCGTCAGGGTGACGCCGGGTCGTCGAAGGTCAGGCCGGTGCCGGCTATGAAGCCGTCGAGGGTGTCGGGCCGGTACTGGAGGTGTTTGAGCCGGTTGCGCACGAGGACTTCCAAGCGGTCGAGGGCCATGACGGCGAGGTTGGCCAGGCTGCGCTTGACGTGCGCCCACACGCCCTCGACCGGGTTCAGGTCGGGCGAGTAGGCGGGCAGCAGGAACACCGTCAGCCACGCCCGCTCGGCGACGAGGTCCCGCATCATGCGGGAGACGTGGGTATTGAGCCGGTCCCAGACCAGCACGATCGGCGCCCTGACCAGCTGATGGACGCCGTCGACCAGCGCAATGAAGTCCCGTTCGCCCATGCTGCGGCGCTTGCCCTTGCCCGCGGGATGGGTCCGCAAGCGGTGGCATAGCCGGGTGCGGGAGCCGGGCCGCATCGCTATCAGCCCGGCTACCGACAGTCGTCCCGAGCGGCGTCCGCTCACGGTCACGACCGGGGTGATGCCGCGCCGGCCCCAGGTGCGTCCCCGGGGCGGCCGTCGGGTGAAGCCGGCTTCGTCCTCGAAGCAGACATAGCCCCCGCAGGCCGCCCGGGCCCGTTTACCTCCGCCCAGGTCACCTCCCGCCACACGCTCACGGCCTGCTCGTCGCGTTCGGCCACCCGCCGTGCGGGCACCTGCGGACTGAAGCCGAGTCGGTGCATCAACCGAGTGGCCCCGGAGACGCTGTAGGAGACGTGGAACTTCCTACCGATCAGCGTGGCCACCCTTGATGCGGTCCACACCTGGTCCTCCACCCAGCCATGCGCGGCCGGCCCCTGCTCCAAAAACCCCGCCAGCTTCTCTAAGGGCTTGCAGATCATTAACATGTCGTCTTGATCTTGTTGGGCTCGTCGGTCAGGGCGAGGACCTGGGCATGGAGGATTGAGAGGACTGCGG
>NZ_JBEXQA010000017.1:0-11263 GCF_040612395.1 Streptomyces sp. NPDC006430
TCTCAAGGAACGGACGCTTCCTTTGTACTCACCCTCATTACTGGGGCTTTCCTCCGGGCTTCGTTCTTCGTTTCCGACTCTATCAGACTCTTTCGTGTCCGATTCCCGGTCGAAGCGGGTTTCGCTTTCCAGGTCTTCGCTTTCGCGTTTCCCTTTCCGGCGATTCCGACTCTATCAGATCCTTTCGGGCCTGACCCCCAATCAGCGGGTTGTGCTGCTTGGGCTGTTGGGCCCTTGCGGCGAGTGAGACAGTAGCGGATTCCTCGCCCCCGAACCTAATCGGCGACTGCGTCCTTGGACGCGGATTCCTCATTCGCAAATA
Source organism: Streptomyces sp. NPDC006430 (assembly GCF_040612395.1). Classification (NCBI taxonomy): domain Bacteria; kingdom Bacillati; phylum Actinomycetota; class Actinomycetes; order Kitasatosporales; family Streptomycetaceae; genus Streptomyces; species Streptomyces sp. NPDC006430. The sequence goes on from NZ_JBEXQA010000017.1 coordinate 323, forward strand.
CGCATGAAAACGAAACGGCAATGCGCCGTTCGTTCGAATGGGTAGTGCGGGATGGCTGCCCGGGGACCGACCGGAGTCGGCGCTCACGTCGGACAACTCGAAGAACCTTACGGATCGGAGGAATCTGTGTCAACTCCAGGACAGGCGACCCTGGGAGCGCTAGCCTGTCCCCATGACCACGCACGTGCTCACACTCAGCCTTCGCTGGTGGGCCGCCTGAGGGCGGCCGACCCATCGCGCGAGCACGCATGCGCTCACGGCCGCCGCTACGGCGGCCGTTTCTGTTTCTCCCTCCGGGAGTGGCTCGGTCGCCCGCCGCGGCGGCACCGACACGAGTCACGGACCGAACAGGGAGACAGGACATGACGAGGATCTTCAGCGGGATCAAGCCGACCGGGCATCTGACCTTGGGGAACTACCTGGGAGCCGTCCGGCACTGGGTCGCCACCGACCAGCGGCCGGACGAGGCGCTGTTCTGCGTCGTCGACCTCCACGCATTGACGATCGAGCACGATCCGGCACGGGTGCGCCGGCTCAGTCGGCAGGCGGCGACACTGCTGCTCGCCGCCGGGCTGTCCCCGGAGAAGTGCACACTGTTCGTCCAGAGCCACGTCGACGAACACACCCGACTGGCCTACCTGCTGGAGTGCACCGCCACCGACGGAGAGCTACGGCGGATGATCCAGTACAAGGAGAAGGCCGCGCAGGCCCAGGCCTCCGGGGACGGCGTACGGCTGTCGCTGCTCACGTATCCGGTGCTGATGGCCGCCGACATCCTGGCCTACGAGACCAAAGAAGTGCCGGTGGGCGACGACCAGCGCCAGCACGTGGAGCTGGCCCGGGATCTGGCGGTGCGGTTCAACCAGCGGTACGGGCACACCTTCACAGTGCCGAAGGCGACGTATCCGGCGGTCGCCGCGCGGGTCATGGACCTTCAGGAGCCGACCTCGAAGATGGGGAAGTCGGGTGGGACGGGGCCGGGCGTGGTGTTCATGCTCGATGAGCCCGAGGTGGTTCGGAAGAAGGTCATGCGGGCCGTGACCGACAGCGGGGACGGCGGGGTCGTCTACGACCCGGTGGAGCGGCCGGGGGTCTCGAACCTGCTGGACCTGCTGGCCGCCTGCACCGACGGGGATCCGGCCCTGCTCGCCGAGGGGTACAGCGGGTACGGGGCGCTCAAGCGGGACGTCGCCGACGCCCTCGTGGAGGTGCTGCGGCCGGTGCGCGAGCGGCATGCCGAGCTTGCGGCCGATCCGGCGGCGGTGGAGAAGGTACTGCGGGAGGGGGCCGGGCGGGCGCGGGCGCTGGCACGGCCCGTCGTGGACCGGGCGTACCGGACGATCGGGCTGCTGGAGCCCTGAAGGGGGGCGGGCCCCCGTGCGTGCGGGGGCCCGTACTTCCGTGTCAGCCGTTGCCGGAGGCGAGCTCGCGGCTTCGGTCGCGGGCGGCTTCGAGGGCGGCGATCAGGGCGGCCCGTACACCGTGCCGTTCCAGTTCGACGATCGCGTTGATGGTGGTGCCGGCCGGGGAGGTGACGGCTTCGCGGAGCTTGACCGGGTGTTCGCCGCTGTCGCGGAGCATCACGGCCGCGCCGATGGCGGCCTGGACGATGAGGTCGTGGGCCTGGGCCCGGGGCAGGCCGAGGAGGATGCCGGCGTCGGTCATCGCCTCGACGAGGAAGTAGAAGTACGCGGGGCCGGAGCCGGAGAGGGCGGTGGCGGCGTCCTGCTGGGACTCGGGGACGCGCAGGGTCTTGCCGACACCTCCGAAGATCTCCTCCGTGTGGGCCAGGTGTTCGGAGGTGGCGTGGCTGCCGGCCGAGATGACGGACATGGCCTCGTCGACGAGGGCGGGGGTGTTCGTCATGACGCGGACGACCGGGGTGCCGGGCGCGAGCCGCTCCTCGAAGAAGGAGGTGGGGATGCCTGCGGCGCCGCTGATGACCAGGCGGTCGGCGGGGACGTGCGGGGCGAGCTCGTCGAGGAGCTTGCCCATGTCCTGCGGCTTGACGGTGAGGATCAGCGTGTCGGCGCGCTTGGCGGCCTCGGCGTTGCTGACGGCCTCGACGCCGTAGCGGGTACGGAGCTCCTCGGCCCTTTCCGCGCGGCGGGCGGTGACGAGGAGCTTGGAGGCGGGCCAGCCGCCGCGGATCATTCCGCTGAGCAGGGCCTCGCCGATCTTGCCGGTACCGAGGACTGCGACTGTCTGGGTCATGCCCGATTCACCTCGCCTGGGGGTACCTCCCAGCGCAGGCCGGGAGGTCGTGGTGCACGTGGGGTGGTGCTGAGGATGCGTCTACGTGCTCATCCTTGCACCCGAGCGCGCAGCGGCGAGGAACCGTCCGCAGTGCGGTCAGGGGGTGCGGCGGCGGAGGGTGGCCGCGCCGAGGGCGAGCACGAGGAGACCGCAGGCGGCCACGATCACCACGTCGCGGACGAAGTCGGCGGTCATGTCGGTGTGGGTGACGACCTGGGTCATGCCGTCGACGGCGTAGGACATGGGCAGGGCGTCGGAGATGTGTTCGAGGACGGGCTGCATGGTGTTGCGTGCGGCGAAGAGCCCGCAGAGCAGCAGCTGGGGGAAGATCACGGCCGGCATGAACTGGACGGCCTGGAACTCGCTGGCCGCGAAGGCCGAGACGAAGAGTCCGAGGGCGGTGCCGAGGAGCGCGTCGAGGAGGGCGACGAGCAGGAGTAGCCAGGGCGAGCCGACGACGTCGAGGCCGAGGAGCCAGAGGGCGAGGCCGGTGGCCAGGAGGGATTGGACGACGGCCACGACGCCGAAGGCGAGGGCGTAGCCGGCGATGAGGTCGCCCTTGCCGAGCGGCATGGCAAGGAGGCGTTCGAGGGTGCCGGAGGTGCGCTCGCGCAGGGTCGCGATCGAGGTCACCAGGAACATGGTGATCAGGGGGAAGATCCCGAGGAGGGATGCGCCGATGCTGTCGAAGGTGCGTGGGCTCCCGTCGAAGACGTAGCGCAGCAGCGTGAGCATCAGGAGGGGGACCGCGAGCATCAGGGCGATGGAGCGCGGGTCGTGGCGCAGCTGGCGCAGGACACGGGCGGCGGTGGCGGCGGTACGGGCGCCGTTCATTGCAGTGGTGGCGGTCACGGGGTCGGCTCCTGGGCGGCGGGGGTGTCGGCCTCGTCGACGAGGCTGAGGAACGCCTGTTCGACGGTGGCGGCGTGGGTCTGGGTGCGCAGTGCGGCGGGCGTGTCCTGGGCGAGGATGCGGCCCTCGCGCATGAGCAACAGGTCGTGGCAGCGCTCGGCCTCGTCCATGACGTGGGAGGAGACGAGGATCGTGGTGCCGCGGGTGGCGGCAAGCTCGTGGAAGAGGTTCCACAGGTCGCGGCGCAGGACCGGGTCGAGGCCGACGGTCGGTTCGTCGAGCACGAGGAGCTCGGGGGTGCCGAGCAGGGCCACGGCGAGGGAGACGCGGCTGCGCTGGCCGCCGGAGAGGTTGCCGGCGAGGGCGGTGGTGTGGCTGGCGAGGTCGACGTCGGTGATGGCGCGGGCGACGGCGGCGCGGCGGCGGGGGGCCGCGGCGCGGCCGGGATCGAGGACGGCGGCGAAGTAGTCGAGGTTCTGCCGGACGGTGAGGTCGTCGTAGATCGAGGGGGCCTGGGTGACGTAGCCGATGCGGGAGCGGAGCTCGGGGTGGCCGGCGGGGCGACCGAGCACGTCGAGGGTGCCGGTGACGTGGGCCTGGGTGCCGACGACGGCGCGCATGAGGGTGGACTTGCCGCAGCCGGAGGGGCCGAGGAGACCGGTGATCCGTCCGCTGGGGACGTCGAAGTCGATGCCGTCAATGACGGTGCGGGGGGTGCGGCCGGTGCCGCGGCGGACGGTGAGGCCCCGGGCGTGCACGGCGGCGGCCGGGCCCGGGGCGGTGGCCCGGGCCGCCTCTCGCTCTCGATTATTCATCATGCGATGAATAATGCTCCTGGCGGTGCCGGGGCGTCAACAGGTCACAGGACCGGACGGGTTGGTGGGGCCGTACGGGTTGGCGGGGCCGGGCGCGTTGGCGGGCCGGGCGGACTCACCCGCAGGCGTTCACTTCTTCCGCTTGGGACGGCGCGCGGCCGGGTTGCCCGTACGGGTGCTGCGGCGGCGGGCGAATTCGGCGGTGGCGCGCTGGTACTCGGCCCGGCGCAGCTTCTCGCCTGGGGCCTCGGCGAAGCAGCGCAGGAAGTACGCGATGAGGGAGCCGATGAAACCGATCGTCTTCAGGCCCTTGAGGGCTGCCTCGTCGGAGGACGGGGCGGGACGGCGACTGAAGGAGTCCCAGGTCTTGGCGAAGGCGATGGAGCTGGCGATCGCGAAGAGGACGACGACGGAGACGTTGAGGAAGGTGCCGACGTTGCCGATCTCCAGGCCCTCGTAGGAGAGCCGGAGCAGGACGGCCGCGGCGACGGCAGTGGCGAGCGAGCCGACGGCGACGCCGACCCGGCGCAGGGCGTAGCCGCCGTCGTGATCCACCCAGGTGGTGCCGAAGAACCGGATCGGCTCGGGCTCGGGGCCGGCGGAGGCCGCCGGGACCTGTCCGGCCTTCGTCGCGGCTGCGGGCACCCCCGACGAAGGCCGGGGGTGGGTCTGGTCTCGCTGGTCGTCGCTCACACCAGCGAGTATCCCCCGGCGGACGGTCCGGGCCACGCGTGTCTCAGGTGTCAGACGGGCCGTGCCGCTACGCGCACTGGGTGGCGACGTAGCCGTCGCTGCCCGTGTGCACGTACGCGTCGGAGACGAACTCGCCGTTGCCGATGCAGTCCCAGATGTTCGTCGTGCCGTACGGGCCGGTGACCGTGTCGCCGTCCGTCTGGCAGCGGATCGTCACCGAAGCGCCGTAGGGGAGCACCCTGACGATGGCGTAACCGAGTCCGGGGCCGCTGCGGACGTTGACCCGGTAGCCCGGAGCGACCGCGAAGGTCTGGAAGCCGGAGTCGGAAGTGGTGGCGGCCAGGCCCTGGATTTGGCTTGAATCGTTCTCTACGGACATGCGAAATCTCCCCCCGTGGGCGTTGCCGTGCGCAACTCGCGCAGGGTAGCAGGCCCCTTGGAGATTCGTACGGGTCACGACTAGGCTCCGGCGGGGGTGGTGAGCGGTGCATTCGTTGCGCGCGGACTACGTGGGCTTTCCGGAGTACGCCGGGCAGTACCGGCTCGAATCGGTGCTCGGTTCCGGCGGCATGGGCGTCGTCCACCTGGCCACCTCCGACTCCGGGCTGAAACTCGCCGTCAAGATCGTGCACGCCGAGCACGCGGTCGATCCGGAGTTCCGGGCCCGCTTCCGGCAGGAGGTCACCGCGGCCCGGCGAGTGAGCGGGGCCTTCACCGCCCCCGTCGTGGATGCCGATCCGGATGCCGAACGGCCGTGGATGGCCACCCTGTTCATCGATGCCCCGACGCTCGCCGAGCGCGTACGGGAACGGGTGCTGGACCCCGTCGAACTGGCCAGGCTCGCCGCCGGGCTGGCGGAGGCCCTGCGGGACATCCACCGGGCGGGGGTCGTCCACCGCGACCTCAAGCCCAGCAACGTCCTGATGGCCCCGGACGGGGTACGGGTCATCGACTTCGGCATCTCGCGACCGGCGGACAGCGACCTGCGGACCGAGACCGGAAAGCTGATCGGGACGCCGCCCTACATGGCGCCGGAGCAGTTCCAGCGACCGAGGGACGTCGGGACGGCCGCGGACGTCTTCGCCCTGGGGGCCGTACTCGTGCACGCGGCGACGGGGCACGGACCGTTCGACTCCGACAGCCACTACCTCGTGGCGTACCAGGTGGTGCACAGCGAGCCCGATCTGAGCGGGCTTCCGGCGCAGCTCGCGCCGCTCGTCGCGCGGTGCCTCGCGAAGGAGCCGGCCGACCGGCCCACCGCGGAGGACCTGATCGCGGAGATGCGGGCGGTCGCCTATCCGACCTCCGAGGACACGCAGGCCTTCATCCCGAAGCCGCGGCCCCGGCCGCCGGCCGGGGCCGCGGCGCAGCCCCGCGCCGCGGCCCGGGCACGGGAGCAGGAGCCGGAGCAGGAGGTCACGCACCGGCGGGAGCGGATCGCGACCGATCGGCCCGCGGCGGCCGGACGCCGGACTCGGGTGGCGGCCACGGCCGCGGGGCTGGGCCTGCTGCTCGCGGCCGGGGCGATCGGCGGGTACCTCCAGTTCGGGGCGGCAGCCGAGGCGTCGGGACAGCCTGCGGACAAGAAGGCGGCGCCGGGGCCCGGGGCGAGGCCCTTCGCACCGTGGGCGGTGCCGCTGGGCGTGCAGGGGCAGGGGAAACCGCTGTCGGCGTGTTCGTGGGAGGCGGCGGGCCTGTACTGCTCGGGGCACGGGCTGGCCGCCGCCCGGCTCGACCCCGCGAACGGCTCGGTGCTGTGGTCCGTCCCGGCGGCCCCCGGATCGGCCGAGGCGAGCACGCCGTTCCACGGCGGCGGGCTCGTGTTCACGGTGACGACGGGCGGCCGTCTGCTCCTGGCACTGGACCCGGCGACGGGTGCGGAGCGGTGGAAGCGGAGCCTGACGCCCGGCACGAGGGTCGTGCCCGCCGGCCCGCGCGTGCTGGTCGCGGAACCCGACGGGAAGGTCACGGCCCTCGATGCGGCCGGCGGCGCCGTCCAGTGGACCAAGCGGATCGCGGCAGTGGGCTCCACCTGGTACCCCGGGCCGACGCAACCGGGCGCCAGCCCCGTCCTGCACCTCTCCACCCCCGCCGCGGACGGCAAGTCCACGCAGGTGGCGGAGGTCGACCCGGCGAACGGGGCGCTCAGCGGGCAGGTCCGGGTGTCCGGGACGGTGGAACCCGTCGGCGTGGCCGGCGGCGGGCTGTACCTACTGGAGAGCGACACCGCGGGAATGACCACCGCGGTCGTCCGCGTCGACCTGCGGACCAAGGCGGTACGGACGACCGGCTTGTCGGCGCCCCTCCTCCAGGCCCAGGCGGCCGTCGGCCCCGACGGGGTGACGTACGTGTTCGGCATCTCGGGTGCGCTGGTCGCCGTGGGCGGGAGCCGGGAGGAATGGCGGCTGGAGACGGGCGTGACCGCCGCCTCGCGGCCCGTGCTCGGGAACGGACGGCTGTACCTCGCGGCACTGGACGGGCGGCTGCTGGCGGTGGACACCGCAACGCGGCGGTTGGCGGGGCAGACCAAGCCGCGGATGAGCGAGGGCCGGAACACCTTCGCGGCGACGCTGCCCGCGCCGGTGGCGGCCCCCGACGGGCGGGTCTACGCGTCGGCACCGGACGGATCGGTCTTCGCCGTCGACGCGGGCAACCCCGCGGGGTGGTGAACCGGGCGGGCCGGCCACCCGTGACACGGAACCCCTCCCGGACATCCGGGAGGGGTTCCGTGTCACGGCTCGGGCAGCGTCAGAGCCGGCTGACGTCGCGGACGGCGCCCTTGTCCGCGCTCGTCGCCATCGCCGCGTAGGCGCGCAGGGCCGCCGAGACCTTGCGCTCCCGGTTCTTCGGGGCGTAGACGCCGCCGAGGGCCTCACGGCGGGCCGCCAGGGTCTCGTCGGAGACCAGCAGCTCGATCGACCGGTTCGGGATGTCGATGCGGATCCGGTCCCCGTCCTCCACCAGGGCGATCGTGCCGCCCGAGGCCGCCTCCGGGGAGGCGTGGCCGATGGACAGGCCCGAGGTGCCGCCGGAGAAGCGGCCGTCCGTCACCAGGGCGCAGGCCTTGCCGAGGCCGCGGCCCTTGAGGAAGGAGGTCGGGTAGAGCATCTCCTGCATGCCGGGGCCGCCGCGGGGACCCTCGTAACGGATGACGACGACGTCGCCCTCCTTGATCTCCTTGCGGAGGATCTTGTCGACGGCCTCGTCCTGCGATTCGCAGACGACCGCCGGGCCCTCGAAGGTCCAGATCGACTCGTCGACGCCCGCCGTCTTCACGACGCAGCCGTCGACCGCGATGTTGCCGCGCAGTACGGCGAGGCCGCCGTCCTTGGAGTACGCGTGCTGCACGGAGCGGATGCAGCCGCCCTCGGCGTCGAGGTCGAGGGTCTCCCAGCGCTCGGACTGCGAGAAGGCGGTGGCGGAGCGCTTGCAGCCGGGAGCCGCGTGCCACAGGTCCATGGCCTCGTCCGAGGCGGTGCCGGAACGGGCGTCCCACGTCGCGAGCCAGTCCTCCAGCCCGTCGGAGTGGACCGTGGTGACGTTCTTGTTCAGGAGTCCGCCGCGGTGTAGTTCGCCGAGGATGGCGGGGATGCCGCCCGCCCGGTGGATGTCCTCCATGTAGTACGTGCCGCCGGGTGCCACGTTCGGCGCGACCTTGGCCAGGCACGGCACGCGGCGCGAGACCTCGTCGATGTCGGTGAGGTCGTAGTCGAGGCCCGCTTCCTGGGCGGCGGCCAGCAGGTGGAGGATCGTGTTCGTGGAGCCGCCCATGGCGATGTCGAGGGCCATGGCGTTCTCGAAGGCCTCGCGGGTGGCGATGGAGCGAGGCAGGACCGACGCGTCGTCCTGCTCGTAGTACCGCTTGGTGATCTCGACGACCGTGCGGCCGGCGTTCTCGTACAGGGCGCGGCGGGCGGTGTGCGTGGCGAGGACGGAGCCGTTGCCGGGCAGGGCCAGGCCGATGGCCTCGGCCAGGCAGTTCATCGAGTTGGCGGTGAACATGCCGGAACACGACCCGCAGGTCGGACAGGCGTTCTCCTCGATCCGCAGCACGTCCTCGTCCGACACGTTCTCGTTCACGGCGTCGACGATCGCGTTGATCAGGTCGAGCTTGCGGACGGTGCCGTCGACGAGGGTGGCCTGGCCGGCCTCCATCGGGCCGCCGGAGACGAAAACGACCGGGATGTTGAGGCGCATGGCGGCCATCAGCATGCCGGGGGTGATCTTGTCGCAGTTGGAGATGCAGATCAGGGCATCGGCGCAGTGGGCCTCGACCATGTACTCGACCGAGTCCGCGATCAGATCGCGGGAAGGCAGGGAGTACAGCATGCCGCCGTGTCCCATGGCGATGCCGTCATCGACCGCGATGGTGTTGAACTCGCGCGGGATGGCGCCCGCGGCGCGGATGGCCTCGGAGACGATCCGGCCGACCGGGGCCAGGTGGGTGTGGCCGGGGACGAACTCGGTGAAGGAGTTGGCGACCGCGATGATCGGCTTCCCGATGTCCTCGCTCGCTACTCCCGACGCACGCATAAGGGCGCGTGCGCCCGCCATGTTGCGGCCGTGGGTGACGGTGCGGGACCTCAGCTCGGGCATCGGGTTTCTCCCCATGAGTGCAGCGGCGTTCGCACGCCTGCCGCGACTGTGGATATGGCTCGGTTACGAGGCTACGCCCATCGCCCGGGATACGGACAGGTAGTCCGGATGGCGGGACGGGCGGCTCAGCCTTCGGTCAAGTAGCGCTGGAGGGTGGGGGCCACCATGGTGACGATGGCCTCCGCGTCGGCGGATGCGAGGGGCTCGATCTGGACGACGTACCGCAGGATCGCGATGCCGACCATGTGCGAGGCGGCGAGCTCGGCGCGGAAGGTGGGGTCGGGGACGTTGAGGTCGGCGGCGACCCGTTCGAGGACCCGGCGCAGGATCAGGCCGCGCAGCACCTTCGCCGCCGCCTCGTGGGTGAGGGCGGAGCGGATCACGGCGAGGAGGGGGGCGCGGGTGACCGGGTTCTCCCAGATCCCCAGGAAATAGCGGGCCAGGCGTTCACCGATGCCGTCGGGACCCTCCCCGAGGATCGCGGGGACGACGAGGGTGGGCTCCATGCTGAGCTCGATGGCGGCGGCGAAGAGCTCGTCCTTGCTGCCGAAGTAGTGGTGGACCAGGGCCGGGTCCACCCCGGCGGCCTTGGCGATGCCGCGTACGGAGGCCTTGTCGTAGCCGCGCGCGGCGAACTCGGAGCGGGCGGCGAGGCGGATGCGCTCCTGGGTGCCGGGGCCGTCGTCGGCCTCGTCCTGGCGGGGGCGGCCGGGACCGCGACGGGGCTTGACCGGTTCCGTCATGGGCGCGGGGCCTTGATCGGGGCGGCGTTGGCCGCGAGGTGGAGGCGGGTGAAGGCCAGCGCCTCGGCGAGGTCGGCCTCGCGCTCCGCGGAGGACATCGCCCGACGGGTGTTGACCTCGATCACGACGTGCCCGGTGAAGGAGCCGACGGCGAGACGCTCCAGCAGCTCGGCGCAGGGCTGGGTGCCGCGGCCGGGGACGAGGTGCTCGTCCTTGGCCGAGCCGTTGCCATCGGCGAGGTGCACGTGCGCGAGCCGGTCGCCCATGCGGTCGACCATCGCGGCGGCGTCCGTACGGGCGGTGGCGGTGTGGGAGAGGTCCACCGTGAAATGGCGGTAGTCGTCCTTGGTGACGTCCCACTCGGGGGCGTACGCGAGCATCTCGCGGTCGCGGTAGCGCCACGGGTACATGTTCTCGACGGCGAAGCGGACATCGGTCTCGTCCGCCATGCGCCAGATGCCGGTGACGAAGTCACGGGAGTACTGGCGCTGCCAGCGGAACGGCGGGTGCACGACCACCGTGCTCGCACCGAGCCGCTCGGCCGCCGCTCGGGCCCGCTGGAGCTTGGTCCACGGATCGGTGGACCAGACGCGCTGGGTGATCAGCAGGCAGGGCGCGTGGATGGCGAGGATCGGCACCTGGTGGGCGTCGGAGAGGCGGCGCAGGGCGTCGACGTCCTGACTGACCGGGTCCGTCCAGACCATCACCTCGACGCCGTCGTAGCCGAGGCGCGCGGCGATCTCGAAGGCGGTCGCCGTCGACTCCGGGTAGACGGAGGCGGTGGAGAGGGCGACTTTCGCGGTCGGGATGCGGACTGGTTTTGCCACGGGGACAGGTTACGGGCCCGACGCCCTCCCCCGCCGTGACGATCACCACCCACCCCGGGATCCGGCCTCGGCCGCACGAGGCATCCCGGTGACGTACCGGTACGGGCCGGTGCAGTACGGGCCGGTTCGATACGAGCCAGTTCGGTACGGGCCGGTTCG